>DATIDF010000295.1:0-6484 GCA_035456445.1 Anaeromyxobacter sp.
TCCCGCGCGGCGCCGGCGCCGCCGGGTGGCCCGCGAGCGCTGCGAGGCGCGTGTTCTCGCGCTGCTCGCGCCGCGGAAGGCGAGATGCGAGAGAAACACGTCAACTGGTTTAACGACGGGCAAATGGGTTGCTCGGGCGACGACGAGAAACTATGAGTGAAATGAGCCCTGGCCGCCGCCCACGGCCCCGCGCCCCGAGCCGAAACTGGCCCCGGTGCCGCGTCTCGCCTTCGAGCTTCTTGGGAGCCGATCGCGCGGCAACGGTTCCGGTCCTCGGTAACGGTCCGGGCCCACCCCTCGTCTCGAGCCAGCCTCGGGGCCGCCTGCCTGGCGAACACGGCCGTTCCCGGCAGAACGGTTGCCCGACTGTGATGAATGATGAGGCCTTACAGGCACGCCTGCGCTGCTCGGTCGTCGTGTGCCCGGCTCGGGTCCGTTCATCCCGAGCGTAGGTTCCGCGAAGCGGGACCGTAGTCGAGGAACGGCATCGCGCGTCTCGCGACGGCCCGGGATCTTTCACAACCTCTGAGGTCTGAGGCCCCGCTGAGTGACCTTGGGATTAGACCGCGCGCGCTCAGTCGCGGCCCGCGTCGGCGGTCGGCGCCTCGAGCTCGAACAGCTGCACCGGGCTCCGCCTCGACGCCCACAGCCCGGCGCCGACCTGGAAGAAGTGCCGGCCGAGCCGCGCGCGATACCAGCGCCCGGTGCGCAGGTCCATGCGGGTGTCGGATTTCTCGAGATCGAGGATCGGGAGGTCGGCCTTCGTGACCACCTCGAGATAGAGGAGCCCGCGGCACATCCGGCCGATGTGGTCGATGGCGCGCTCCGCCGCAGCGTCGTCCAGGTACTGGATCACGCTGTGGCACACGACGAGATCGAACCGCTCGCGAGCGCACCAGCGGGAGATGTCACGCAGCTCGTGGCCGTAGCGCTCGCAGGCGAAGGGCGACACGTCGATCGAGCGGTAGCGCACGTCGGGGCGATGCCTTCGGAACCAGGTCCGCCACAGGCCCGTCCCGGCGCCGACGTCGAGCACGGAGCGGATCTCCACGCCGAGCCAAGCGGCGAGACCGTCGACGCCGCAGGCGAGGCGGCCGATCTCGGTGGCGGAGTGGGTCTTGCCAGGGCCGCCGTAGAACCGGCGGAAATACTGCGCGTCGAATCGGCAGGGGGCGGGCATCGGGCGCTCATTAACCCAGGTGGACGGGACGGTCCAGGGCGACACCTTGAGCCCGACCGCCCGTCGCGCGATCTCGCTCTGCTAGAACCTCCCTGCGATCCCCACCCACCCGCCCCCCTCCACGGGCTCGAGCCGGAGCTGCGCGCGGGGCTGGGGCGCCGGGCGCTCGAGGCGCGCGTTGAAGCGAGTCGCGAGCGTCTGCGCCTCGGCGAGATCGGGGACTGGCGGTTGGATCGCTAGCCCGGAGACGAGGAACAACGCCGACAGCGCGACCCCGACCCCCGTGCCGACGAGCACGCCGCGGCGCAGCTTGCGGTCGTTCTCGCGTTCGATCTCCGCGTTCGGCCGGCACTCGGGGATGGGCTGGCCGTCGTCGCCGAACACCCAGCAGTTGACGGTGGGCTGGGCCGCCGCCGATCCGAGCGCGTACCCGAGCGCGGGGCCGCCGAGGGCCGCGACGACGCTGCCGACGAGGAGGGCGCGTCTCGCGATCCGCGCACGGTCGTGCCGCTCCACGAGGTCGAGCCGGAGCACGGCCCGGTAGATGTCCACGCCTCGGAGCGGCGCCGGGTCGCCTTCACGGAACGCGGTGGGGCTCCCGTCGGCGGCGGCCTCGACGCGAAGCGGCACCAGCCCAGCCGGACGCGACCGCGTGGCTGCCGGCGGCGCAGCCTCATCGGGCGGCGGCGCGGCCTGACCGAGCGCGACTGCGAGCGCGACCGCCGCGAAGATCACCGCTGACTGCCTTCCATGCTCTCCCTCTCACTCCCCCTCCGCCGCGGGGGTCCTCGGCCAGAACGGCTCGCCGAGGGCCGAAGGGTACACCGTCACGTCGCGTCCGATGCGGACCATCACCTTGCCGTCGCGCGGGAACTCCGAGAATTCGGCGTTCCGGTTCTCGCCGCCCGACAGGTAGACGAGGTCCTCGGTGCCGGTGTTGCGAATGTTGTGCGGGTGACTGCCCGACGGGAAGCCGAGGAAGTCGCCGGGGCCGATCTCGAACGTCTCGTTACCGATGTCGACGACGCCCTTCCCGGAGAGGACGAAGGCGAACTCCTCCTCGCGCAGGTGGCGGTGGAACACGAACGACTCCTTGCCGGGCGGCACGCGGAGCAGGTTCACGCCGACGCGGGTGAGCCCGGTCCTCCGGCCGAGCATGTAGCCGTGGATCTCCGACCTCGGATTCCAGGGATGCCGGGCGGACTCCTCCTGGATCTGGGCGCGGTCCTCCCTGCGGACGAGCAGCTCTCGTGGGGGCGGCAGCGGCGTCTTCTCGGACATGGCGCACCTCCACCTCGAGCCTACGCTCGCCGCGCCGGGAGGGCGCCGCTCCCGTGAGGGGGAGCCGCCACGGGGTGCGACACGCCGTCCAGCGGCGGCTCGTCAGCCCCGCGGCGTTCGCTCGAGCGCCTTGCGCGCCTTCCACTGGTCGATCGCTGCGCGGATGCGCGGCACCGCCCCGCGCGCCGCCTCGATCCCGGCCAGCATGCACTCCTTCTTCTTCGAGAAGTCGAGCATGCCGACGCCGCCCACCTTCGGTTGCACGAGCACGTCGGCGCCCTGGCGCCGGAAGCCGACGTTCACGGCGAACATGATGTTCGTCGCCTGGAGCATCACGTCGACGACGTTCTTGATGTCGGTGTTCCCGACGTCGGCACCGATGTCCACGGCGATGACGAGGTCCGCGCCTTTCGCCTTCGCCACGTCGATGGGGATGTTGTCGACGACGCCGCCGTCGACGAGGAGCTTGCCCTGGTGCTCGACCGGCTCGAACACGCCTGGGATCGCCGACGAGGCGCGGACCGCGCGCGCGACCGATCCCTTGTCGAGCACCACCCGCTCGCCCCAGTTCAGGTCGGCCGCGACGGCCGCGAACGGGATGCGGAGCTTCTCGATCTCCTTCTGCTTCACGTTCTCGCGCACGAACCGCTCGAGCTTCTCGCCCTTCGCGTAGCCCATCCCGACGACGGCGTTCACGATCCCGAAGTCGAACAGGTCGTCCTTGTCGAGCTGGAAGGCGGTCCACTCGAGCTCGAAGCTGTCCCGATGGCTCGCGTACACCGCGCCGATGAGGCTCCCGACGCTCGTCCCGACCACCAGGTCCACGGGGATGCGCTCCTGCTCCAGGACGCGGATGACGCCGATGTGGGCGAAGCCGCGGGCCGCCCCGCCGCCGAGGACGAGCGCGATGCGCGGCTCGGGCACGGGCGTCTCGAGGACGAGCGGCGGCTGGCGCTCGGTGACGAGCGGGGGTGGCGAAGCGGTGCGACAGGCGGCGAGGAGCAGGAGGGCGGCGGAGAGGAGGCGGCGCATGAAGGACGAACATAGCGGATCGGTCGGGAATTTGACCCTTTGGGGCCGATATCGCACCTTACCGACGAATGCCCCCCGTCATCGAGTCGATGGAGCTGGCGCAGGTCATCGCGGAAGCAGCGGACATCGCGACGAGCGTCAACCAGAAGCTCACGAGTGCCCACCAGCTCCTCGCCTTCTTCACGGTCCCGAACCGGGCCGAGATCCTGCTGAAGGAGCGGGGGATCGACGAGGACCGGATCCTCGCGGCGATGACCGGAAAGCCCAAGGAGGCCGAGGGCGTGCTGCGCGACCTGCGCGAGCGGTCGCGCGAGGTGGCGGAGTCGGTCGGGGCGGAGGAGGTCGACTGCCTGCACCTCCTCATCGCGATGGGGCGCGTCCGTGCGAGCGCCGCGCACCAGCTCCTCGGCGCCTGCGGGCTCCAGCTCTCGACCTTGCGGAACGTCGCGCTCTCGTACTTCACCGCCCGCATGCCGCGCCGGCTCCGGGAGCTGCAGCCGGTGCAGGTGCGGCCGGCGCAGCCGATCGTCCCCGCCCGCCGCGAGCCGGTGGCGCGCGGGCGCGCCGCGGATCCGCGGCGGGATCCGGAGCTCGAGGGCGACCTCGGGCAGGCGATGGGCGAGGACTCGACCCCGACCTCGACCCCGACCTCGACCCCGACCGGATCGCTCGAGGCCGGTCATCCTGAGCGTAGCGACGCGGCGCAAGCCGCGGAGCGAAGTCGAAGGACCCCGACCTCGACCCCGACCGGATCGCTCGAGGCCGTTCATCCCGAGCGTAGCGCCGCCAGAGGCGGCGCGAAGTCGAGGAGCCCCCACGCCCTCGATCCCAAGGAGTTCCCCTGGCTCTCGCAGCTCGGGCGAAACCTGACCGAGCTC
This sequence comes from Anaeromyxobacter sp., assembly GCA_035456445.1. Lineage (GTDB taxonomy): Bacteria > Myxococcota > Myxococcia > Myxococcales > Anaeromyxobacteraceae > Anaeromyxobacter. The sequence continues at coordinate 4,372 of DATIDF010000295.1, forward strand.
GCCGCCGCCGGCCGGCTCGATCCGCTCGTCGGACGAGAGCAGGAGGTCGAGGAGGCGATCGACGTCCTCGGGAAGCGGCGCACGAACAACCCGCTCCTCGTGGGCGAGCCCGGCGTCGGCAAGACCGCGATCGCCGAGGGGATCGCGCAGCGGCTCCTCCAGAGCGCGCGAGAGCGGGTGGTCGTCGAGATCGACATGGCGAGCGTCGTCGCCGGCACACAGCTCCGCGGCGCGTTCTCCGAGAAGCTCCTCGGCATCCAGGAGGAGGTGCGCCGCGCAGGCGGCAGGGTGGTCGTCTTCATCGACGAGATCCACACGCTCATCGGCGCGGGCGCGACCGGCGAGGGGCCGCAGGACGCGGCGAACGAGCTCAAGGCGGCGCTCGCCCGCGGCGAGTTCCCCTGCGTCGGCGCGACCACGCACGACGAGTACCGCCAGCACATCGAGAAGGACCCCGCCCTCGAGCGCCGCTTCACGCCGGTCCTCGTCCGCGAGCCGTCGGTCCCCGACACCGTCACGATCCTGCGCGGGCTCGCGCCGCGCTACGAGAAGCACCACCGCGTGCGTTTCGCGGAGGGCGCGCTCGAGGCCGCCGCGTCGCTCTCGGCTCGCTACATCACGGATCGCTTCCTGCCGGACAAGGCGGTCGCCGTGCTCGATCTCGCCGGATCGCGGGCGTCGCGCGCCGGCGCCGCGGAGGTGGACGCCGCGGACGTCGCCCGCACTGTCGCGAAGGTGGCGGGCATCCCGGAGTCGCGCCTGCTCGCCTCGGATCGCGAGCGGATCCTCGGGCTCGAGGCCGCGCTCCGAGAGCGGGTGGTCGGCCACGCCGGCGCGATCGCGCGCGTCGCCTCGGTGCTGAAGCGCAACTTCGCCGGGTTCGCGACCCGCCGGCCGATGGGCTCGTTCCTGTTCCTCGGCCCCACCGGCGTCGGCAAGACCGAGCTCGCCCGCGCCCTCGCCGACGCGCTGTACGGCTCGCGCGACGCGCTCGTCCAGCTCGACATGAGCGAGTGCGCAGAGAGCACCGGCGTCGCGCGCCTCGTCGGCGCCGCGCCGGGCTACGTCGGCTACGGCGAGGGCGGGCAGCTCACCGACGCGATCCGCCGCCGCCCGGCGTCGGTGGTCGTGCTCGACGAGATCGAGAAGGCCCACCGCGACGTCCAGATGCTGCTCCTGCAGGTGCTGGAGGAGGGGCGCCTCACCGACGGTCGCGGCCGCCAGGTCGACTTCTCGAACACGGTCGTCATCCTCACCTCGAACCTCGGCGCCGCCGAGGCCACGCGCACCTCCACGGGGGCGATGGGGTTCGGCGCCGCGGAGCGGGCGGCACCGCGCGAGGACCGGGTCCTCCAGGCCGCCCGGGGGAGCGTCCCGCCCGAGCTCTGGAACCGGCTCGACGAGCGGGTCTCCTTCTCGCCGCTGTCGCGCGAGGACGTCGCGAAGGTCGCGCGGCTGCTCCTCGCCGGCTCGTCCCGCCGGCTCGAGGCGGAGCGGAGGATCCGCTTCGACGCCACGGACGGGGCGATCGCGTTCCTCGTCGAGAACGGCGGGTTCGACGCCGCGCTCGGCGCGCGGCCGATGCGCGGCGCGATCCAGCGGCTCGTCGAGGCGCCGCTCGCCGAGCGGATCCTCGCGGGCGACATCGGGCCGGGCGACGTCGCGCTCGTCGACGCGGACGGCGCGGGCGGCCTGCGGATCTCGCGCGCCGCGCGTTCCTGAGCGGCAACGACTGCGCCGACTCTTCGAGGTCCGCTCGGGAGCCCGTCGACCCGAGCTGCGCGTCAGCGATCCCGCTTCCGCACGTACAAGGTCTTGTCGACCTCGGCGCAGACGGTCCCCTGCCCGTCGACGAGCCCGACGGTGTAGACCCGGTCCACAGATCGGGCCGACTCGAGCGCGCTCCGGATCGCGTCCGTCTCCTCGACTGGCAGCTTGAAGCTCGCGCGGAGCGTGGACCGGCCCGGCCGGAGGAAGCGGATCGTCGCCGCCTTGTCCCAGACGACGTAGCCCGCGCCGAGGCAGCGGATGAGCATGAGCATGTAGATGGGGTCGACGGCGGCGTACATCGACCCGCCGAAGATCGTCCCCACGTAGTTGCGCGTCCGGCGCG
>DATIDF010000296.1:0-9776 GCA_035456445.1 Anaeromyxobacter sp.
AGAGCGCGTCCATCACCCGGGCCGCCTCGACCAGCCGCGCGAGCGCGCGCCGCTCGCTCTCGGGGAGCCGCGACAGGTCCACGCGCAGATCGACGGGTGCGTAGCGCGCGTCGGCGCGGCGGAGCGCACCTTCGTCCGGGAACCGGGCGGGCGCCGCGGCCGCGGCGGGGAGCGCGGCGAGCGCGAGGGCGGTGGCGAGGGGACGGAGCGGGACGAGCATCGGCTTCCTCCGGAGGTGTCGAGGCTCCTTCATACAACGCAGCTCGGCTGGCCAGCCCGTAAACGAGCCCGCGCCCGACTCGAGGACGGGCTCGGGCTCGGGCTCGTTCACGTGCACGGGATCGCTCCAATCGGGCGCTTCTTCACACCGCGTCGACGAGCGGAGCGGACAGACCGGGGGAGTACGCTTTCGCGCATGGACGCGACCGCTCTCCTCCTCTTTGCGCTCGGCCTCGCGCTCGGCGCCGCCCTCGGCTGGCTCGCCCGGAGCGGCGATGCGCGGCGCTCTGCCGAGCGGGCGGTGCGGATCGCCGAGCTCGAGGCGACGCTCACCGCGGAGCGAGCCGGCGCCGCGGAGAAGCGCGCGCTCGTGGAGGACGCGCGGGCGCGGCTCTCCGACGCGTTCAAGGCGCTCTCCGCCGACGCGCTCCGCGCCTCCACCGCCTCTTTCCTGGAGCTCGCCCGGGCCGCGCTCGGCCGCGAGCGCGCCGCCGCCGACGGCGACCTCGCCCGCCGCGAGGAGGCGATCGCGGCCCTCCTCGCCCCCGTCCGCGACGCGCTCGGCCGGCTCGACGGCGAGCTGCGCTCGATCGAGCGCGCGCGGGAGGGGGCGTACGGCGCGCTCACGGAGCAGCTCCGGCAGGTGGCGGAGGCGCAGACGCTCGTCCGCGGCGAGGCGGCCAACCTCGTGAAGGCGCTCCGAGCCCCGCAGGCCCGCGGGCGCTGGGGCGAGCTGCAGCTCCGCCGCGTCGTCGAGCTCGCCGGCATGCTTCACCGCTGCGACTTCGAGGAGCAGGCGACCGTCGACGGGGACGAGGGCCGGCTCCGCCCCGATCTCGTCGTGCACCTCCCCGGCGGGCGGAACGTGGTCGTCGACGCGAAGGCGCCGCTGTCCGCGTACCTCGAGGCGATCGAGGCGCGCGACGAGGCCGAGCGGCGCGCGCGGCTCGCCGATCACGCGCGGCAGCTCCGCGACCACGTGCAGCAGCTCGGCCGCAAGGCGTACTGGGAGCAGCTGCGGCCCGCGCCGGAGTTCGCGGTCCTCTTCCTGCCCGGAGAGAGCTTCTACGCCGCGGCGCTCGAGGCGGACCCCACCCTCCTCGAGGTCGGCGCCGAGCGGCAGGTCATCATCGCGACGCCCACGACGCTCATCGCGCTCCTCAAGGCGGTCGCTCACGGCTGGCGTCAGGCCGAGGTGGCGGAGAACGCCGAGACCGTCGCCGCGCTCGGCCGCGAGCTGTACAAGCGCATCGCCGATCTCGGCGGTCACTTCGCGCGGCTCGGGCGCGCGCTCGGCGGCACCGTCGAGGCGTACAACCGGGCGGTCGGCTCGCTGGAGGCGCGGGTCCTCCCCGCGGCGCGGCGCTTCGAGACGCTCTCGGCCGCACCCGCCGACGCGGAGCTCGTCGAGCTCGCCCCGCTGGACCTCACGCCGCGGGCCGTCGTCGCCCCCGAGCTCGCCGACCCCAGCGCGGCGCGCTGAACGTCGACGCCGGACGAACCCTCGGGCGGCGCCCTCCGGCGCCGTTCACCCATCGTGCGTCTCTGCACGAGGTAAGCAGGCGTGACTCATTCACCCTGTGTCATCGACAGCTCGAGCCGTCTACGCGCGGACGTCGCGCGCCGACCCGTTCTCGCGCTCGCTCGCGCCGTTCCGGCGATCACCCGTGCATTTTCGACCCAAAATTGCTTGCGCAATTTTGTCGTGGAGTCATCCCGTCAATGTTGCCTCGTGGACTCCACAACCGCCATTTTGTGGGGCCGTTTTCGTTTTTTGTCGGGATCAACCGTGACTGAGATCAATCGTGACGCCCTTCCGACAGGTGGCCCAACGCCGCACGGCGGCGGTTTGACGCAAGACCGGGACGCAATGATTGCGTCGACCCAATTTCCGAAAAGCGCCGGAATCTTAGGAGGTTGTAATTTAGGACCGGAGCAGTAGTCTTCGCGCCACCCGGAGGACGGAATGAACGAAATGGGCTCCGATGTGTTCGGGCTGGAGACGAAGGGGTTCTCCCGCCGTGACTTCATCAAGGTCTGCACCACCGCGGCGGCGGCCGTGGGCCTCCCGGCGTGGGCCGGCGAGAAGATGGCGGAGAACGTGGCCAAGGGAAGGAAGCCCTCGGTCATCTGGCTTCACTTCCAGGAATGCACCGGCTGCACCGAGTCGCTGCTCCGCACGAGCCACCCCGACGTGGCCGCGCTGATCCTCGACCTCATCTCGGTCGACTATCACGAGACCTTGTTCGCGGCGGCCGGCCGCCAGATCGAGGAGGCGCTCGAGAAGGCCCTGCACGAGAACGAGGGCAAGTTCGTCCTCGTCGTCGAGGGCGCCATTCCCGAGAAGGACGGCGGCATCTACTGCCAGGTCGGCGGCAAGAAGGCGATCGACACGCTGCACGCGGTCGCCGCCAAGGCCGGCGCGATCATCGCGATCGGCTCGTGCGCCTCGTGGGGCGGCGTTCCGTCCGCGGCGCCGAACCCGACCGGCGCGACCGGCGTCCCGCAGCTCCTCAAGGGCAAGACCGTCGTCACCCTGCCCGGCTGCCCGGCCAACCCGTACAACCTGCTCGGCACCGTCCTCCAGTTCGCCACCTTCGGCACGCTCCCGGCGCTCGACGATCTCGGCCGCCCGAAGTTCGCCTACGGCCGCGTGATCCACGAGGACTGCCAGCGCCGCCCCCACTTCGACGCAGGCCGCTTCGCGCAGTCGTTCGGCGACGAGGGCCACCGCAACGGCTGGTGCCTCTACAAGCTCGGCTGCAAGGGCCCGCAGACGCACGCCAACTGCTCGCTCCTCGACTTCTGCGAGGTGCCGGGCGCGTGGCCCGTCGCGATCGGGCACCCGTGCGTCGGCTGCACGGAGCAGGGGATCGGCTTCAACGTCCCGATCTACACGAACCTGCCGATCGAGAAGCCGACCGCCCCGATGGCGTACCCGGCGGTCCACCCGGACCACAACGTGCTCGGCCGCGGCAACGGCGCGATCGCGATCGGGGTCGGGAGCGCCATCGCCGGTGCCGTCGTCGGCGCGGGGGTCATGGCGACGAGGAAGCTCTCCTCCGAAACGGAGAAGGACCAGGGGAAGGAGTAGGCTCATGGCCATCTCACGACGAGACCTGCTCAAGGGAGCGGCCGTCGCCGGAGCGGCGACCGCGCTCGCCGGCAGGGCGGAGGCGCGCGAGGCGGTCGCGCCTCTCCCCGAGTCGGTCGGCATGCTGTTCGACGCGACGCGCTGCGTGGGCTGCCGCGCGTGCGTCACGAAGTGCAAGGAGGTCAACGAGCTCCCGTACGACCGGACCCCGGACGGCCAGTACGACGCGCCGAACGACCTGAACGGCACGACGAAGAACATCATCAAGGCGTACGCGGGCGGCGAGCAGCAGACGTACATGAAGCAGCAGTGCATGCACTGCCTCGACCCGTCCTGCGTGTCGGTCTGCATGATGGGTGCGCTCCACAAGGAGGCGCAGGGCAAGCGGCTCATGAAGGGCGAGCGGCCCATCGCGACGGGCATCGTCCTCTGGGACAAGGACCTCTGCGTCGGCTGCCGCTACTGCCAGATCGGCTGCGCGTTCAACGTGCCGAAGTTCGAGTGGGACGACGCGTTCCCGAAGATCGTGAAGTGCGAGCTGTGCCGGCACCGCGCGGACCCGAAGAAGGAGGGCCCGCTCGCCGTCGCGAACCCGGCCTGCTGCGAGGTGTGCCCGCGGCAGGCGGTCGTCTACGGCAAGCGCGCCGACGTGCTCGCCGAGGCGAAGCGGCGCGTCGCGGCCGAGCCGGAGCGCTACGCGGCGAAGGTCTTCGGCGAGCACGACGGCGGCGGGACCCAGGTCCTGTACCTCGCGCCGAAGGGCGTCGAGTTCAGCGCGCTCGGCCTCCCAGTGCTCCCCGAGCGGTCCAGCGCGGAGCTCTCGGAGAAGGTCTCGCACGCGCCGTACCTGCACGGCATCACGCCGATCGCGCTCTACGCCGGCCTCGCGTTCGTGATCAAGCGCAACAAGAAGAAGGAAGAGGCGGCCGAGCACGGCCGGGAGGGCAAGCGATGAGCGCCCACGGACACCCGAAGGCGATCGGAGGGCAGCTGCTCGGTCCCTCGATGGTGAAGCTGCTCGCGCTCTTCGCCCTCGCAGCGGCGGTCATGCTGTACCGGTTCGTCGTGGGCGTCGGGCCCGTGTCGAACATGACCGACGGCTTCACCTGGGGCATCTGGGAGCCGCTCAACGTCGTCGTCTTCACCGGCATCGGCGCGGGCGCATTCTCGGTCGGGCTTCTCACCTACGCCTTCAACAAGGGCCAGTACCACGGCCTCGTCCGGCCCGCCGTGCTGGTCGGCGCCATCGCGTACACGCTCGGCGCGAGCTCGATCGTGGTCGCGCTCGGCCGCTACTGGAACGCGTACTGGCTGCCGTGGGTCCCCTACTGGAACCTCTCCTCGGCGCTGCTCGAGGTCGCGGTCTGCGTGATCGCGTACGTGACGGTGCTCTGGGTCGAGGTCATGCCCTCGGTCCTCGAGGGCGCGGCCGCGAGCAAGCACCCGCGCTGGGCGGCAATCGGCAAGAGGTGGGGCCCGAAGCTCGCGAAGGCGATGCCGTTCATCATCGCGCTCGCGATCGTGCTCCCGAGCATGCACCAGAGCTCCCTCGGCGGCCTGATGCTCATCGCCGAGACGAAGGTCCACCCGCTCTGGCACACCGCGCTCCTCCCGACGCTGTTCCTCGTCTCCTGCCTCTCGATGGGCTTCGGGGCGGTCGTCGCGCTCGTCACGATCCTGAAGCTCGCCTGGAACGGGGAGCACGACCAGAAGCTGCTTGCGCAGCTCTCGAAGGTGAACGCGGGCCTGCTCTTCTTCTACGTGGCGCTGCGGCTCGGGGACATCGCCTGGAGCGGCAAGCTCCGCTATCTCGGCGCGAACTTCTACACGGGCCTGTTCCTCGTGGAGATGGCGCTGTTCCTCGCCCCCGCGATCCTGTTCCTCGTGCCGAGGGTGCAAGCGAACCGCGGTCGCCTGTTCGGGGCGGCGCTCCTCGCCGTCCTCGCGGGCGCCGCCTACCGCATGGACACGTACCTGAGCGTCTACCGGCCGGCGGGGTTCGACGCGAACGGCAACGCGATCCCGGCGGGCTGGCAATACTTCCCGTCGCTCGGTGAGACGATCGTCACCGTCGGCATGGCCGCCGTCGGCGTCGCCATCTTCATCGTGGTCTCCCGCCTGTTCCCCGTCGTCGTGGTCGACGAACGGTCCCAGCACTCGAAACTCGAGCGCGGCGCGATGAAGACCGCCGCCAGCCGCTAGAGAGGTAAACGTCCATGGGTAAGCTCATCACCATCGACCCCGTCACCCGCATCGAGGGTCACCTCCGCATCGACGTCGAGGTGGACGGCGGCGCGGTCAAGAACGCCTGGTCGTCGGGCACGATGTGGCGCGGCATCGAGACGATCCTGCAGGGGCGCGACCCGCGCGACGCCTGGGTGTTCACCCAGCGCATCTGCGGCGTGTGCACCACGGTGCACGCGATCGCCTCGGTCCGCAGCGTCGAGAACGCGCTCGGCCTCGAGATCCCGCTCAACGCGCAGCTCATCCGGAACGTGATCATGAGCGCGCACGCGCTGCACGATCACATCGTGCACTTCTACGCCCTGTCCGCGCTCGACTGGGTCGACGTGGTCGCGGCGCTGAAGGCGGATCCGGAGAAGGCGGCGAACCTCGCCGACTCGCTCGGGCTCGAGTGGCCGGGCAACTCCAAGCACCAGCTCAAGGCGGTGAAGGAGAAGGTCGCGGGCTTCGTCGCGACCGGCCAGCTCGGCATCTTCACGAACGGCTACTGGGGCCACCCGGCGATGAAGCTGTCGCCGGAGGTGAACCTGCTCGCCGTCGCGCACTACCTGCAGGCGCTCGACGTGCAGCGCAAGGCGAACCAGGTCGTCGCGATCCTGGGCTCGAAGACGCCGAACATCCAGAACCTCGCGGTCGGCGGCGTCGCCAACGCGATCAACCTGGACAGCGCGGCGGCGCTCAACATGGAGAAGCTGTACCAGGTGAAGACCCTCCTCGAGGAGGTCGTCACCTTCGTGCAGCAGGTCTACCTGCCGGACGTCGCGGCCATCGCGGCGAGCTACCCGGACTGGCTCAAGTACGGCGCGGGCGTGACGAACTACCTCGCCGTGCCGGACATGCCGACCGACGCGAAGATGACGCAGTTCGACCTGCCGGGCGGCATCATCTGGAACGGCGATCTCTCGAACGTGAAGCCCGTCACGAGCTGGAACGACGACTACCTGAAGCAGAACGTGACGGAGTCGATCGCCCGCGCGTACTACGAGGGCGACACCATCCGCCAGCCGTGGGAGGGCCAGACGAACCCGAAGTACACCGGTGACTGGAAGGCCGAGACGCCCGCGCCCGAGAAGTACACGTGGGTGAAGGCGCCCCGCCTCGAGGGCAAGCCGGTGCAGGTCGGCCCGCTCGCGCAGGTGCTCGTGGGCTACGTGAACGGCCACGAGAGCATCAAGAAGTGGGCGGACTGGTGCCTCGGCACGGCCGGCAAGATCGCGGGCGTGAAGCTCGGGCCGGCGGTCCTCCACTCGACGCTCGGCCGCCACGCCGCGCGCGCGATCCGCGCCGCCACCATGGGCGAGCTCGCGCTGAAGCACTGGAAGCTCCTCGTCGAGAACATCGGCAGGGGCGACACGGCGATCTTCGTCGACCCGATGAAGAACCTGAAGCCCGGCACGTACAAGGGCGTCGGCTTCCACGAGGCGCCGCGCGGCACGCTCTCGCACTGGGCGGTCATCGAGACCGACGGCAAGACGATGAAGCTCGCCAACTACCAGGCGGTCGTGCCGTCCACCTGGAACGCCGGCCCGCGCGACGCGAAGGACCAGCTCGGCCCCTACGAGAAGTCGCTCGTCGGGAACCCCATCGCCGATCCGAAGCTCCCGCTCGAGGCGCTCCGCACCATCCACTCGTTCGACCCGTGCCTCGCCTGCGCGATCCACACCGTGGACGCAGAGGGCGAGGAGATTTCGCGGGTGAAGGTGCTCTAGCCTCCGGAGGCGCTCGAGCGCGCGGTGACCGCGCGCGGTAGAACCCGATCCCGTCCCCGGACGCCCGGGGACGGGATTCGCTCTTTCCCGCAGGAGCCTCATGAACCCGCGCATCGCGGTCATCGGCATCGGCAACGTGCTCACCGGCGACGACGCCGTGGGCCCGCACGTCGTCCGGGTCTTCGAGGCCAGCTACGCGGTCCCCGCCGACGTGCAGGTGATGGACGCGGGCACGCCCGGCTACGACCTCACCGCGTTCGTCGCCGGCCTCGAGGGGCTCGTGCTGGTGGACGCGGTGAAGGCGCGGGCCGCGCCCGGTGCGCTCCGCGTCTACGGCAAGGAGCAGCTCCTCGGGAAGTCGCCCGTGCTGGCAGTGAGCCCGCACGAGCCTGGCGTCCGCGAGGCGCTCCTCAACGCGGAGTTCATGGGCGTCGCGCCGGCGGTGGTGCGGCTCGTCGGCGTCGTGCCGGCGAACGTCGAGACCGGCATCGCGCTCAGCGCCGAGGTGCGGGCGGCGATCCCGGAGGCCGTGGCCCAGGTCGCGCGCGAGCTCGAGGCGCTCGGGGTGCCGGTCACGGAGCGGGTACCGCCCGCGGAGGCCGATCTGTGGTGGGAGAAGCCGCGGGGGTGACCGCGCGCGCGGCATCCGGCAGGCGCATCACCGTGACCGGCACGGTGCAAGGCGTCGGCTTCCGGCCGTTCGTGTACCGGCTCGCGCACGAGCTCGCGCTCGCGGGCCGCGTCCGCAACGACGCCTCGGGCGTCACCGTCGAGGCGTTCGGGCCGGCCGATTCGCTCGACGTCCTCGAGCGGCGCCTCCGGGACGACCGCCCGCCGGCGGCGGTGATCGACGCGCTCCGGAGCGAGCCGATCGCGGCCGAGCGCGTGGAGGGGTTCGAGATCGTCGAGAGCGGGCCCGCCGCGGAGCGCCGCACGGCCATCCCGCCCGACCTCGCGACCTGCGCCGACTGCGAGCGCGAGGTCCGCGATCCGCGCGACCGCCGTCACGGGTACCCCTTCACGAACTGCACGAGCTGCGGCCCGCGCTTCACGATCGCGCATGGCGCGCCGTACGACCGGCCGGCCACCACGATGGCCCGCTTCGTCATGTGCGCGGCGTGCGCGCGCGAGTACGCCGATCCCCTCGACCGCCGCTTCCACGCGCAGCCGAACGCGTGCCCGGTCTGCGGGCCACGCGTGTCGGTCGTCGCCAGCGACGGCGCGCCCGTCGAGGCGGCGGATCCGATCGCGCACGTCGGCCGCGCGCTCGCCCGCGGCGCCATCGCCGCGGTGAAGGGCATCGGCGGGTACCACCTCGCCTGCGACGCGACCTCCAGCGCCGCGGTCGCGACGCTCCGGGAGCGCAAGCGCCGCGAGGAGAAGCCGCTCGCGGTGATGGTCCGCGACCTCGATGCGGCACGCGCGCTCGCGGAGATCGGGGAGGCCGAGGCTGCGCTGCTCGGCTCGGTCGAGCGGCCGATCGTCCTGTGCCGGCGCCGGCCGGAGGCGAACCTCGCGCCGGAGATCGCGCCGGACAGCCCGCTCGTGGGGCTCCTCCTCCCCTACGCCCCGCTCCACCACCTCCTCCTCGACGCCGCCGGCCGCCCCCGCGTCAAGAAGAGCCGGGCCCACTCCGACCAGCCCAACCCGTTCGAGGACGAGGACGCGATCGGGCGGCTCGGCGCGATCGCCGACCTGCTCCTCGTGCACGACCGGCCCATCGCCTCCCGCTGCGACGACTCGGTCGCGCGGACGATCGCGGGGCGGCCGCTCGTGATGCGCCGCTCGCGCGGCTACGTGCCGCGGCCGGTGAGCGTCCACCGCCGGTTCGCCCGTCCGGTGCTCGCCGTCGGCGCCCAGCTCAAGAACACCTTCTGCCTCGCGCGCGGCGACGAGGCGGTGCTCGGCCCGCACGTCGGCGACCTCGACGCCCTCGAGACCTACGCGGCGTTCGAGGGGGCGATCGCGCGGCTCGAGGAGTTCCTCGCGCTCACGCCCGAGGTCGTCGCCTGCGACCTCCACCCGCTGTACCTCTCCACCCGCTACGCCCGCGAGCGCGCGACGGCCCTGGGCGTGCCGCTCGTCGAGGTGCAGCACCACCACGCGCACGCGGCCGCCGCGATGGCCGAGCACGGCCTCGACGGCCCGGTGCTCGCGCTCGCCTGGGACGGCACCGGCCTGGGCACGGACGGCACGGCCTGGGGCGGCGAGCTGCTCCTCGCCGAGCGCGGGCGGTTCGAGCGGCTCGCCACGTTCAGGCCGCTCGCGCTCGCCGGGGGGGATCGGGCGATCCGCGAGCCGTGGCGGATCGCGCTCGCGGCGGTCCTCGACGCCTTCGGCCCGGACGCGCCCGTCGAGCGGCTCCCGCTCTTCCGCGCGGTCGCGCCGGGCGAGCTCGCCGTCGCGCGGCGCCTCCTCGAGACCGGCCTCAACACCCCGCGCGCGCACGGCGCAGGACGCGCGTTCGACGCCGCCGGCGCGCTCGCGCTCGGCCGCGGCGTTTCGCGCTA
>DATIDF010000297.1:0-16284 GCA_035456445.1 Anaeromyxobacter sp.
CGCCGTTTAATCAGTTGTAAATGGACCAGTTCGGTCCATGATGACGCTGACGCGCGCGGGCGAGCGGGCCCGAAGGCGGACCGGATGATAAGGATGACGAAGCTCACGGACTACGCGATCGTCCTGCTCGCGCACCTCGCGCGAAGCGGCCGCACGCTCGCCGCACAGGAGCTCGCCGCACGCTCCGGCGTGCCCCTCCCGACCGTCTCCAAGCTGTGCAAGGAGCTCTCGAAGGCCGGCCTCGTGGTGTCGCATCGCGGCCGTCACGGCGGGTACGGGCTCGCCCGGCCGGCGGAGCTGATCTCGGTCGCGGAGATCGTCGAGGCGCTCGAGGGGCCGATCGCGCTCACCGACTGCATGTCGCCGGCGAAGATCGCCTGCGGCATCGAGGCGACCTGTCCGGCCAAGGCGAGCTTCGACCCCGTCACCCGCGCGATCCAGGGAGCGCTGCAGGGGCTGCCCCTCTCCGCGATCGCCCCGTACCGCGCCCCCGCCGACGAGCCCGCGCCCATCACCCTGGGAGTGCAAGCTTCATGACCACCGCCGCACAGCTCCACGAGCAGCTGGCTCAGCAGAAGTACCGCTACGGCTTCGTGACCGAGATCGAGGAGGACAAGGTCCCGAGGGGCCTGTCCGAGGACATCGTCCGGCTGATCTCGGCGAAGAAGGGCGAGCCCCAGTTCATGCTCGACTGGCGGCTCAAGGCGTACCGCCACTGGCTGACGATCCAGGAGCCGACCTGGCCCAACGTGCACTACCCGAGGATCGACTACCAGGGCATCGTCTATTACTCGGCGCCGAAGCAGAAGAAGGCGCTCGAGTCGATGGACGAGGTCGACCCCGAGCTCAAGCGAGCGTTCGAGAAGCTCGGCATCCCGCTCGCGGAGCAGCAGCGGCTCGCCGGGGTCGCGGTCGACGCGGTGTTCGACTCGGTCTCGGTCGCGACGACCTACAAGAAGAAGCTCGGTGAGCTCGGCATCGTCTTCTGCTCGTTCTCCGAGGCGGTGCGCGAGCACCCCGAGCTCATCGAGAGGTGGCTCGGCTCGGTCGTCCCGTACACCGACAACTACTTCGCGACGCTGAACAGCGCGGTCTTCTCCGACGGCTCGTTCGTCTACGTGCCGAAGGGCGTGCGCTGCCCGATGGAGCTCTCGACCTACTTCCGCATCAACGCGAAGGACACCGGCCAGTTCGAGCGGACGCTCATCGTCGCGGACGAGGGCGCCTACGTCTCGTACCTCGAGGGCTGCACCGCGCCGATGCGCGACGAGAACCAGCTCCACGCCGCCGTCGTCGAGCTCGTCGCGCTCGACGGTGCGCAGATCAAGTACTCGACGGTGCAGAACTGGTACCCGGGCGACGCCGAGGGCAGGGGCGGCATCTACAACTTCGTCACGAAGCGCGGGAAGGCGATGCGCAAGGCGAAGATCAGCTGGACGCAGGTCGAGACCGGCTCCGCGATCACCTGGAAGTACCCGTCCTGCATCCTCCAGGGCGACGACTCGGTGGGCGAGTTCTACTCGGTCGCGCTCACGAACCACCGCCAGCAGGCGGACACCGGCACGAAGATGATCCACATCGGCAAGAACACCCGGTCGACGATCATCTCGAAGGGCATCAGCGCGGGCCGCGGCCAGAACACCTACCGCGGGCTCGTGAAGATGCTGAAGGGCGCGGAGGGCGCGCGCAATTACTCGCAGTGCGATTCGCTCCTCATCGGCGACCGCTGCGGCGCCCACACATTCCCGTACATCGAGGTGCGCAACCCCTCGGCGAAGGTCGAGCACGAGGCCACCACCTCCAAGATCAGCGACGACCAGCTCTTCTACTGCAAGCAGCGCGGCATCTCCGACGAGGACGCGGTCTCCATGATCGTGAACGGGTTCGCCAAGGCGGTCCTGAAGGAGCTGCCGATGGAGTTCGCGGTCGAAGCGCAGAAGCTCCTCGGCATGTCACTCGAAGGGAGCGTCGGCTAGATGACGGGGAGGAACGACAAGGTGAACGGGACGGGCGTCGAGCCGCTGCTCCGCGTCGAGGGGCTCCGCGCGAAGATCGCGGGCGGGGAGGGCGAGATCCTGAAGGGCGTGGACCTCGCGCTCCGCCCGGGCGAGGTGCACGCGATCATGGGGCCGAACGGCTCCGGCAAGTCCACGCTCGCGGGCGTGCTCGCGGGGCGCGCGGCGTTCGAGGTCACCGGCGGGAGCGTGACATACGCAGGCCAGGACCTGCTCGCGCTCGCGCCCGAGGCGCGCGCGGCGGCGGGCGTGTTCCTCGGCTTCCAGTACCCGGTGGAGATCCCGGGCGTCGGGAACCTCTACTTCCTCCGGACGGCGCTGAACGCAATCCGGCGCGCCCGCGGCGAGGAGGAGCTCGACGCGATGGACTTCCTCGCGCTCGCCAAGGAGAGGATGAAGCTCGTCGAGCTCGACCCCGCGCTCGGGAGCCGCTCGGTGAACGAGGGCTTCTCCGGCGGCGAGAAGAAGCGGAACGAGGTCTTCCAGATGGCGGTGCTCGAGCCGCGCCTCGCCATCCTCGACGAGATCGACTCCGGCCTCGACATCGACGCGCTGCGCGTCGTCGCGCGCGGCGTGAACGCGGCGCGCGCCCCCGATCGCGCGGTCCTGCTCGTCACCCACTACAAGCGGCTCCTCGAGTACGTCCGGCCCGACGTCGTCCACGTCATGGCGAACGGCCGCATCGTCCGCTCCGGCGGCCCGGAGCTCGCCGACGAGCTCGAGCTCACCGGCTACGCCTGGACGGATGGCATGGGGCCGGAGGTCGCGCCGATTGCGGGCGCGTGAGGATCCATGACGCCCGTCGAGACCAGCCTCGTCGAGCTGTTCAGGAAGGACCCGCGCGAGCCTGGGTGGCTCGCCGACGCCCGTGCAGAGGCGCTCGCGCAATTCCGGGCGCGGGGCCTGCCCACCCTGCGCGACGAGGACTGGCGCTTCACGAGCCTCGCGCCGCTTGCGCCGCTCGTGCTCGAGCGGGCGCGGCCGGCCGACGCCGACGGCGACGCTACCCGCGCGAAGGCGCTCCTCGCCCGCGCACCGTCCGTGAGCGGGCCGCGGCTCGTCTTCGTGGACGGCAGGCTCCGCCCCGAGCTCTCCTCCTCGGCGGAGCTCCCCGCAGGCGCGATCGTCTCGTCCCTGGCCCACGCGCTCGTCGAGGCGCCAGAGCTCGTGAAGCCCCACCTCGGCCGGCTCGCGCGCGCCGACTCGCACGCGTTCGTCGCGGCGAACGCCGCGCTCATGGCGGACGGCGGTTTCGTCCACCTGCCGGCGGGAGCTACCCTGGACGCGCCCGTCGTGCTCGTGTTCCTCGCGTCCGGCGCGCGTCCCGCGCTCGCGAGCCCGCGCACGCTCGTCGTCGCCGGCGAGGGCGCCCGCGCGACGCTCGCCGAGGTGTTCCTGGGCGAGGGCGTCTACCTCACGAACGCCGTCACCGAGCTCGTCCTCGGCGAGGGCGCCGTGGTGGAGCACGTGCGGCTGCAGGACGAGTCGCGGCGCGCGTTCCACGTGGGAGTCGTGGTCGCGGAGCAGCAGGCGAAGTCGAGCCTCGCCGCGCACGCGCTGTCGCTCGGCGGCCGGCTCTCCCGGAGCGAGCTCCACTCGCGCCTCGCCGGGGAGCAGGCGAGCGTCGCCGCGAACGGGCTCTACATGGCGGACGGCGAGCGGCTCGTGGACAACTTCTCCTGGGTGGAGCACGCGGCGCCGCGCTGCACGACGACCGAGACGTACAAGGGCGTCCTCGACGGGCACGCGCGCGGTGTCTTCTCCGGGCGCATCCGCGTGCTGCCCGGGGCGCAGAAGACCGTGGCTCGCCAGATGAACTCGAACCTGCTCCTCTCCGAGGACGCGATCGTGGACACGAAGCCCCAGCTCGAGATCTTCGCGGACGACGTGAAGTGCGGCCACGGCGGGACGGTCGGCCAGCTCGACGAGACCGCGCTCTTCTACCTGCGCTCGCGCGGCGTGCCCGAGCTGGAGGCGCGCGGGCTCCTCATCTATGCGTTCGCGGGCGAGATGGTGGAGCTCGTCCGGGCGGCGCCGCTCCGGGCGGCGGCGAAGGACCTCGTCGCGGCGCGGCTGCCCGCCGGCGCGCGGCTCCTGGAGGCGGCATGATGGGCGCGACGGGTGAGCGGCGGAGCGAGAGCGCGGCGCGGCGGATCGCGCCGGCGTTCGACCCGGTGCGGGCGCGGGAGGACTTCCCCATCCTCCGCCAGCGCGTCCACGGCCGGCCGCTCGTGTACCTCGACAACGCCGCGACCACGCAGAAGCCGCGGGCGGTCATCGACGCGGTGAGCCGCTACTACGAGGAGGACAACGCCAACGTGCACCGGGGCGTTCACCTCCTCTCCGAGCGCGCGACCCGGAAGCACGAGGAGGCGCGCGCGCGCGTCGCGCGCTTCATCGGCGCCGCGGATCCGCGCGAGGTGATCTTCGTCCGCGGCACCACCGAGGCGGTGAACCTCGTCGCCCAGACGTTCGGCCGGACGCGCGTGGGCGCCGGGGACGAGGTGCTCGTCACCGAGCTCGAGCACCACTCGAACATCGTCCCCTGGCAGCTCCTCTGCCAGGAGAAGGGGGCGCGCCTGCGGGTGGCCCCCACGACCGACGCGGGCGACCTCGATCTCGACGCCCTCGAGGCGCTCCTGGGGCCGCGCACCCGGCTCCTCGCCGTGACGCAGGTCTCGAACGCGCTCGGCACGGTGACCCCGATCGACGAGATCATCCGGCGGGCGCACTCGAAGGGCGTCCCGGTGCTCGTGGACGGGGCGCAGGGCGTGCCGCACCTCGGCTTCGACGTCGCCGCCAGCGGCGCCGACTTCTACGCGTTCAGCGGCCACAAGCTCTACGGACCGACGGGCATCGGCGTCCTGTGGGGGCGCCGCGAGCACCTCGAGGCGATGCCGCCGTGGCAGGGCGGCGGGGACATGATCCTCTCGGTCACCTTCGAGAAGACCATCTTCAACGCGCTGCCATACAAGTTCGAGGCAGGTACCCCCGACATCTCGGGCGCGATCGGTCTCGCCGCGGCGATCGACTACCTGGACGCGCTCGGGCTCGACGCGATCGCCGCGCACGAGCGCGACCTCCTCGCGTACGCGGTGGACGCGCTGGCGGCGGAGCGGGACGTCCGCCTCGTCGGGACGCCGCGCGAGCGGGCCGGCGTCGTGTCGTTCCTCGTCGGCGACGTGCACCCGCACGACGTCGGCACGGTGCTCGATCGCCACGGGATCGCGGTGCGCGCCGGGCACCACTGCGCCCAGCCGCTCATGCAGCGGCTCGGGCTGGCGGCGACGGCGCGCGCGTCGTTCGGGCTCTACAACACCCGCGAGGACGTGGAGGCGCTCGTGCGCGGGCTCCATGCGGTGCGGGAGATGTTCGCCTGACCGGCCCCCCCGGCCGGCTCGCGACGGTGAGGTCATGTCGGAGCTCACGGATCTCTACCAGGAGGTGGTGCTCGACCACGGCAAGCGGCCCCGCAACTACGGCCCGCTCGAGGGGGCGACGCACCGCGCGGAGGGGTTGAACCCGCTGTGCGGCGACCGCATCACGGTCGCGGCGCGGCTCGTGGACGGCGTCGTCCACGACGTCCGCTTCGAGGGCAGCGGCTGCGCCATCTCGAAGGCGTCCGCCTCGGTCATGACCGGCATCGCGAAGGGCAAGACGCCCGCGCAGATCGACGCGATCTTCGAGCAGTTCCACCGGCTCGTCACGGAGGGGCCGGGCGGGGTGGACGGCGACGCGCTCGGCAAGCTCGCCGTGTTCGGCGGAGTGCACGAGTACCCGACCCGCGTGAAGTGCGCGAGCCTCGCGTGGCACGCGCTGCGCCAGGCGCTGCGCGGCGGCGGCGACGCGGTCTCGACGGAGTAGCCCATGGCCTTCTCGCGCAGCCCTGCCTCGACCAAGCGCGCCGTCGCGGCCGTCCGGATCCCGGACGGCGATCGCATCCTCCTCCCCGCCGGCACCTGGCTCGTCGTGCAGCAGGCGCTGGGCGGCCAGTTCACGGCCATGACCGAGATGGGCGGGCTCGTCCGGATCGAAGGCCGGGACGCCGACGCGCTCGGGCCCGAGTTCGAGGAGGAGGCGAGGCGCTTCGCAGACGAGCGCGCCGCCGCAACGGAGGGGCCGTTCCACGAGGAGAAGATCTGGGACGCGCTCCAGTCCGTGTACGACCCGGAGATCCCGGCGAGCATCGTCGAGCTCGGGCTCGTCTACGCGCTCGCGGCCGAGCCGGTCGAGGGCGGGCACAAGGTGCACGTGAAGATGACGCTCACCGCGCCCGGCTGCGGCATCGGCCCGGTGCTCGTCGACGACGTGCGCCGCAGCGTGCTCGGCGTTCCGGGCGTGAAGGACGTGGACGTCGAGCTCGTCTTCGATCCGCCGTGGGACCCCTCGCGCATGAGCGAGGCGGCGCGGCTGCACCTCGGGATGATGTAGGGGAGGCCTCACCGAGGCGGCGCCCCGCCGGGCTCGCTTTCGCTCGCCGTCAGCTCTCGACGACGTACTTCAGCACCGTCGACGCGATCCGGAGCACGTCCCCGTGCCGGAGCGTCTGCTCCTTCACGAGCTTCGAGTTGAGGAACGTCCCGTTCGTCGAGTCGAGGTCCACGAGCACGTGCGCGCCGCCGGACACGAAGATGCGCGCGTGGCGGCGTGACGCCTGGTCGGAGCCGACCACGACCGTGTTCTCGGCCTCCCGGCCGATCGTCACGTCCTCGTCGCCGAGGGGGTAGGCCCGGCCCTTCTCCGCCTCCTCGGCGGCGTGGACCACGAGGAGCGAGGCGTTCGCGGTGCGGGCGCGGCCGGTCGCCTGGGGTGCAGCGCCGACGCGGGTCTCGTCGAGGCTCATGCCACCGCGTTAGCACGGCGGGGCGGACGCGAGAAAGGGGGAAGGGGACGCACACGGTGGGCCGATGGACGGACGCACCGGCGACCGCCCTCGCCGCGGGCGCACGCCCCGGCGGCGCGTGCGGATCGGGCGGTCCCTCTACACGTTTTGCCTTGGCCAAAAGACAAAGGGGGAGGGGGTTACATGATCAAGAGGTGGAGGAGAGCGGCGATCATCGCCGCGCTGCTCATCGGCGCGCCCGCGTTCGCACAGGAGCCCGGCTCGCAGATGGGGACCGGCGGGCAGCGGTCTCCGGGCGACAGGTCGGAGCGCAGCACGACGAGCAATCAGGGCTCGGGCATGTCGGGGAGCGAGCGCGGCACGACCGGTAGCCAGGGCTCGACGAGCAGCAGCACGCAGGGGACTGGGAGCGCCGGATCCGCGACCGCGACGAGCGGCGAGCGCTCGGGCTCCCAGAAGGCGCTGAAGGGTGACCTCGAGCAGAAGATCCAGGAGATCCACGCGGCGAACCAGGCCGAGATGCAGCTCGGGCAGCTCGGCGCGCAGAGCGCGCAGTCACCCGAAGTGAAGGAATACGCGCAGAAGCTCGCGCAGGATCACCAGAAGAACGACGAGCAGCTCCAGCAGGTCGCCCGGACCGTGGGCGCGAACCTCGAGGGGAAGGAATTCCAGAAGAAGCAGGAGGACGCCCGGAAGGATCTCGCGAAGCTCCAGGAGAAGCAGGGGCAGGAGTTCGACAAGGCGTTCATGAAGCACATGGTGAAGGACCACGAGAAGGACGTGAAGGAGGTCGAGAAGGCCGCGAAGGAGGCGCGCAAGGAGAACCACACGGAGCTCGCCTCGTTCCTCGACACCACCCACACGAAGCTGCAGGGCCACCTGCAGGAGGCGAAGCGCATCGAGAAGTCGATCGATCAGGGCCCGGGCCAGGCGCGGACCGGCTCGCGCGCGAGCGAGATGGGCACGGGCAGCGGCGCTGCCGGCGCGACCGGACCGGCCAGCGGCGGCACTTCCGAGTCGCACGGGGCGCCCAGCGGCAACTCGCCTCAGACCGGCTCGTCGGGAACCGGCTCCAGCTCGACGGGAGGCGGCAGCGGCGGCAGTGTGCCGAGTGACACGACCCACGGCGGATCCGGCAGCGGCGCCGCGGGCGCCGGCGGGAGCGGCGGCGGCACCGGCGGCCGTCCGGTGGGCGGTGGCGGCGGCGGGCCGCAGTAGCGCGGCTGCGGCGAACGATACCGGGCCTGCGGCGGGGGTCCTCGCTCCTTGCGCCTGCGGCGTACGGAAGCAGTACGCCTCGGCGCGCGTCGCTGCGGTACCCCGCCTCGGCTCCGGTCTCGTTCGCCTCGTGGTTGGTTGGTCGAAAGACCGGGCGCAAGCGCGCGCGCCCGGTTTTTCGTGTCACGCGAGTTCAGACTATCCGCGGACGATCCGCCGCGGCACCCGCACCTCGAACGTCGCGTCGCCGCGCCGGACGGTGAGCACCACGCCGGTGCCCTCCGGGCCGCGGATCGCGTCCACCGCGCCGGAGAATCCGAGCTCCGTCACCGGCCGGCCCTCCACGCGCATCACGAGGTCGCCCCGCACGAGCCCGGCCTCGGCGGCCCCGCCCCCAGGCACGACCTGCGCGATCTGGAGCCCTTCGCCGCGCGCCGCGAGCACGAGGCCGATCCCTGCCAGATCCACTCGCGGCTCCTCGCCTGCGGCGATGGGCCGGAGCCGTACCTCCACGCTCGTGGCGCTCCCGCCAGGGGGCGCATCGACCCCGACGATGCGCGCGTGATGCCCGGCGGCCGCGACGAACAGCGAGGCGCGCGACGGGAGGCTCGCGAGCGAGAACCGGCCGTCGGCTCCGCTGGTCGCCTCCGACAGCACCGGGAACGTCGAGGCGGCGCTCTCGAGCGCGCCCTCCACCGAGATGCGCGCGCCCGAGAGCGGCGCGCCGGTCGCCTCGTCGCGCACGATCCCCTCGACGCGTCCGCCCGCCTCCAGCGCGGCGTCGGCGACCGCCTCGGCGTCCGGCGCGGGTATGTCGACCGCGATCTCGCGCGATGGCGCGTAGCCTGGTGCGGAGATCATCACGGCCGCGGAGCCGGGCGAGAGATCGTCGAGCGCGTAGCAGCCCGACGGGTCGATCACCGATCGGCTCGCCTGCGGGACGAGCCGGAGGGGACCGCGGCGCTCGAGCACGACGACCGTGAACGGCGCGACCGGTTCTCCGGTCGAGGCGTCGCGCACGCAGCCGCGCAGCCGACCGCCGTTGCCGAGCTCCAGCAAGAGGTCGCGCGCGCCGGGCCGGACCCGCCGGGCCATCGCGGGTGCGCGCCCCTCCGCCCGCGCGGTGACGCTGTATCGGGCGCGGGCGAGCTCCGAGAGCGAGAAGCGGCCCTCCTCGTCGGTGACCGCCTGTGCCGCAGGCGCGCCGGTGCCGCCGAAGGGGCCGTCGGGCGCGGCGGTGACGAGCGCGCCTGCGACTGGAGCGCCCCCCTTCGCGACGACGCGGCCCTCGATGGGCCCAGGGTCACGGAGCGCGCGGTGCGCGGGCCCGAGGGTGATCGTGACGCGCCCGTTCAGGAGCGCGAGCCAGTCCACCGCGGCGCGCCCGGGCAAGAACCCGTCCTTACGCGCCTCGAGCGCGGCCCCCTCCGGCGCCGAGAAGCGGAACTCTCCTGCCGCGTCCGTCGTGAAGCGATCTGCGATCGGCACGAGCGCGGCCTCAGCCGCGGCGCCGGACAGCCGCACCTCCGCGCCGGCGATCGCGTTGCCGTCGGGATCGACCACGCGGCCGGCGATCGGCGTGGCCGGAGCGAGGTGGATCTCGATCCCGCGCACCGGCCGCCCGGCGCGCGCGTCGAGCTGCACCGGGCTGTGCCCCCACTCCGGCGCGAACGGGAGGAACCCGGGCGCGACCACGGCGGCGAGGAGCCACCGGCCCTCCGCCGGCGGCTCGAAGCGGAACGCACCGTCGGCTCCGGCGCGCACCGACGCCGCCGCGCCCGCGCGCGAGAAGGTGAGATCCGCACCGGCGACCCCTTGGCCGCTGGCGGTCGAGACGACACGGCCCTCGAAGATGGCCGGTCCTGCCGCGCCGCTGGCGATCGCGGGCGCAGAGGGGACGCGGATGGGCAGGCGCGACGGGGGGTGGTCCTCGACGGCGGCCGGGGCGTCCGGGCGAGCGTCGGGCGTGGCCGTCCCCGCGATGGCAGCGCCGGCCCGCTCGGGCTCTCGCGTCGCCCACCACGCGAACAGCGCGCCGAGCACGGCGGCCAGGAGGATGACCAGGGCGGCGACTGGCGCGCCGCGGCGCCGATCCGACATGGCGCGGGTATAACGCGTGGGCCGCGCGGGTTCGACCGCCGCGTCCCTCGTGTCGAGATCGAGGTCGTCCTTCGACTTCGCTCCGCGGCTGACGCCGCGTCCCTCGACTTCGCGCCGCCTACGGCGGCGCTACGCTCGGGATGACCGGCCACTTGGTCCGTCGTGGTCGCAGTCGAGGTCGCGGCGGGTCGCGCCCCGCTCACGCCGCCACCGCCGCCGGCGCCCGCGGCCTGATCGCCACCTCCCGCAGCCCCCCTCCTCTCAGCACTTCCACCCTGATCTCGCCCGCCCCCCCGAGCACCATCGCCCTCACGAGATCGTCGAGCGTCTCCACAGGTCCGCCCGCCGCGCCGACCACGAGATCGCCCGGGCCGAGGCCGGCCGCCTCGGCGGGCGCGCCCGCCACGACCTCCATCACGCGCACGGCGCGGCCGTGGCCGGCGGCTCGCGCGTCCGCGGGCTCGAGATCCTCGCCGCGCGCCGAGATGCCGAGGAAGGGGCGCCGCACCGCGCCGTCGCGGATGAGCACCGAGGCGATCCAGCTCGCCGTGTGCGCCGGCACCGCGAACCCGATGCCGTGTGCCCACGGCAGCATCGCGGTCGTGATCCCGACCACCGCGCCGTGCGCGTCGAGGAGCGGGCCGCCGGAGTTGCCCGGGTTCACCGCCGCGTCGGTCTGGACGAGGCCCTCGAGCACCTGCCCGCGCTCGGCGGGGAGGTTCCGGTGCAGCGCGGAGACCACGCCGGACGTCACCGAGCGCTCGAAGCCGAGTGGGTTCCCGATGGCGAGCACGATCTCGCCGACCCGGAGGCGGCGCTCGGAGAGCGAGAGCGCGGGGAGGTCGCCGGCATCGGCGCGGACGACGGCGAGGTCGGTCCGCGCGTCGGTGCCAGCGAGCTCGCCCTTCACGGTGCGTGTACCAGACAGCCGGACGCGGAGCGGCCCGGGCCCGGCGGCGACGTGCGCGTTCGTGAGGATCCAGCCGTCGGGCGCGAGCACCACTCCCGAGCCGAGGCCGCGCCGGTGCTCGACGCCCACGACCCCCGGCGCGGCCCGCGCGACGAGGTCCGCGAAGCCGCTCGACAGCTCGGTGATCGGGATCACGACCGCCTCCCGTGCCCGCGGGCGCCGATGGTCACGGTCACGTCGCGCACCTCTCCGGCGCGCAGCACCTTCATCGCCACCGCGTCGCCGATGCGGTCCTCGGCGAGCAGCGCGAAGAGCTCGGACGGATCCTGGAGCGTGTCGCCCCCGAACGACAGCAGCGCGTCGCCGAGGAGGATCCCGGCGCGCTCGGCAGGGCTGTCCTCCTCGACGCGCGAGACGAGGAGCGCGACGTGCTCGCCCGTCGCCGCCCGCAGCGAAGGCGGGAGCGTCACGGGCGCCGTCACGATGCCGAGGTAGCCGCGGCGCACCTCGCCGTGGGAGAGGAGCGACTTCACGACGCGCCGGAGGGTCTCGGGCGGCACGATCATCGCGGCGCCGCGCACGAGACCGGCGGAGAGGATCCCGACCGGCGCGCCCGAAGCGGACAGCGCCAACCCGCCCGACATCCCGGCGTGGAGCTCGAGCGTCGTCTCGAGGAAACGATCGATCCGGCCGCCGCGCCCGCCGCGGTACTCCCCCGCGGCGCGCGCGACGACCCCGAGCGCGGCGCGCGGGCTCTTGCCCGGGCGCGAAACGCCGAGCACGAGCGCCCCCGGCGCGAGCGGCGCGTCCGCCCAGGCGGCGGGCGCGAGCCGGACCCCTCGCACGCGCAGCGCCGCGAGATCGGTGGTGGGGTCGCGTCCGACGACGTCCGCCGCCGCCGTCTCGCCGGAGGGGAGCCCGATCTCGATCTCCTCGTCCCGGTCGAGGACGTGGTGGGCGGTGACGACGATGCCGTCGCCGGACCAGGCGACGCCGCTCGCGGCCCCGCGTCGGCGGCCCTCGACGCGGACGACGTGCTCCTGCGCGGCGCGGACGAGCGCGGTGAGCTGGTCGGAGAGGACTTCGAGGTCGAGAGCTTCCATGGCTTCCTCCGGGCGCCGCGTCCCGGGCGCCCAGGTGGAAGGTTAGGAGGGCGCGGCGGGCGGGACATCGGCGGGAGGGAGAGGAGGGGGACCTGGTCGGATGGGTAGGGCGACGACCACGAAGGGCGACGACGATGACGAGGACGAGGAGGACTACGACGGCGACGACGGCCAGGGGGAGGACGATCAACAGGAGCCGTTCGTCCCGAGCGTAGCGCCGCCCAAGGCGGCGCGGAGTCGAGGGACGAACGTGCAGTCGCGCGGGAGTTGGCGCGCCGCATTACATCCGCCCCATGCCCGTCCGCGTCCTGCTCGTCGGCGATGATCCGCTCGCGCGCGCCGGGCTCGGGACGCTCCTCGCTGGTCGCGCGGAGGTCGCGCTCACGGGTGAGGCGACCGCCGGCCACGCGGCCGAAGCGATCGCCGGGACCGGGCCTGATGTCGTGCTCTGGGATCTGGGCATCGCGGGCGGGACCGCCGACGCGCTCGCCGGAGCGGCGGCGGTGCCGGTCCTCGCGCTCGCCGCCGACGACACCCACGCGGCCGAGGCGCTCCGCGCCGGCGCTCGCGGCGTGCTCCTCCGCGGCGCCCCGGCGGAGGTTCTCGCCGCCGCGCTCGTCGCGGTCGCGCGAGGGCTCTCCGTCCTCGAGGGCCCGCTCGCGTCCGAGTGGCTTCGCCCGCCGGACGCGCCCCTCGCGGCGGAGGGGCTCACACCGCGCGAGCGCGAGGTCCTGGCGCTGCTCGCCGAGGGCCTCGCGAACAAGGCCATCGCGGCGCGCCTCGGAATCTCCGAGCACACCGCCAAGTTCCACGTGAACGCCATCCTCGGGAAGCTAGGCGTCGAGAACCGGGCAGAGGCGATCGTGCGTGCGGCACGGCTGGGGCTCGTCGCGCTCTAGCCGGTGGGCGGTAGCGAGCGCAGGCGCAGCCGGATGAGGCTGCGCCGGAGCGAGCCGGGGGGCCCGGGGGGACGCGTCTGCGCCCTCGCGCGCAGGTTCCGAGCGGACGAACCCGCGAAGGAGCGGCGGCTCTCGTGTGAGCACCACACGATGGGAGGAGGAGGAGCGCGATGGCCGAGGACCCGAGGGAAGCGGCGGAGCGGAAGGCGCAGGCGAGGGTGGAGGAGATGGGTGGGGCCCAGGCCGCACGCGCGCTGCTCAAGGCGGAGCAGGCCGCGGTGCTGACGACGCTCTCGCAGCGTAGGCCGGGCTGGCCGGCGGCGTCGCTCGTGCCCTACGCGCTCGACGCGCGCGGCGAGCCGCTCCTCGCCCTCTCCGCGATCTCGCAGCACACGCGCAACCTCGAGGCGGATCCGCGCGTCTGCCTGTTCGTCTACGACGCGGCGGCCGCCGCGAAGGACGCGCGCACCGCGGCCCGGCTCGCGGTCTACGGCAAGGTCTCGGTGCTCGAGAATGCGGCCGAGGCCGAGGCGAAGACGGCCTACCTCGCCCGCCACCCGGACGCGCGCGGCCTGCTCAACCTCGACTTCAAGCTGTATCGCCTCACCGTGGAGGAGGCGCAGTGGGTCGGCGGCTTCGCCGCGGCGGGGTGGATCTCGCGGGACGACCTGCTCGAGCCGGCGAGGGCCTAGCACTCGGGGAGGTTCACCCCGATCCGCACCGGCGCGTCCACGGCGTGCACGGCAAGGCCGCCGAGCGCGGTCTCCTTGTACTTCGCCTGCATGTCTGCGCCGGTCTCGCGCATGGTGCGGATCACCTCGTCGAGCGACACGAGGTGATGACCGTCGCCGCGGAGCGCCATGCGCGCGGCGTTCAGCGCCTTCATCGCCGCCATCGCGTTCCGCTCGATGCACGGGATCTGCACGAGCCCGCCCACCGGATCGCAGGTGAGGCCGAGGTTGTGCTCCATCGCGATCTCGGCGGCGTTCTCGATCTGCGCCGGAGAGCCGCCGAGCACCTCGGCGAGCCCGGCCGCCGCCATCGAGCAGGCGCTCCCGACCTCGCCCTGGCAGCCCACCTCCGCGCCGCTGATCGAGGCGTTCTCCTTGTAGAGCGCACCGACCGCGCCGGCCGTGAGCAGGAAGCGCACGACGCCGTCGTCGTCGGCGCCGGGCACCAGCCGCCGGTAGTAGTGCAGCACGGCGGGCACGATCCCCGCGGCGCCGTTCGTCGGCGCCGTCACGACGCGCCCGCCCCCGGCGTTCTCCTCGGTGACCGCGAGGGCCCAGAGGTTCACCCAGTCGATCGCCGCGAGCGGATCGGCGGGCGCGCTCGCGCGCGACGACAGGCTGCGGAGGAGTCCGGGCGCGCGGCGCGGAACCTCGAGCCCGCCGGGCAGGGTCCCCTCCGTCCGGCAGCCCCGCTCCACGCAGGCCTCCATCGTCGCCCAGATCCGCAGCAGGCCGGCGCGCACCTCCGCCTCGGGGCGGAGCGCGCGCTCGTTCTCGAGCATCACGCCCGCCGGCGTCGTCCGGCGCTCGGCGCAGCGCCGGAGCAGCTCGGCCGCAGACGCGAACGGCAGCGGCAGCTCGAGGTGGCGGTCGTTCCCGGTGGCCGGCCCTCCCGCCTCGTCCTCGTCCACGACGAAGCCGCCGCCCACCGAGTAGCTCGTGCGCGCGAGGAGCGTGCGGCCCTCGGGATCGAGCGCCGCGAACCGCATGCCGTTCGGGTGGAACGGGAGCGGCTGCGGGAGGAACCGCAGGTGCTCGGCCTCGCGGAACGCGATCTCGCGCCGGCCGAGGATCGCGAGCCGGCCGCGAGCGCGCACCTCCTCGACCCGCCGTGGAATCGCGTCGACGTCCACGCCCTCCGGCGTCTCGCCGAGGAGCCCGAGCAGCACCGCCCGGTCCGTGCCGTGGCCTCGCCCCGTCGCGCCGAGCGAGCCGTGCAGGTCCACGGCGATTGCGGCGGTCCGGTCGAGGACGCCGCCGTCCGCGAGCGCCTCCGCGAAGCGGCGCGCCGCTTTCATCGGCCCCACGGTGTGGGAGGAGCTCGGCCCGATGCCGATCTTGAAGAGCTCGAAGACGCTCGTCGCCATGATCCTCTCGCCGCCGCCCGCGCTCCGTGCCTGCGCGAAAGAGTCCTAACCGATCGTCACCTTCCGCACACCCCTCGCCTCGAGCCAGCGCCGCGCCCGCTCGCGCTGGTCCCCCTGCAGCGCGATCGCGTCTCCCTCGACCGCCCCGCCGCAGCCGAGCGCGCGCTTCAGCTCGTCCGACCAGGCGCGGAGCACTTCCGGTGACAGCGCGAGCTTCTCGACCACCGTCGCCTCCTTGCCGGCGCGCCCCTTCCGCTCGAGCCGGACGACCGCGCGCGCGGGCCCCTTCACCGGGCGCGGCGCGGCGTCCACCGCGGGCGCGGGCTCCGCCGCCGCGGGCGGTGACCACCCCTCGGGCAGCCGTTCCTTCAGCCGCGCGAGCGCCGCGTTGAACGGCCCCTCCGGCGCCGCGGGCTTCTCGTCGCGTTCGCGCTTCCCCATGCCGCTCCCTCCTCGCGCGCGCCGTCCGCGGCGAGCGCCTCGTCGATCCAGGCCCCCGAGAGCCGCGCCGCGAGCGCGAGCCCCTCCTCCCATGACGGCCCGTCCGGCACCGCGCGCGCGGCGCCGTCGAGGAGCTCCGCCTCGAGCGCGAGCTCCTCTCCGAGCCGCCGCGCCGCGCCCGCGTCGAGCCCGCACGCGGCGAGGAATGCGTCGCGCTTGCGGGGCGGCACGCCCGCGCGGGAGACCCACGCAGCGAGCGCGCTCTCTGCCTCGTCCGGCGACGCAGCGAGGCCGAGCGATCGCGCGACCCCCGCCACCACGAGGCGGCGCAGGCCCTCCGCCGCGAGCGTGCCCGCGTCGGGGCGGCGCGAGAGGGCGCGCAGGATCTCGCCGGACGGGATCTCGCGACGGCCGGGCAGGATCGAGGCGGCGCGCTCGAGCCGCGCGCGCCGGACGTGCGACGGCACCGGCAGCCCCGGGCCCGGCGGCGCCGGCGCACCGGCGCGGCGCGCGCGCACGAACGCGTCCGCCGCCGCGATGCACGCGCGCGCGTCGGCCGCCTTGGGATCGGGTGCGCGCGGGAGGAAGGCGCGGAGCCGCTCGCGCGCCGGCTCCGGTAGCGGCGCGGCAGCGAGCACCCGCGGCCAGGTACGCTCG
>DATIDF010000298.1:0-4763 GCA_035456445.1 Anaeromyxobacter sp.
CGACGGGTCGAGATCGCGGCGGTCCTTCGACTTCGCTCCGCGGCTGACGTCGTTCGACTCGGCGCCGCGCGCCGGCGCGGAACCTGTCCTGAGCGTAGCGGCCGGAGGCCGCGGAGTCGAAGAGCTCAGAACGCACGGCCCGGGTCGGAACGCTCAGGATGGGCGCGCCTCGAGAGATCGGGACGTGGCGCCGGCGGCCGGGCGGGCGGGGCCCGCTCGCAAATACCCGACTTTTCCGCTAAAAGGCCCGCGCCATGATCTCCGTGCAGAACGTCAGCAAGGCCTTCGGCCCGAAGAAGCTCTTCGAGGACGTGAACGTCGCGTTCTCTCCCGGGAACCGGTACGGCCTCACCGGCCCGAACGGCGCGGGCAAGACCACCTTCATGAAGATCCTCGCCGGCGACGAGGAGGCCGACACCGGCGTCGTCCTGCGGCCGAAGAAGCTCGGGATCCTGCGCCAGGATCACTACCGCTTCGAGGACAACCGCGTCCTCGACGTCGTCCTCATGGGGAACTTGGGGCTGTGGTCCGCGCTCCAGGAGAAGGAGTCGCTCCTCGCGAAGGACGAGATCTCGGAGGAGGACGGCACCCGGCTCGGCGAGCTCGAGGGCACGATCGCCGAGGAGGACGGGTACTCCGCGGAGGCGGACGCGGCGGAGCTGCTCCAGGGCCTCGGCATCGAGGAGCCCTGGCACGACCAGCCCATGCGTGCGCTGACCGGCGGCTACAAGCTGCGCGTCCTGCTCGCGCAGGCGCTCTTCGGCAAGCCCCAGGGGCTCCTCCTCGACGAGCCCACGAACCACCTCGACATCGACTCGATCCGCTGGCTCGAGAAGTTCCTCCGCGCGTACGAGGGCGTGCTCATCACGATCTCGCACGATCGGCACTTCCTGAACGCCATCTGCACGCACATCGCCGACATCGACTACGAGACGATCATCACCTACCCGGGCGGCTACGACGACATGGTCCGGCACAAGGGCCAGGTGCGCTCGCGGGTGGAGTCGGAGAACGCGGAGAAGAAGAAGAAGATCTTGCAGCTCCAGGATTTCGTCGCCCGCTTCCACGCGGGCACGCGCGCCTCGCAGGTCCAGAGCCGCATCCGGTCGATGCAGAAGCTCAAGCTCGAGGACATGAAGCGCTCGAACATCCAGGCGCCGTTCATCAAGTTCGAGCTGAAGGCGCCCTCGGGGAAGCAGACGCTCACCCTCGAGGGGATCGACAAGCGCTACGGCGGGAACGAGGTGATCCAGCCGTTCAGCGCGCTCGTCACGCGCGGCGAGAAGATCTGCGTCATCGGCAAGAACGGCGTCGGCAAGACCACGCTCGTGAAGATGATCGCGGGCGAGCTGCAGCCGGACCGCGGCCACGTGAAGTGGGGCCACCAGGCGCAGGTCGGCTACCTCCCGCAGGACCAGCAGGGGGTCATCCGCCCCGGCACGACCGCGTTCGGCTGGCTGCGCGAGCTCGAGGACAAGCTCTCGAACGAGGAGATCTCTGGCCTGCTCGGGCGGATGCTGTTCTCCGGCGAGGAGCGGATGAAGCCGACGGCGACGCTCTCCGGCGGCGAGACGGTCCGGCTCCTCCTCGCGAAGCTCATGCTCTACAAGGACAACGTCCTGGTCCTCGACGAGCCGACGAACCACCTCGATCTCCAGTCCATCGCGGCGCTCTCCGAGGGGCTGCAGCGCTACGAGGGGACGATCATCGTCGTCACGCACGACCAGGAGCTCATCCGCGAGGTGGGCACGCGCATCTGGGCCCTGCACCACGGCGAGCCAGTGCTCGACTTCCCGGGTACGTTCGACGAGTTCGTCGAGAAGCACCCGGACCTGGCTGCAGCCCACGCCTAGCCGCCGCGCCTGTACGAGCTGGAAGGCGCGCGGGCGCGCTCCCCGGGGCGTCCCGCGAGAGGGCCCGGGCGCGGAGCCCCTGAACGCCGCGTGGCGCGGTGCGGGCAGGCGGGGCATGCTCTGCTCGAAGCCGCCGCTTGGGCGGCAGGGGAGGTCACCGTGCGCCGGATCGTCCTCGCCGTGCTGACGCTCGCCGTCGCCCTCGGCGCACGCGCCGCGGAGTTCGAGGGCCGGGCCGAGTATCGGATGATGGGGTCGGAGGGGCCCGCGCGCGAGGGCCACGCCGTCGTCTACCTGTCGCCGAAGGGCTCGCGGAGCGAGCTCGACATCGCCCCGCCCCCCGAGCTCGCGAAGGAGGGGATGAAGGACCGGCTCCGGATGGTCTCGATCGTGAAGGCGAGCGAGCCCGGGCGCCAGTACTTCGTGAACGAGGCGGGCAGGAGCTACAGCGTCGTCGAGTCGAAGGACGAGGGCGAGCCGGAGCGCTGGACCGTGGAGCGCGCCGGGAGCGATCGCGTCGCGGGTCTCCGCTGCGAACGGGCGAGGATCAAGGGCTCGGAAGGCGCGCAGTTCGACGTCTGCGTGACGCGCGAGCTCGGGACCGTCGCGTCATGGGCGGCGGCGGCCGGCGACACGGGCTCGGCGCTGCCGCGCGCGCTCGCGAAGGCCGGGCTCGACGGTCTCCCGGCGCGCTGGGTCATCCTCGACGCGAAGACGGGCCAGCCGCAGATGACGATGGAGCTCGTGAGCGCAAAGCGGCAGAAGGTCCCGGCCGCGATGCTCGAGGTGCCGGCCGGCTACGCGCGGAGCTCGGTCCCGATGCCCGCCTCCTCCCCGGAGGTGCAGAAGAAGATGGAGGAGGCGCTGAAGCAGCGCGAGGAGGCGCTGAAGAACCTCTCGCCGGAGCAGCGAAAGCAGCTCGAGGAGCTGATGAAGGGCGGAGGCGGCGGGTCACCGACGGGCAAGTGAGCGCGCGCTGCGTCACCGGCCCAGCACCGCGCGGAGCAGGTCCGGGCGGTCGGTGACGAGCGCGTCGACGCCCATCGCGAGGAGCGCGCGCATCTCGTCCTCGGCGTCGACGGTCCAGGCGTGCACGGGCATGCCGCGCGCGTGGAAGTGGGCGATCACGGGCGGTGTAACGACCTGCAGCTCGTCGACCCGCACGGGCAGCGAGGCGAGCTCGTAGCCGCCCGGGCAGGGGGACGCGTCGCCGCCGGAGAGCGCGGCGAGCACGTGGCAGGTGGCGGCCTCCTGCGGCAGGTACCGCGCGCAGGCAGGGAGGAGCGCGCCTAGCCGCCCCGCCTGAGCGTCGAAGAACGATCCGACGCAGACGCGGCGCTCCGCCCCCGCCTCGCGGACCGCCGCCGCGAGCGCCTCCGCGAGCGCCGGGTCCTCCGACTTCGCGTCGACGATGAAGCGCATCGCCGGATGGCGCGCGAGCGCCTCTGCGAACGTCGGGATCGCGATCCCCGTTCCCCGGCGCGGGAACGTGCGGCCCCCGTCCTGCGTGAACGCGAACGCCGCGTCGAGCGCCTTCACCTCGGCGAGCGTCCGCGCCTCGACGGTTCCCGGCGCGCCGGTGATGCGCTCGGTCGTCTCGTCGTGGAAGACGACCACGACGCCATCCCTCGTGCGCCGCACGTCGGTCTCGATCGCGTCCGCACCGAGCTGGGCCGCGACCTCGAAGGCGGCGAGCGTGTTCTCCGGCGCGAGGGCGCTGCCGCCGCGGTGCGCGACGAGCCACGGGGAGGGGAGGGAGAGGAACGGGTGCATGGGGCAGAGAGTGGGTTACAACACGCCTCCATGCGCCGCCAGGTCAAAGGAGAGGCCGTCCGCCGCGAGCTCCTCCCGGGAACGTCCACGGAGCTCCTGAAGGAGCTGCACCTCCTCACGCGCGCGGGCGATCTCAACGCGGACAGCCTGCGCAAGCTCAAGCAGGTGAACCACCTCGCCGGGCTCCTCGCGCCCGCCCTCGACGACGTGCTCGGCCGGTTCGGCGATCCGGTCGTCGTCGACTGCGGCGCGGGCAAGAGCTATCTCGGCTTCGTCCTCTACGAGCTCTTCCTCGGGCCTTCCGGCAAGGGCAGCGTCCTCGCGGTCGAGTCGCGCCCGGACCTCGCCCGCGCGGGCGCGGAGCGCGCGGCGCGGCTCGGCTTCGATCGCCTCCGCTTCGTCGAGGCGCCCATCTCGGGCGCGCCCGTGCCCGAGCGCGTCCACGTCGTGACCGCGCTGCACGCCTGCGACACGGCGACCGACGACGCGCTCGCGCTCGCGATCCGGCACGGCGCCGACCACGTCGCGGTCGTGCCGTGCTGCCAGGCGGAGGTGGCGCGTCTGCTCGCCGCCGCCACGTCGCCGTCGCCGCTGCTCGCGCCGCTGTTCGACCACCCCTGGCACCGCCGCGAGTTCGGGTCGCACCTCACGAACGTGGTGCGCGCGCTCGCGCTCGAGGCGGCCGGCTACAAGGTGACCGTGACGGAGCTCACCGGCTGGGAGCACTCGGTGAAGAACGAGCTCATCCTGGGCAAGAAGGTCCGGGCAGGCTCGCGTGAGGCGAAGGAGCGGCTCGACGCGCTCGTCGCCGCCGCGGGGGTGCGCCCGAAGCTCGTCCGGCTCCTCGCCGGCGAGACCGCGTGATCGCCTCGGGGTGATCCCTGCGGTGCTTTGAGGCGACCGCGGCGCGTGGGATAAGCGTCGCGTGGATTCCGTCCGTTCGCCCGCGCCCCTCGACGCCGGCCCGCGCGGGCTCGCCGGCCTGCGCGCGCTCTGGCCCGTCGTGCTCGGCGCGCTCGCGTTCCGGGCCGCCTGCTACGCCGTCATGACCGCGGCAGCGGTGTGGAACGAGCGCCGCCCGGCGCCGGTGTTGCCGGACCTCGTGCTCTCGGCGGTGCCCTACGTCGACGCGGTCGC
>DATIDF010000299.1:0-3548 GCA_035456445.1 Anaeromyxobacter sp.
CCGTAGCGACAGTGAGGTTTGACAGTGGCCCTTTCCCGCGATGAGGTCTACGAGCGCGTCAAGGTGGCGCTCGTCGACAAGCTCGGTACCGACGAGAGCGAGATCTCGGAGGAGGCGGCGTTCCAGGACGATCTCAACGCCGACTCGCTCGACCTCGTCGAGCTGATCATGGAGCTGGAGGACCAGTTCGGGATCAAGATCCCGGACGAGGACGCCCAGAGGCTGACGACCGTCGGCCAGGCCGTCGACTACGTCGTCGAGCATCAGTGAGGTGCGCGCGGGGGAGGGCCAGGCGCTCGCACGCCTGATCGAAGCCCTTCCCCCCGAGCGCCGCGATCAGGTCTTCACGCACACGTCCTGGGCGCCCGACCGTGCGTCCTCCTACGAGCGGCTCGAGTTCCTCGGCGACTCCGTGCTCGAGCTCGCGATCGCGCGCGCGCTCTACGACCGGTACCCGGACTTCAGCGAGGGACGGCTCGCGAAGGTGCGCTCCCACGTCGTCTCCCGCGCGAGTTGCGCGGTCGTCGCGCGCGAGCTCGCGCTCGACGAGAAGCTGCGGTCGGCGTCCGCGACGGGCCTGCCGCCCGACGAGCTCGAGCGGTTGTCGCGGAACCGCAACGTGCTCGCGGCCGTGCTCGAGGCGGCGCTCGCCGCGCTGTTCCTCGAGCACGGGTTCGAGCGGATCGAGCGGGCGGTCGTCGCCGCGTTCGACCCGCGGATCGAGTACGCGCTGACGTCCCACGTCGACCACAAGACCGAGCTGCAGGAGGCGCTCGCGCGGAGCGGACGGTCGGTGTCGTACACGGTGCTGGAGACCGACGGGCCGCCCCACGACCGGCGCTTCACCTGCGCGGCCGTCGTCGACGACGAGGTCGTGGGACGCGGCGAGGGCCGGTCGAAGAAGGCCGCCGAGCAGGAGGCCGCGCGGGAGGCCCTCGTGCGCCTCGACCTCGTGGACGAGGTCGAGGCGGCCTAGCCCAGCAGCGACCGGTGCGGCGCCTGCGTCTCGGGCCCCGGCGCCGCGCAAGGTCACGCGCGACGACCTGCTCGGGATGGCGGAGGAGGTCTAGCCGCCGTCGTTCGCGGCGCGCTCTCCATCCGCAGCCGCCGCTAGCCTCCGCGCGGGTGCACCTCTCCGCGCTCACGACCCGCCGTTCCGCGCACGGGGCGACCCACGCTCCGCCCGTGGACCCGCTTCCTCGATCCGGGGTCGGCCGATGCACCTGACGTCGGTCCGCATCCGCGGCTTCAAGTCCTTCCCGGATTCGCTCGAGCTGCGCCTCGAGCCGGGGGTCGGCGTCGTCGTCGGGCCGAACGGCTCCGGCAAGTCGAACGTCTCCGACGCGATCGTGTGGGCGGCCGGCTCGCTCTCGCCGCACGAGCTGCGCGCGGAGAAGCCCGACGACGTCCTGTTCGCCGGCTCGGCCACGCGCCCCGCCTCGGATCACGTCCAGGTCGAGCTCGTCTTCGACAACGCCGACGGCACGGGGCCGGTCGAGTTCTCCGAGCTCTCGATCGCGCGGCGCCTGGACCGCGGCGGCGAGGGCCAGTACCTGGTCAACGGCGCCGCGGTCCGGCGGATCGACCTCGTCGAGCTGCTCGCCGACCTCGGTCTCGGCGGCTCGATGCACTCGATCATCGGGCAGGGGAAGGTCGAGGAGATCCTGGGCGCCAGCGCGGCACGCCGCCGCGAGCTCGTCGAGGAGGCGGCGGGGCTCGGTCGCTTCAAGCGTCGGCGGCACCGCGCGGAGCTCAAGCTGGCGCGGGTCGCCGTGCAGGTGGAGCGCGCGCGCGACCTCGAGGAGGAGGTGCGCAAGCGTCTGCGCCCGCTCGCGCTCCAGGCCACGGCTGCCGAGCGCGCGGAGAAGCTCGCCGGCGAGATCGCGCGGCTCCGGGCGCGGATCGCCGCGCTCGACCTCGCGGGCTGCGAGGAGCGGCTCGCGGAGGCCCAGGAGCGGCGCGCCGCGGCGCTCGCGGCGCGCCGCCGCACGGACGAGCGCCTCGAGTGCGTCCTCGAGGACCGTCGGCGGGCCGAGGACGAGCTCGCGGACGCCGCGGGCGGCCGCGAGGCTGCGACCTCGGCGCTCTACCGCATCCGCAGCGCCGGCGAGCGCGTCGGGATGCGCCGCGAGTCGGCGGAGGCGCTCGTCCAGGCGCTCGGCGCCGAGCTGGCGGAGGCCGAGCAGGAGGACCCCGGCCCGTCGCCCGAGCTCGTGCGCCTCGAGCGCGCGGCGGCCGAGGCCGCGGGCGCCGCCGGCGCGGCATCCGCCGAGCGCGAGCGGGCGGTGCGGGAGGCCGCGGTCGCGCAGGCGCGCGTGGCGACGCTCGACCGGCGCGTCCGCGCCGAGGCGGAGGAGCGCCTGGCGACGGCGCTCGCCGAGCGGACCTCGGTCGAGGAAGCGTCGCGGGAGGCGGCGACGACGCGCGAGCGGGCGACCGACGCCCTCTTCCGCCTCCGCACCGCGGTCGAGCGGGTGGCCGTCCGCCGGGAGTCGGCGGCCGCAGGGCTCGCGGCTGCGAAGGCGTCGCTCGCGGAGGCGGAGGCGTGGGCCGGGCCGGATCCGGCAGAGCTGGAGCGAGAGGCCGCGACCGCGGCTGCGACGGCACGCGCCGCGCGGCTCGACGCCGAGGCGCTCGCGGAGCGCGCGGAGGCGGCGCGGCAGCGCCTCGCCGCGCTCGAGCGGTCGCTGGCCGAGCGGGAAGGGCTGCCGCCGGCGGCGCGCGCGCTCGCGGAGGAGGGCGAGCGCCTGGCGCTGTCGCTGCTCGACGTCGAGCCGGGGCAGGAGCGTGCGGTCGCCGCAGCGCTCGGGTGGCGCGCGGCGGCGCTCGTCGCGCGCGACCCGCAGGCGGGGCTCGAGCTCCTCGAGCGCGCACGCGCCGCCGGGCTCGGCGCGCTGTCGGTCGTCGTCGGCGAGCGCGCCGCCGAGGTCGTGCGCGAGACGAAGGTCGTCGCGACGGAGGAGCTGCTGCGGGCCGACGGGCCCGCGGTGACCCCCGAAGGGCACGGCTACGACCCCGACCGCGGCGAGCTCTGGTTCGCCGGCGAGACGGCGGAGGCGGTGCAGCTCGAGCTCGACGCCCGCCGGCACGCGCTCGCCGCCGAGGCCGGGGAGCTCGCCGAGGCCGCCTCGCGCGCGGCGGTCGACGCGGACGCCGCGGAGACCGCGGCGGCGAGGGCCGAGGAGCGATTCGCCCCCCACGCTCACCTCGCAGGGCGGCGGCGTCTCGACGCGGCACTCGCCGCACGCATCGCCGCGGTGGCCGAGCGCGCGGAGCTCGCGCTGGCGGCGGCCGCGTCGGTCGCGCCGCGGCTCGAGCGGCCGCTCGCCGAGCGCGCGGAGCAGAGCCGGCTCCGCGGCCACGAGCTGGCGCAGGAGCTGCAGCGGGTCGCCTCCGGCGAGGCCGACGCGCGCCGCGACGCGCGCGAGGCGGGCGAGCGGGTCGCGGCGGTCGAGCTCCGGCTCGCCCGGCTCGGCGTCGACGCGGTCTCGGTCGAGGCGGGCGAGGCGCCGGGCGACGAGGCCAACCTTCGCGCCGCCGCCGACCGC
>DATIDF010000300.1:0-26194 GCA_035456445.1 Anaeromyxobacter sp.
GTGGATCTCGTGCCGGACGTGCTCTTCCCGATCGGCTTCGCGGACGACGCCGTGCTGCTCGCGATGACCTGGGGCCTCGTGAAGCGGGAGCTCCGCGATTACTGTGCGTGGAAGGGGCTATCGCCGGCACATTTCGGACTCTAGCGAGTCAGCGCTCGCCGCATCTCCGCGGCGAGCGCACGTACCGCCTCCTGCGCCGCGCCCGCGCTCGCCGCGCGCCAGGGCCGGCCGTGGCCGGGGAGCACCCACTCGAAGCGGTGCGCCGCGAGCCGCGCCATCGAGCGCGTCTGCGCGTCCCAGTCGTACCAGCACACCGCGCGCGACGCGCCGAGCCGGCCCGCCGCGTCGCCCCACAGGTGATCGCCCGTGAAGAGGTAGGTGTCGCGGAAGAGCAGCGCCGCCGAGCCCGGCGTGTGGCCGGGCACCGGGATGGCGACGAGATCGTCGGCGAGCGGTACGGGATCATCGCCCTCGAGCCGGAGCTCGACCTCGCGGGTCCCCGCCGTCACGTCGCGTGCGTGGAGCACCCGCGTGCAGCCGAGCGTCTTCGCCCAGCGGGCGTGATCCGCCACGTCGTCGCGGTGCGTGAGGAACATGAAGCGCGCACCGCCGAGCGCGCGGATGCGAGCGACGAGCGGCGCGGCGTGGCGGGGCGAGTCGACGAGGACGTTCCCGCCCGGTCGCAGGACGAGCCAGGAGGCCGCGCCGAAGGAGGACTCCGCCGCGTAGCCGCAGTCGAGGACGTCGGGCGCGATCGGGACGGGGAGCGCGTGAGACGCGGCCGCCACCCCGGCGCCGGAGCTGGACCCGATCGCGGCGACCGGGCAGGAGACGAGCGCGAGGAGCGCCCGCCGCCGCGCGCCGTCGTCCGCCGGTTGAGCCGCCACGAAGGCGCGGTCGTCCTCGTCCCCGCCGAAGGTGGAGGGCGCGAGGCGGCGACAGGTGTCGCAGGCGATGCAGGAAGCGTCGACGAACAGATCGCCGGGCGCGTTCTCGAGGACGGCGCGCGCACGAAGGGCCACGTCGCGGTGATAGCGGACGTGGCCCCTCGGATCAGCGTCGGATCTTCCGGGCTAGTGCTTGCCCTTGTGCTTGCCGTTTCCGTGGCCGTGATCGTGATCGTCGCGATCGTGGCGGTCGTAATCGCGGTGGTCGTGTCGATCGCCGCCGCGGTAGTACGCGGGCGCTGCGGGCTGCGGCCGGCCGCCGTGATACTTCGCCGGCTTCCAGCGCTTGTAATGGCCGGGCGGGATCTTCACGAGCGCCGCGGGCACTCGCCTCACCGGCGCGACCATCCAGCCGCCGCGGTGCGACCGCGAGCGGTACCAGACGTCGTCCTCGCGGGCCCAGTAGTAGCCGTTCGTGTAGAACACCTCGTGATCGCACTCCGGGACCACCTGGATGCCGGGCTGGACCACGACCAGCTGCGGGAGGACCACGGGCAGATCGATGCTGATGCCGGCCGAGGCGCGAACCTGGGCGTCGGCGATCACCGGCAGTAGGAGCGCTCCGGCGAGAGCGAGCATGAGCTTTCGCATAGGGAGCTAGAATCCGGTGATCGGGCGGGCGAGCGCAATGTGAGCCTGGGAGGCAGGCGAGCGTACCCCGAGGTGACCCCCAGCCAAGCCCCGGGATTCCTTGACACGCCCGCGGCGCTGATCGTATATGACCGCCCTTCCGGAGGCCCGGAGGCGCGCCGTTTCACGGCCGCGCGCCGGCAAAATCCTCCCAGATTTAGAGGAGAAGGCGATGTACGCGGTGATTCGGACCGGCGGGAAGCAGTACCGCGTCGCGCAGGGCGATCGGCTCAAGGTCGAGAAGCTCGCAGGCGACGTGGGCGGCAAGGTGAGCTTCGAGGTGCTGCTCGTCGGCGGTGAGGGCGAGGCCAAGATCGGCGCCCCGGTCGTCACCGGCGCGGCGGTCGAGGGCGAGATCGTCGCCCAGGACAAGCACAAGAAGGTCGTCCACTTCCGCAAGAAGAAGGAAGGCTGGACGAAGAAGCGGGGCCACCGGCAGCCGTACACCGAGGTCCTCATCACGACGGTGCGCACGTAGCGCCCCTCGACCCGGCTCAAGGGTTCTTCGGAGTAGAAAATGGCTCACAAAAAGGGACAGGGCTCCTCGCGTAACGGCCGTGACTCTCCCGGCCAGCACCGCGGCATCAAGGTCTACGGGTCCGAGAAGGTCGTGGCGGGGAACATCCTCGTCCGCCAGGTCGGCACGCTCGTCCACCCCGGCGCGAATGTCGGGATGGGCAAGGACTACACGCTGTTCGCGCTCATCGACGGCACGGTGAGGTACAGCCGCGCCCGCGGCGATCGGCGCGTCGTCTCCATCGTCCCGGAGGCGTAGCGCTCAGGGTGAGCGGCCCCTTGGCAACTCGCGCTGATCGGTAAGGGACGAACGATACTCACCTCGACGCCGCGGGCCAGAACGGTCCGCGGCGTTCGCGTTTGTAAAGGCCCGAGATGAAGTTCGTCGACGAGGTTCGCATCCACGTGAAGGCCGGCGACGGCGGCAACGGCGCCGTGGCGTGGCGGCGGGAGAAGTTCATCCCGCGCGGCGGGCCCGCCGGCGGCGATGGCGGCAACGGCGGCGACGTCGTGCTGGTCGTGGATCCGCAGCTCTCGACGCTGCTCGACTACCGCTACGTCCGCGAGCACCGGGCGCGGAGCGGCGAGCACGGCCAGGGCTCGGACATGAACGGCCGTGACGGCGAGCCGCTCGTGCTGCGCGTGCCGCCGGGGACGGTCGTGAAGGACGCCGCGTCGGGCGAGCTCGTCGCCGACCTGGGCGCGGCGGCCGAGCGGCTCGTCGTCGCGAAGGGCGGCCGCGGCGGCCTCGGCAACATGAACTTCGCGACGTCCACGAACCAGGCGCCGCGCTACGCCGAGGACGGCACGCCGGGAGAGGAGCGCGATCTCGTCCTCGAGCTGAAGCTGCTCGCCGACGTGGGCATCGTCGGCTACCCGAACGCTGGCAAGTCGACGCTCATCAGCCGCATCTCCCGCGCCCGCCCGAAGATCGCGGACTACCCGTTCACGACGCTCGTCCCGAACCTCGGCGTCGTCTCCTGGCGCGGCGAGCGGAGCTTCGTCGTCGCCGACATCCCGGGCCTCATCGAGGGGGCGCACGAGGGCGCCGGCCTCGGTCACCAGTTCCTCCGCCACGTCGAGCGCTGCCGCGTGCTCGTCCACCTCGTCGAGGGCGCGAACCCGGAGGAGGGGCGTTCGCCCAGGGCCGACCACGACGCGATCAACCGGGAGCTCGCGCTCTACTCGCCGGCGCTCGCGGAGAAGCCGCAGATCGTGACGGTCACGAAGATCGACATCCCGGAGGCGCGCGCGGCCGGCGAGAAGCTCAGGAAGACGTTCGCCCGGCGGAAGAGCCCCATCGACGTGCACCTCGTCTCGGCGGTCACCGGCGAGGGGCTGCCGGAGCTGCTCGACGCGATCGGGCGCGCGCTCTTCGTCGAGGCGACGCCCCGGCGCGGCGGGCGTGGCCGCCGGCTCGCGAAGCCGAGGGCGGAGAAGTGAGACGCGAGGTCGCGGCGGAGCGGTCGGGGGAGGCCGAGAGCGGAGAGCCCGGCGGCCCGGAGTTCCTCGTCCCGGAGCGCCGCGCGCGCATCGACGCGGTCGTCGCGAACCGCACCCGCACCCTCACGGTCGTGATGGAGGCGTTCTGCGATCCGCAGAACGTGAACGCGGTCCTGCGCACCTGCGAGGCGTTTGGGATCCAGGAGCTGCACGCGGTCGAGGGCGTGATGAAGCCCTACGACCGCAACAAGAAGATCAGCCAGAACGCGGACAAGTGGCTGGACGTTCGCCGCTGGAGCTCGACCCGAGATTGCCTCGCGCACCTGAGGGACGAGGGCTTCGCGATCTACGCCACCCACCTCGGCGAGGGGACGCGCTCGCTCGACGCGCTCCCGTTCGCGGGGAAGGTCGCGCTCGTGTTCGGCAACGAGCACCGAGGCGTCTCGGACCAGGCGCTCGCGCTCGCGGACGCGACGTACGCCATTCCCATGCGCGGCTTCGTGCAGTCGCTCAACGTCTCGGTCGCGGCGGCGATCTCGATCGCGAAGGCGGTCGAGCGGCGCGAGGCGGAGCGCGGCCGGCACGGCGACCTCTCCGACGCCGAGGCGGCCGCGCTGCGCGAGCGGTTCTACGTGCTCGCGGTGAAGCAACGCGCGCGGATCGCGAAGGCGGCGCAGGTCGACGCGCGGCGCGCGGCGCGGCGGCGGTAGGCAGCGGCTCGACGGGGCCGCCGAGCAATCGGGTACCCGAGGACGAAGCCTCGTACGAAGACGAGCGGCCGCCCGGTTCCCCGGCACACGGCCCGGGTGTGCGCGTGTATCCGGCGCCGACGCTCACCCGGGGGCGGCTCGCCGCGGGTCCTTGGTGCTCGGTTCGTGCGGCAGGATCATGGTCGCACGGGGGTGGGGATGCGGGTGCTCGCCGCGGCGCTGGCGTTCATCGTGCTGGGCGCGCCCGTGGGAGCGATCCCCGCGGCGCCCGGCTCCCCCGAGGTGCCGTCCGCGGGGCGGGAGCACCTGCTCGTCGTCATCGACCTCTCGCAGCCCGAAGCTCGAGTGCTCTCCGCGCGCGTCGTGAAGCGAGACCTTCCGCGCCAGCGGGGACCCGAGCGCGGGTGGGAGCTGCGCGTGGAGGACGCGAGCGGGCGCGTGCTACACCGCGCGCGGATCCCGGCCGGCGGCATGCTGCGCGGCGAGCGCGTCGTGGGCGAGCGGATCGAGGCGATCGCAGCGCCCGATCCGCGCGCCGCGGTCGCGGTGCGTGTGCCGCTCCTCGCGGACGGCGCCGCCATCCGGATCCTCGCGCGGGCAGTCGGTCCTCCCACCGCGACCGAGCCGTCGCGCGCTGCCACCTCCGGCAGCGCGGAGAGCGGCGCGCCGCAGGTCGAGATCGCGCGCGTGGAGTACCCACGGGTGGCGCCGTGATCCGGGCCGCGCTCGCGATCCCGGCGCTCCTCGTCGGCGCGGTCGCCTGGGGCGCCGAGGTCGAGCCCATCGTCGAGCACGGCGCCGACAACCGGATCGGCCTCGTGATCCTCGGCGACGGCTATCGCGCGGAGGAGCAGGAGAAGATGAGCGAGGACGCGCGGCGCCTCACGCAGTGGGTGCTCCACGCGAGCCCGTTCGCGGAGCACGAGGCACTCTTCACGGTCCGTCTCGTTCATCTCGTGTCGAACGTCTCCGGCGTCGGAGGCGACGTGCCGCTCGACACGGCGCTCCGATCCTACCTGTGCTGGGGGCCCAGACTGATCTGCGCGGACACCGGCGAAGCGCTACGCGTCGCCGCGGAGGCGTTCCCGGAGTTCGATCAGGCGATCGTGATGGTGAACACGAGCCTGAGCGGTGGCTCGGGAGGCGTCGTCACCGTGGTCAGCACCGCGTCCAATGCGGGCGAGACGCTCGTCCACGAGCTCGGGCACTCCTTCGGCGGCCTCGCCGACGAGTACGACGGGCCGTATCCCGGCTACCCGAGCTGCGTCCCGGAGCTCGATTGCCCCGAGCCGAACGTGACGCTGCGGACCACGCTGCCCGAGGTCAAATGGCGTGTCTGGATACCGCAAGGCGTGCCGATACCGACCCCCTCTCGCGCTGGGTATGACGACGTCGTGGGCCTGTTCGAGGGCGCGCGCTACCACACGACGGGGATCTACCGGCCGGTCGAGCTTCGGTGCGCGATGCGCGCGGGGTGGGGCCCGTTCTGCCCCGTCTGCACGGAGGCCCTCGTCCGCCAGATGTGGGCCCACGCGCGCCCCCACGACGCCGTCGCGCCGGAGCCCGGGCCGCTCACCCGCAGCGCCTGCGAGCCGCTGACGTTCTCGGTTCGGACGGCTCCCATCGCTGGAATCACCGTCTCGTGGGACGCCGAATCGGCGGGCGGCGCATGCGAGAAGCCGCTCCTCACGTTTCCGCCCGGCGCGCTCGCGCCAGGTCAGCACCGCGTCGCGGCGCTCGTCGCCGTGCAGAGCGACCTCGTCCGCAACGATCCGTACGAGCAGCTCCAGGAGCTGCTCACCTGGTCGCCAGAGATCGTCCCGTGCGCGCAGCCCGCGGGGCCTCCTCCGGCGCCGCTCTGCACCGGCTGGGCGGTGCCGGTCACCGCCCTCGCCGGCCCCACGAGCATCCACGAGCGCTCCTCGGTGCTCCTCGACGCGAGCGGCAGCAGCGACCCCGACGGCGACGTGTTGCAGTTCCGCTGGTCGCAGCTCGCAGGACCGCCCGTCGCGCTCTCG
Organism: Anaeromyxobacter sp.; assembly: GCA_035456445.1. Lineage (GTDB taxonomy): Bacteria > Myxococcota > Myxococcia > Myxococcales > Anaeromyxobacteraceae > Anaeromyxobacter. The sequence goes on from DATIDF010000300.1 coordinate 6,265, forward strand.
CTCGAGGGGGGCGGCTCGGAGGCGCGGTTCGTCGCGCCCGAGGTGACGGGCGACGCGGCGCTTCGCTTCGAGGTGGTCGCGTCCGACGGGGTGCTCTCGGGCGAGCCCGCCACGGCGGAGGTGATCGTCCGTGACCAGCCCAACCAGCCGCCGGCGATCTCGCTGTCGGTCCCGGCCGGGGCGGACTCCGGAGAGACGGTGCGGATCACGGCGCAGGGCTCGGACCCGGACGGCGACCCGGTGGTGCTCGCCTGCGAACAGGCCGGCGGGCCTGCGGTGCAGCTCGATCGTGCGGCGCCGGCGGAGTGGACCTTCGTCGCACCGGACGTCGCGGCGGAGAGCGCGGTGGAGCTGCGCTGCACGGCCTCGGACGGCGAGGCGGAGGCAGAAGCCCGCGCGTCGATCGCGGTGCGTCCGCGCGCGCCGGATGCGGCGCCGCCGTCGTCGAGCGGCCGCGGCGGCTGCGGGACCGGTGGCGGGGGCGGGCTCACGGCCGTCGCGCTCGCGCTCGCCTGGTTCCGGCGCCTCGCGGCGCGACCATTCGCTAGACTACGGGGACGATGACGAACGGCCCCGACGACTACCCGTTCTCCGCGCGCGTCGCCTCGCTCAAGAGCTCGGCCATCCGCGAGATCCTGCGCGTCGTGGCCCGCCCCGACGTCATCTCGTTCGCGGGCGGCCTGCCTGCGCCGGAGCTCTTCCCGAGCGAGGTCCTCGCCTCGCTCGCGCGCGACCTGCTCGCGTCACCCGGCGGGCCTGCGGCGCTCCAGTACGCGGAGACCGAGGGGCACGCCGGCCTGCGCGCGCGCATCCTCGAGCGCGTCCCGTTCCCCGCCCGGACGTTTGGTGAAGACGGGGCCCTCGTCACGCAAGGCTCGCAGCAGGGCCTCGACCTCCTGGCGAAGCTCTTCCTCGATCCCGGCGACGAGGTCCTGGTCGAGACGCCCGCCTACCTCGGCGCGCTGCAGGTGTTCCGCTTCTTCGGCGCGCGCGTCACCTTCCTTCCCTGCGACGCGGAGGGCGTCCGGCCGGACGCGCTCGCGGACGCGCTGCGGCGCCGGCCGAAGCTCCTGTACCTCACCCCCACGTTCCAGAATCCGAGCGGCGTCTGCTACCCCGAGGCCCGCCGGCGCGAGGTGCGCGAGGTCCTCCGCGGCTCCGAGATCGTCGTCATCGAAGACGATCCGTACCGCGACCTCTGGTTCGACGAGGCACCGCCCCCGCCGGTCGTGCTCGGGCACGACCCGGCGCGCGCCGTCTACCTCGGAAGCTTCTCGAAGACCGCTGTCCCCGGCCTGCGCATCGGCTTCCTGCTCGGGCCGCCCGCGATCGTCCGGCGCTGCGTCCTCGCGAAGCAGGCGACGGATCTCCACACCAACACGCTCGGCCAGCACCTGCTCCTCGAGCTGCTCGGCCACGCGGGGTTCGCGCTGCACGTCGAGGGGCTCCGGCGCGAGTACCGCGCGCGCCGGGACGCGCTCGACGGCGGCCTCGCGGCGTCGCTCGGGGACCGGCTGTCGTGGAACCGCCCCGGGGGCGGCATGTTCCTCTGGGCGCGCATCGCCGACGGAGGTGACGCGGCGGAGCTCCTCACCCACGCGCTCGCGGAGGGGCTCGCGTTCGTGCCGGGCGGCGAGTTCCACCCGGAGGGCGAAGGGAAGGCCACGCTCCGGCTCAACTTCACCCACAGCGCCCCAGCGCGGATCGCCGAGGGCGTCTCGCGCCTCGCGCGCGCGTTCGAGCGGTGGGGGCGGTAGATCACAGCCACTTCTTGCTGCTTCGAGCCGCGCCGGACGGGTGACGCCCCTCGGGTCGCGCTCAGCCGTCGCGGCCAGTGCGGCGGTCGGGCTCCACGGGTACGGCGACACCAGGCGCGGGCCGCCTCGCGACCCGCACCGCGGCGTAGGCCGCGACGACGACGGCGGCCACCGCGATCCACGGCGCGACGAGATCGAGCTCGCGCTTCAGCGCGCTCCGCTCCGCCGCCCAGAAGAGCGCGATCCCGCAGGCGGCGACGACGCCGCCCGCGGCGAGGACGCCGCGCGCGATCCGCCCCTTCCCCGGCCGGCGCACGAGCCACGCGACGCGCAGGCCGGCGGCCACGGCGAGCAGGGTCCCGAGGAAGAAGAGCCACGCGCCGGCGGCGCCACCCACGAGCCCCGGGAAGTCGTACGCGCTCACGCGGCATCCTCCACGCACCCGTCCCAGAAAGCGGCGAGGTCCGGCGGGAGCGGCGCCTCGAGCCCGACCGGCTCACGCGTGCGCGGGTGCAGCAGCTCGAGGCGCCACGCGTGCAGCGCGTGGCGGGGCAGGCGCAGGCGGGCGTGGTCCTCGTCGGTCAGGGCGCGACGGGTGAAACGATCGAAGATGTTCTCGTCCGGCCCGTAGATCTTGTCGCCCACCATCGGCAGGCCGGCGTGGGCGAGGTGGGCGCGGATCTGGTGCTGGCGCCCGGTGCGCGGCCGGCAGGCGAGGAGCGCGACGGGGACGCCGCCTGGGAGCGCGCGGCGCGCGAGCACCTCGAAGTCGGTCACCGACGGGAGCCCGCCCGCGCTGACGTGCATGCGCACCCGGACGGCCGAGGCGCCGGTGAGCGCGAGCGGCGCGTCCACCGTGAACGCGTCCTCGCGCGGCGCTCCCTCGGCGATCGCGAGGTAGGTCTTCTTCACGCGGGCGTGGGCGAAGTCGCGCTTCATGCGCGAGGTCCACTCGGGGGCGCTGCCGCAGGCGAGGAGCCCGGACGTCTCGCGATCGAGCCGGTGGGCGGGGTCGACCTTCCGGCCCGGGAAGCGCGCCCGCGCGAGCGAGGTGAAGGTGTTCGCGGAGTAGCGCGCGGTCGGGTGAACGGGCAGCCCGGACGGCTTGTCCACCACGAGGAGCGCGCCGTCGTCGTGGACGACGTCGAACGTGAGCGGCGTCTCCGGCTCCGGCTCGGCGTCCTTGAGGAGCGCGAACGTGAGACCGGGGACGACGCGCGTCGAGGGCTTGAGCCGCCGTCCGCCGTCCGCCTCGAGCCGGGTCTCGATGAGCCGCTGCACTCGCTCACGGGAGAGGCGGCGGATCTTCTCCTGGAGGTAGCGATCGAGGCGCCAGCCCGCGTAGTTCGGCTCGACGGTGAAGCGTACCCGCACGACCTCGGTCACGGCGCCACCCTACCAGAGGATCGGGACTGGCCGCGCGCGCCCGCGCCCCGTTCGGATCGTGCGGGCCGGGCTCCAGCCGCGACGAGGCGCGCCGAACGCGGCGCCAGCGAGGCGCGGGTTGACGCGACGGATCCCTTACCGTACTTTCGGCTCCCGGTTTGAGACGCATCGCCGTCATCATCCCGGCCCGGTACGGAGCCCAGCGCTTCCCCGGAAAGCCCCTCGCCGATCTGGCAGGCCAGCCCCTGATCGCCCATGTGGTCGATCGGGCGCGCGCCGCGCGTGCAGTGGACGTCGTCGCCGTCGCGACCGACGACGCGCGGATCGCCCGCGCTGCGCAGGCCGCCGGCGCGGAGGCGATCCTGACCGGACCGGCGAGCACCGGGACGGACCGGGTGGCCGAGGCGGCGCGGCGTCTCGCGCCGGCGCCGGACGTGATCGTGAACCTCCAGGGCGACGAGCCGCTCATCGAGCCCCTGGCGATCGAGACGCTCGTCGAGGCGATGGGCGAGGGCATCGAGATGGCGACGCTCGCCCGCCCGCTGGAGCCGGAGGAGCTCGAGCGGACGCAGGTGGTGAAGGTGGTGACGGACCTCCGAGGCGACGCGCTCTACTTCTCGCGCGCCCCCATCCCGCACCGCCGCGCGGGCGGCCAGAGCGCCCTCGCGCGCGCACACGTGGGCATCTACGCGTTCACCGCCGCGTTCCTCCAGCAGTTCGCCGCCTTGCCGCCGGGACGGCTCGAGGCGGAGGAGTCGCTCGAGCAACTGCGTGCGCTCGAGCACGGACATAGGATCCGCGTGGCCGACACCGCCTATCGGGGGTTCGGGATCGACACGCCGGAAGATCTCGGCCGGGCGCGGGCGCTGCTCGCCGCCGGTCGCGCGTGAGTCAGGAAAAGGGGACACGGATGGTGAAGCGGGGCAAGAAGACCAAGTACCTGTTCGTCACGGGCGGCGTCGTGAGCTCGCTCGGCAAGGGCCTCGCGGCGGCCTCGATCGGCGCGCTCCTCGAGAACCGGGGGCTCGAGGTCACGCACCTCAAGCTCGACCCGTACATCAACGTCGATCCCGGGACGATGAGCCCGTTCCAGCACGGCGAGGTGTACGTCACCGACGACGGGGCGGAGACGGACCTCGATCTCGGGCACTACGAGCGCTTCACCAGCGCGAAGATGACCCGGAAGAACAACTACACCACCGGGCGCATCTACTCGAACGTCATCCAGCGCGAGCGGCGCGGCGAGTACCTCGGGAAGACCGTCCAGGTCATTCCCCACATCACCGACGAGATCAAGGCGGTCATCCGCGAGGCGGCGGGCGGCGTCGACATCCTCATCGTGGAGATCGGCGGCACGGTCGGCGACATCGAGTCCTTGCCGTTCCTCGAGGCGATCCGGCAGATGAAGTACGACGTGGGCGAGGAGAACGCGCTCTACGCGCACCTCACGCTCGTCCCGTACATCGCCACCGCCGGGGAGCTCAAGACGAAGCCCACCCAGCACTCCGTGAAGGAGCTGCGCGAGATCGGCATCCAGCCGGACATCCTGCTCTGCCGCTCCGACCGCGAGATCTCGCGCGAGATGAAGGACAAGATCGCGCTGTTCTGCAACGTCGATCCGTCGGCGGTGTTCACCGCGCTCGACGTGAAGTCCATCTACGAGGTGCCGCTCGAGCTCCACAAGGAGGGGCTCGACGACAAGCTCGCCGAGCTCTTCAACATCTGGAGCCGCGCGCCGCGCCTCGAGAAGTGGGAGCAGATCGTCCAGAAGGTGAAGGCGCCGAAGCACGGCGAGGTTCGCATCGGCCTCGTCGGCAAGTACGTCGAGCTGCACGAGAGCTACAAGAGCCTCAACGAGGCGCTCGTGCACGGCGGCATCGCGACCGACGTCCGGGTGAAGCAGGTCTTCATCGACTCGACGAAGCTCGAGGAGGGCGACCTCTCGGAGCTCGATCAGGTCGACGCGATCCTCGTCCCGGGCGGCTTCGGCGTGCGCGGCACCGAGGGCAAGATCCTCGCGGTCCACCACGCCCGCGAGCGAAAGATCCCGTTCTTCGGGATCTGCCTCGGCCTGCAGATGGCGGTCATCGAGTTCGGGCGCTCCGTGCTCGGCCTCGAGCGCGCGAACTCGCTCGAGTTCGACGAGCAGTGCCCCCACCCCGTCGTCACGCTCATGGAGGGGCAAAAGGGCGTCGCCGAGAAGGGCGGGACGATGCGGCTCGGCAGCTACCCGTGCGCGCTCAAGGAGGGCACGAAGGCGCGCGAGCTCTACGGCGCCGACCTCGTCCACGAGCGCCACCGCCACCGCTACGAGTTCAACAACGCCTACCGCGCCCAGTACGAGGCGGCGGGGCTGGTGTTCTCGGGGACGAACCCGGAGCTGAACCTCGTGGAGATGATCGAGCTCAACAACCACCCGCACTTCGTGGGCTGCCAGTTCCACCCGGAGTTCAGGTCGAAGCCGTTCGCGCCGCATCCCCTCTTCGCCGGGTTCGTGCGCGCCGCGCGCGAGCACCGGGACCAGCTGGCCGGCCGCCGCGCGGCGGTCACGAAGCTCGCGGTGGGGAAGAGCGGCTAGCGGATGAGCGATCGAGTCCTCGCCCGCATCGGCGGGCACGAGGTCGGCGACGGGCGCCGGCTCCTGCTCATCGCGGGGCCGTGCGTCATGGAGTCCGAGGCGCACGCGCTCGCCCACGCTCGCAAGGTGAAGGCGCTCGCCGAGAAGCACGGGCTGCCGGCCGTGTTCAAGGCGAGCTTCGACAAGGCGAACCGCTCGTCCGGCAAGAGCTACCGCGGCATCGGGCTCGAGAAGGGGCTCGCCGCGTTCGAGGCGGTGAAGCGGGAGACGGGGCTCGCGTGCACGACCGACGTCCACGAGACCTGGCAGGCGGAGCCGGCCGGGCGCGTCGTCGACGTCCTGCAGGTACCGGCGTTCCTCTGCCGCCAGACCGACCTCGTCCTCGCGTGCGCGAGGCACGGCCGGAGCGTCTCGGTGAAGAAGGGGCAGTTCCTCGCGCCGAGGGAGATGCGCCACGCCGTCGCGAAGTGCCGCGAGGTCGGCCAGGACAACGTGCTCCTCGTCGAGCGCGGCGCGACGTTCGGCTACGGCAACCTCGTCGTCGACATGCGGGGGCTCGTCGTCATGCGCGAGCTCGGCGTGCCGGTGTGCCTCGACGCGACGCACTCGGTGCAGCTCCCCGGGAGCGGCGGCGACACGACCGGTGGCGAGCGGCAGTTCGTGGCGCCGCTCGCGCGCGCGGCGGCGGCGGTCGGCATCGACGCGCTCTTCGTCGAGATCCACGAGGACCCGTCGCAGGCGAAGTCGGACGGGCCGAACTCGCTCGACTTCGAGATGGCCGACCGGGTCCTCGCGGACGTGCTCGCCGTGCGGCGCGCGCTGGGCCAGGTATGACGAGCCCCGCGGCCGATCTCCACGCGCGCGCGGCGCGCGTCCGGCTCGTCCTGCTCGACGTGGACGGCGTGCTCACCGACGGGCGGATCTGGTACGGGCCCGACGGCGAGGCGCTGAAGGCGTTCGACGTGCGCGATGGGCACGGGATCGTGCTCGTGCGCGATCACGTGGACTTCGGCGTCATCTCCGGCCGACCCGGGAAGGCGACGGAGGTCCGGCTCCGGGAGCTCCGCTTCAAGCACCTCATCTTCGGCGAGCGGGACAAGCTCGAGGGCTACGCGCGCCTCGCGCACCTCGGGGTGCCGGACGAGGACGTCGCGTACATGGGCGACGACGTGAACGACGTGCCGCTCCTCCGCCGGGTGGGGCTCGCCGTCGCGCCCGCGGACGCGCGGCCCGAGGCGAAGGCGGCGGCGCACCTCGTCACCTCCGCCCCTGGCGGTCGCGGGGCAGTCCGCGAGCTCTGCGATCTGCTGATCGCGGCGAAGGGCGTGGTGGTCTAGGGCCGCGTGGTCAAGGGCCGGCGGCCCTGCCGATCGCCCCGGATCCCGTGCTAGTTTCCGCCGCCATGACGGTCCGGCTACGCAAGCGGATCAAGCGGAGCGTGCGATCGGCGATCGTGCGCGCCGCCATCCGGCTCCTCTCGCTCCTCCCGCTCGGCGCGGCGCTCGCGCTCGGCGGCATGGTGGGCCGGACGGCCTACCTCCTCGCCGGCAAGACCCGCCGGCTCGCGCTCGACCACCTCGCGCTCGCGTTCCCCGAGCACAGCCAGGCGGAGCGAGCCGCCATCGCGCGAGGAATGTTCGTCCACCTCGGCCGCGCGGCGATGGAGGTCGTCGCGATCCGCTCCTACGACGCTTACCTCGACACCTACGTCGAGCTCGCGAACGGAGAGGTGCTCCGGGAGGTGATGGCGCGCGGCAAGGGGATGATGTTCGTCACCGGCCACGTGGGGAACTGGGAGCTCCTCGCCCGGCGCATCGCGCGGGCGGGAGTGCCGAACGCGGTCATCGCGAAAGCCGGTCATGACCCGCGGCTGAACGCGCTCGCGGAGGAGTTCCGCGCCTCCGGCGGCGTGACGACGCTCTGGCGCGAGAACCCCGACACCGGGCGGGCCATCATCCGGACCTTCCGCCAGGGCCGCGCCCTCGGCCTCCTCATCGACCAGGACACCGACGTCCAGGGGGTGTTCGTGCCGTTCTTCGGGCGGCTCGCGTATACGCCCCGCGCCGCCGCCGACCTCGCGCTCAGGTTCGGCGCGCCGGTCGTCGTCGGCACCATCCGGCGGAAGGGCCCCGGCCGCGGTGGCGGGCACCTCCTGGAGGTGGTCGAGATCCCGTTCGATCCCGACGCCCGGGATCGCGAGGCAGAGGCGATCCGGCTCACGGCCGCCTGCTCGTGCGCGCTCGAGGCCGCCATACGACGTAGCCCAGAGGAGTGGGTGTGGATGCACGAGCGCTGGAAGACCCGACCGCCCGTCGAGGTTGCCGCGGCGCAGCAAGCAAGCAGGATGCCCAAAAGCGCTGAATTGTCAGACGCGTAGCCAGACCTCGCCCAGCGACCCGCTTAGCAAGGTGTGTGCCCGTCGATCGAGATCGGAAAGAATGCTACCGTTTCCGCGGTTTTCCACACGGGCGATGCGAGCAGTCCTGCTCGCCGCCTGCGCCCTGGCGATGCCCGGGTGCCGTTCGGATCGATCGCGGGAGGCAGCACAGGTGGCGCCGGAGCTGAAGCTCGAAGGGGTGCGATTCCGGGTGTACCGGGGAGAGGAGCTCCGCGCGTCCGGGGAGGCCGCGACGGCCACCCTGCGCCGGGACTCGACCCGCGTCACCGCCCGCGAGCTGGTCGCCGTCCTTCCCGGGGAGGGCGCGCCGGTCCGCATCACCGCCGCCCGCGGAGAAGGGACGCTCTCGACGCGCGTCTTCTCCGCCACGGGCGGGGTGGTGGTGAGCCGGAGCGGCGACGTCGCGCGGACCGCCAGCGCCCGGTACGAGCCCTCGGCCGGCGGCGCCGGGCTGGTTCGCGGTGACGAGCCCGTCGTCGTCGAGGGCGAGGGATACCGGCTCGAAGGGCCGCGCTTCACGCTCGATCCGGAGACCAGCGAGATCGCGATCGAGGGCGGCGCGCGCCTCGACGCCGGGCTCGAGGGCACGCGATGACGCTCGCCGCCGCGCTCGCCCTGGCCGCGCTCGCCTCGCCCGCGCAGCCGGTCGCCGCGAAGGCGAGACCCGCCGCCGAGGTCCGCCCCGCCGCGAGCGCCCCTGCGCGCGGCGCCGGTGCCGGCCGGGCCGCCGCGGGAGAGGGGCCGGTCCGGGTGGATGCGGACGAGGTCCACTACGCCTTCCAGCGCCGCGAGGTGGTCTTCACCGGCAAGCCGGTCGTCCTCACCCGCCAGGACGCGCGACTCACCTGCGAGCGACTCGTCGCGAAGAACGACGCGCGCGGGCAGATCGCCCAGGCGGTTTGCTCGGGCGACGTGCGCTTCGTGCGCGGCGAACGGCTCGTCACCTGCGAGAAGGCCACCTACGAGGCCGCCGCGGCGCGCCTCGTCTGCGAAGGGAACCCCGTCCTCCGGGACGGTCCGAGCGAGGCGCGCGGGACGCGGCTCGTCTACGACCTGCGCTCCGACGAGGCGCGGCTCGAGGGCGCGAAGATCGTGCTGCCCGGCGACCAGGTGGACGTGCGCCGGCGCGAGCTCGAGGAGCGGCGCAAGGGGGCGACGCCGTGAGCGCGATGCTCCGCGCGGAGGGGCTCGTGAAGAGCTACCGCGGCCGCCGGGTGGTCGACCGCGTGTCGTTCCACGTCGCGCCAGGCGAGGTGGTGGGGCTCCTCGGGCCGAACGGGGCCGGTAAGACCACCTCGTTCAACATGGTCGTCGGGCTCGTGACGCCCGACGGCGGCAGGGTGACGCTCGGCGACACGGAGCTCACCCGCGAGCCCATGCACCGGCGCGCGCGGCTCGGCGTCGGGTACCTGCCGCAGGAGGCGTCGATCTTCCGGCGGCTCACGGTCCGCCAGAACTTCACCGGCGTGCTGGAGGCGCTCGGAGTGGGGCGTGCCGAGCGGGAACGGCGGGCCGACGCGCTCCTCGCCGAGTTCCGGCTCGAGAAGGTCGCTGAGAGCCTGGGCGAGCAGCTCTCCGGCGGCGAGCGCCGGCGGGCGGAGGTGGCGCGCAGCCTCCTCTCGTCCCCGAAGTACATCCTGTTCGACGAGCCGTTCGCGGGCGTCGACCCGATCGCGGTGGGTGAGCTGCAGCGGCTCATCGGCTCACTGCGCGATCGCGGCATCGGCGTCCTCATCACCGACCACGCGGTGCGCGAGGCGCTCGGGATCTGCGGGCGCGCGTACATCCTGTCCGCGGGCGCGATCCTGGAGGCGGGCACGCCCGCGGAGATCGCGGCGAGCCCGAAGGCGCGGGCGGTCTACCTGGGAGAGAAGTTCAGGCTGGACGAAGCTCCGGCCATGGAGCGTCGATGAGCATGGAGCTGAAGCAGCACCTCAAGATGACGCAGCAGCTGGTGATGACCCCCCAGCTGCAGCAGGCCATCAAGCTCCTGCAGCTCTCGCGCATGGAGCTGGTGGATCTCATCCGCACCGAGCTCACCGAGAACCCCATCCTCGAGGATCCGTCGGAGGGGGAGGAGGAGTCGCGCGCCGAGGGCGCGAGCCCGGCGGAGCAGGCGCAGCTCGAGGCGCAGCCGGAGCACAAGGCGGCGGAGAAGGCCGAGGAGGTGAAGGGCGAGGAGGGCGCGAACGAGATCGACTGGGACCAGTACCTCGACCACTACCAGCTCCAGGGCCACACCGCCCCTTCGAACCGCGGCCTCGCGGACGAGGAGCTGCCGGGCTACGAGGCGACGCTCACCAAGAAGACCGATCTCGTCGACCACCTCGTCTGGCAGCTCCGCCTCTCGAACCTCACCGACGACGAGGAGCGCGTCGCGATGCTCGTCATCGGGAACCTCGACGACGACGGGTACTTCAAGATGCCCGCGGTCGAGGGCGAGAGCGAGGAGTCGATGACCCGCGATCCCCTCGTGCGCGTGGCGTTCGAGGCAGGCGTCGGGGTCGCGTTCGCCGAGGAGGTCCTGAAGAAGGTCCAGACGCTCGATCCGATCGGCGTCGCCGCACGCGATCTCCGCGAGTGTCTCCTCATCCAGGTCCGCTACCTCAACGCGGACACCCCCGAGATCGTGGCGATCATCGAGCGCCACCTCAAGCACCTCGAGTCGAAGAACTACGGGGCGATCGCGAAGGACCTCAAGATCTCGATCGACGAGGTCGTGAAGGCGGTGAAGGTCATCAGCCGCCTCGAGCCGAAGCCCGGCCGCGCCTACTCGGGCGAGGAGGCGCAGTACATCACCCCCGACGTCTACGTCCACAAGATGGGGGACACGTACGTCACGGTCTTGAACGACGACGGGCTCTCGAAGCTGCGCATCAGCGGGATGTACCGCGCCGCCTTGAAGAACGGCCAGGCGGGGGACGCGAAGGAGTACATCCAGGAGAAGCTCCGCAGCGCGGTGTGGCTCATCCGCTCGATCCACCAGCGGCAGCGGACGATCCACAAGGTCACCGAGTCGATCGTGAAGTTCCAGCGCGAGTTCCTCGACAAGGGGATCGCGTACCTGAAGCCGCTCATCCTCCGCGACGTGGCGGAGGACATCGGCATGCACGAGTCCACGGTCTCGCGCGTCACGACGAACAAGTACGTCCACACGCCGCAGGGCATCTACGAGCTCAAGTTCTTCTTCAACTCGGCCATCAACAAGACGGGCGGCGACGAGATCGCGAGCGAGGCGGTCAAGAACCACATCAAGCAGATCGTCGCCGCCGAGGACCCGAAGCACCCGCACTCCGATCAGCGGATCGTCGAGATCCTGAAGGGTCAGGGGATCGAGATCGCGCGTCGGACGGTGGCCAAGTACCGCGAGGTGCTGGGGATCCTGCCGAGCTCGAAGCGGAAGAAGTACTTCTAGACCGCCGAGCGCCTTCGGAAACACCGAGGCTTCATGGCTCGGCAAGAGCCCATTCGATGTGGGTTCCCGAGGCCCGAGGCCCGAGGCCTGGGGCCCGACACGGATCGCGGATCGCGAGCGGCGGCCCAGGCCGCGTCGCCCGGCCCGGCCACCCCGGGGCGACGCCCCCCCGAAGAGAGAGCGCTGGGCGGGGCGGGCGGGGTGCCCGCCGGCGGCGCTCTGTTATGATTCTTGGTGAGCATGTTGCCAGCGTGGGCGACATCGGCGACGGCCGCGGCTCCGGGGGATTCCAGATCCTTCCGGTCCGCGGCCGAAGCATTTCTGCGGTCCTCCACAGGAGGCGGTCAATGCAGGTGAACATCACCTTCCGGCACCTCGAGCCCACCGAAGCCCTGAAGTCGCACGTCAAAGGCCGCGTCGAGCACGTCCAGCGCTACATCGACCGGCCGAGCGAGGCGCACGCGGTGCTGCACGTCGACAAACTCGATCACCACGCGGAGATCACCGTGAAGGCCGGGCGCTTCCTGCTCCGGGGCACCGCCCGCTCGCCGGACATGTACGCGTCCATCGACCAGGCCGCGGACAAGATCGAGCGGCAGCTTAAGAAGCACAAGGAGAAGCTCACGAACCATTACAAGTCGAACGGCACACCCGCGCCGTGGGCGCCGGTCGACGTCCGCCACGACGTGCTCGACTTCCTCGAGCACCCCGAGCGCCCGAGCCACCGGGTCGTGAAGAGCGAGCAGTTCCAGGCGAGGCCGATGACGGTCGACGACGCGATCCTCCAGCTCGAGCTGCTCGACGCGAAGTTCTACGTGTTCCAGAACGCAGAGGACCGCGCGGTGAACGTGGTCTACCGGCGCGAGGACGGTGGCTTCGGCCTCATCGAGGCGCGCGCCGTCTGAACGAGCGAGCGCGATCGCTGCACACGTCGAGCTGGATTCGGGGGGACGCATCGAGTGCGTCCCCCGGCGAGAAGCTCGCGGCCGGAGGAGCCTGCGCCCGAGCGAGCTCGAGGCTGGGGGGACGCGTCGTCTGCGTCCCCCCAGCAGGAAGCCACGCTCCGCTTGCCGTCTTGCCCGCGCGTTGCCACCTGTGTTAGCTGACGCCGGTTCCCCATGAAGATCGTCGAGTTCCTGCGGCCGGATGCAGTGATCGCGAGCCTCGCTGGCCAGACCGGTCAGGCGGCGCTCGCGGAGCTCTGCCGTCCACTCGCGTCGGCGTACAAGGTCGACGCGCAGCGCCTCCTCGAGACGTTGCTCGAGCGCGAGAAGCTCGGGTCGACCGGGATCGGCGAGGGCGTCGCGATCCCGCACGGCAAGGTTCCCGGGCTCCCGGGCCTCGTGGCGGCCTTCGGCCGCTCGGCGCAGGGAATCGACTTCCGCGCGATCGACGGCCGCCCGACGCATCTGTTCTTCACGCTCTTCGCGCCGGAGAACTCGGCGGGCGCCCATCTCAAGGCGCTCGCCCGCATCAGCCGGATCTTCAAGAACGCGACCTTCCGCGAGGCCCTCATGCGCGCGACCGCCGCCGACGAGCTCTACGGGCTCATCGAGACGGAGGACGCGAAATACTGACGCTCGCAGGTCAGCCGGCCGGGCGGGCGTCCGCCGGGTGCGGCGCCGTGAAGCACGGACCATCCGTATCAGCGAACGTTTCGACCGGGCAGAATGAGCGCGCGAGCGACGCGCCCTCCCGAAGCGCCGCCCGGGGTCGACTGCTCAGGTCACCACCCGCGCGCCTCGCAAGGAGAACGCATTCCAGTGGCAACGAACTTGATGCGGATCGACTGCTCCGGGATGCGCTGCCCGCAGCCCGTGCTGAAGCTCGCCGTCGAGACCGCCGAGACGCCGGCGGGCACGGTCGTGGAAATCGTGGGCGACTGTCCGACGTTCGAGAAGGACATCCGGACCTTCTGCGAGCGGCGCAAGAAGACGCTGCTCTCCGTACGTCCCGACGGGCAGAGGGTCGTAATCCAGATTCAATACTGAGTGAGCGGAGCGCGGAAGCCGGGCCCGGCGGAGGCCACCCTCGGGGCGGGGCACGGCGCCACCGGCATCTATCTCTGTCGCTGCGGCCCGAACCTGGGCGAGCTCGTGAAGCTCGGCCCGCTCGGGGATCCGTCCTCGTGGCCAGGCGCGGACGACGTGGCGGTCCACGACGTCCTCTGCTCGCCGGAGGGGAAGGCCTGGCTCGCGGCGCGGATCCGCGAGCGCGGCCTCGAGCGCGTCGTCGTGGGCGCGTGCTCGCCGCGGGAGCACGAGGCGACGTTCCGCGGCGTGCTCGCAGCGGCAGGCCGCTCGCCCGAGCACTTGCAGCTCGTGAACCTGCGCGAACAGGTCGAGTGGATCGGCGGGGAGCCTGGCGCCGCCACCGAGCACGCCCGTCGCCTCGTCGCGGCCGGGCTCGCGCGCGTCCGGTTGCACCAGCTCCTCCCCGCCGCGGACGTGGCGGTCTCGCCGGACGTGGTCGTGGTGGGCGGGGGCGCCGCCGGCGTCGCGGCCGCGCGCGCTCTCTCCCGGCGCGACCGCAAGGTCGTCCTCGTCGAGCGCACCTTCGCGCTCGGCGGGCTCGCCAACCGGCTCGACGAGATCTTCCCCGCGGGCGAGTGCGCGAGCTGCTTCATGGAGCCGGTGCTCGACGAGGTGCTGCACTCCGAGCGCGTCGAGGTGCTGACCGGCGCCGAGGTCCGCCGCGTGCGCGGCGCGCACGGCTGGTTCCAGATCGAGATCGCGATCGCCCCGCGCGCCGTCGATCCAGCGAGGTGCCTCGGCTGCGGCGCCTGCAGCGCGGCCTGCCCCGTCTCGCGCCCCGACCCCGACGGCGGACCGGCGCGGAAGGCGATCGGGGTCCCGTACCCCGGCGCGCTCCCGTACGCCTCCGCCATCGACGCCGCCGCGTGCCTGCGCGGCGCGGGCGAGGCGTGCGACGCCTGCGCCCGGGCGTGCCCGTTCGGCGCCGTCCGCCTCGACGAGCCGCAGCGGACGCGCGAGGTCACCGCCGGCGCGATCGTGATCGCGACCGGGATGCAGCCCGGCGAGGTGAAGGGACCGGAGGGCGTCGTCTCGAGCTATGCGCTCGAGCGGATGCTGCACCCGGACGGCCCGACGCGAGGCGAGGTGCGCGGGCCGGGCGGGCGGGCGCCGGGCGCGGTGCTGCTCGCGACCACGGCGGCCGAGGAGGACGGGCCGCTCGCGGTGGAGGAGATCCTGAAGCTCGCCGCGCTGCTCCGCGCGAAGCTCCCCGCGGCGCGGATCGCGATCGCGGGCGGGCTGGACCGCTCGCCGGGCGCGGCGCGGCGCGCGGCGGCGCTCGCCGCGGACGGTGTCGAGCTCCTCGCTGGCGCGATCGATCCCGGCGCGCTCGAGGCCTGCGCCGACGGCGTTCGGGCGCGGCTCTCGGATGGCGGCGTGCGGACCGCCGCGCTCGTCGTGATCCACGCGCCGGCGCGCGCGCCCGACGGGGCCGTCGCCCTCGCGAAGCTGCTGCGTCTCGACCTGGACGAGCGCGGGTTCGTGGCGGAGCGCGGGGCGAGCCCGTTCGAGCCGACCGCGACGCGCCTCGCCGGGATCTACGTGGCCGGTGCAGCGGCCGGCCCGCGCCCGATCCGCGAGGCGATCCGCGACGGGGCCGCGGCGGCCGGGCTCGTGCTCGCCTCGCTCGCCCCGGGCGATCGGCTCCCGCTCGAGCCGCTCGCGGCGGAGATCGACCTCGCCCGCTGCGGCGGCTGCGCGGTGTGCATCACGGCCTGCCCCTTCGGCGCGATCGCGCTCGACGGCGCAGGCCGGGCGGTGGTCGCGGCGGTCCACTGCCGCGGCTGTGGCACGTGCGTCGCCGCCTGCCCGGCGGGCGCCGCGACCGCGCGCCACTTCACCGGTGCGCAGATCGCAGCGGAGATCACGGCGCTGCTGCGCATGCCGGCGGGCGGAGGGTAGCGCGATGGCCCACGAGCCCCGCATCGTCGCCTTCCTCTGCAGCTGGTGCGCGTATTCCGCCGCGGACCGCGCCGGGCAGGCGCGGCTCGAGTACCCGCAGAGCCTCCTCACCGTCCGCGTCATGTGCACGGGGCGCGTCGAGCCGGCCTTCGTGCTCCAGGCGTTCCGCGAGGGCGCGGACGGCGTGCTGGTTGCGGGCTGCCACCCTGGCGACTGCCACTACCTCGACGGGAACCTCCGCGCCGCCGCGCGCCACGCGGTGCTCGTCCGCGCGCTCGAGCAGGCCGGCATCGAGCCCGCGCGCTTCCGGATCGCCTGGGCGAGCGCCGCCGAGGGCGAGCGCTTCGCGGCGACGGTACGCGACATGACCGAGGCGCTCCGCGCCCTCGGGCCGCTCGACTACCCGGCGCGGGCGCTCGACGCGGCCCTGCACACCCTCCCCGCCGCGCCCGCCGTCCGCGACGCGCCGCGCGCCCCCGGCAAGCCGCGCGTCGCCTTCTACTGGAACGCCTCCTGCGGCGGCTGCGAGGAGGCGGTGATGGACCTCGGCGAGGGGCTCGCCTCCTTGCTCGAGCGCGTCGAGGTGGTGCTCTGGCCGATCGCGCTCGATCACAAGCGCGCCGACGTGGAGGCCTTGCCGGACGGCGGGATCGACGTCGCGTTCGTGAGCGGGGCGGTGCGGCTCACCGAGCAGGACGACTGGGCGCGGCTGCTGCGCAGGAAGGCGCGCGTCGTCGTCTCGTTCGGCGCTTGCGCGCACATGGGCGGGGTGGTCGGGCTCGGGAACATGTCGTCGCCGGCGGAGATCCTCGACGCCGCCTACCGCAAGCCGGCCTCGGTCTCGAACCCGGACGCGCCGCTCCCCGGCGGCCGCACCTTGGCCGCCGGCCGTGAGCTCTCGCTGCCCGTGCTGCTCTCGCGCGCGCTGCCGCTCTCCGACGTCGTTCCGGTGGACTACACCGTCCCGGGCTGCCCGCCCTCGCCTGCGATCGTCGCGGCGGCGCTCGACGCGCTGCTCGGCGACGTCCTGCCGCCGACAGGCGCGGTGCTCGCGCCGAACGCGGCGCTCTGCGACACCTGTCCGCGCAAGGGCTCGCGCCCGGAGCGGCTCGAGGTGACCTCGCTCCGCCGCATCGCGACCTCGGCGCTCGATCCGGAACGCTGCTTCCTCGCGCAGGGGCTCGTCTGCCTCGGCCCCGGCACGCGGCAGGGGTGCCAGCCCGGCTGCGTCGAGGTGGGCATGCCGTGCCGCGGCTGCTTCGGCCCGCTCGACGGCGTGCGCGATCCGGGCGCGGCGATGCTGTCGGCGTTCGCGTCGCTCCTCGCGGGCGGCGAGGAGGAGCTGCGCGCGCTCGCGGAGGCGCTGCCGGATCCGGCGGGCACGTTCTGGCGCTACTCGTACGCGGCGGCGCTCGTGCCGGCGCGCGTTCCCCCCGCGGAGGAGGGCGAGCGATGACGCGCCGGATCACCATCGATCCGATCACGCGGCTCGAGGGGCACGGCAAGATCGAGGTGTTCCTCGACGCGGAGGGGAACGCGGAGAGCGCGTTCCTGCAGGTGCCGGAGCTGCGCGGGTTCGAGCGCTTCTGCGTGGGGCGCCCGGCGGAGGAGATGCCGCAGCTCACCGCGCACGTGTGTGGCGTCTGCCCGGCGGCGCACCACATCGCCGCGGCGCGCGCCCTCGACGCGATGTACGGGGTCGTGGCGCCCGCCGCCGCACGCCGCGTCCAGGCGCTCTACTACGACCTGTTCATCTTCGAGGATCACCTCCTCCACTACTGGTACATGGGTGGGCCTGACTTCTACGCTGGCTCGTCGGCGCCCGCGCCGATGCGGAGCGTCATCGGCGTGCTCGCGAAGGTTGGCGCCGATCTCGGCCGGCGCATCCTCTCGGTGCGCAAGGAGGCGCGCGAGCTCATGGCCGCCATAGCGGGGCGGACCATCCACCCGGTGTTCGCCCTGCCCGGCGGCATCTCCCGGCCGCTCGATGCCGAGACCGTCCGCCGCGCCCGCGAGGTGGCGCCGCGGCTCGTCCAGTTCGCGGCGGACACGCTCGAGTCGTTCCGCGCGGCGGTGCTCGGGAGCGGCGAGTTCGGCGAGGCGCTCTCCAGCGAGATCTACCGCGTCCGCTGCCACTCGATGGGCATGGTGGACGAGGCGGGCCGGCTCACGTTCCTCGATGGCCAGCTCCGCGTCGTGGATCCGCAGGGCGGCGAGCTCGCGCGCTTCGAGCCGAAGGACTGGCTCCTCCACCTCGCCGAGCGCGTCGAGCCCTGGACCTACGCGAAGCTCACGTTCCTCAGGGCGAAGGGATGGACGGGATTCACGGAGGGCGCCGAGAGCGGGCTCTACCGCGTCGGCCCGCTCGCGCGCCTCAACGTCGCGCGGACGATGGCGACCCCGCTCGCCGAGGCGGAGCGGCAGCGGCTCTTCGACGCGCTCGGGTGGCCCGCGCACCAGACGCTCGCGTTCCACTGGGCGCGACTCGTCGAGGCGCTGCAGGCGGCGGAGGAGATCGAGGCGCTCGCGGCGAACCCGGACCTCGGCGCGCAGGAGGTGCGGACCGTGCCCGCGCCGCTCGCGGGGCCGAGCGAGGGCGTCGGCGTGGTGGAGGCGCCGCGCGGGACGCTCATCCACCACTACGCTGCGGACGCGAACGGGCTCCTCACCGCTGCGAACCTCGTGGTCGCCTCCCAGCACAACGCCGCGCCGGTGCAGATCTCGGTGCGCAAGGCGGCGCGCGGGCTCATCCGGAACGGAAAGGTCGACCCGGCCCTCCTGAACCAGCTCGAGATGGCGTTCCGCGCCTACGACCCCTGCAACGCTTGCGCGTCGCACGCGCTCCCCGGCGAGCTGCCGCTCGTCGTCACGATCCGCGGGCGGGACGGTGCGGTGCGCGAGGTGATCCGCCGGCGCGTGCCGGAGCCGGACCCCGCCGCGCCGCGCGGGTGACGCGGATGGACGTCCTCGTCCTCTGCCTGGGGAACGCGCTTCGCCGCGACGACGCGGTGGCGCTCCATGTCGCGGACGCGCTCCAGCGCGACGAAGGGTCCGGCGTCACCGTCCGGCGCAGCGCCGCCGCCGGGCTCTACCTCCTCGACGACATGGAGGGGTTCGACCGCGTGGTGGTCGTCGACGCGGTTCGGACGGGCGCGCATCCGCCGGGGACGGTCCTCGCCTTCCCGCTCGACGCCCTCCACGCGCCGGAGGGACCGTCGCCCCACGCGATCGGGATGCCCTCGGCGCTCGCGCGCGCGGCGGCGGCGGGCGCGCCCGTGCCCACGCGCATCGAGGTCGTCGCGATCGAGGCGGAGGAGCTGGACCGGGTGGGCGAGGGGCTCACGCCCGCGGTGGCCGCGGCGGTCCCGGAGGCCGTCGCCGCCGTCCGCCGCGCGGTGGCCGCGCTCTCAGCGTGAACGTGGATCGGAGGCCCGAGCGGGGGCACCGAAGTGAGTGGCGCGGCGGCCGGAGATCCGGCATCTCAACGGACCGATGCGGACCGTGGCGGACTGCCTCTCCGATCCGGCCCACGCCGGCCCGCTCGACGGCGCGACGCGCGTGGGTCGGGCGGCGGATGGCGACCGGATGGTCGTGGTCGGGCTGTGGACCGATGGTGAACGGGTCGTGCGCGCGCGCTTCCGCGCGACGAGCTGCGCCTCGCTCATCGCCTACGCAGAGGTGGCCTGTGCCGCGCTCGAGGGGGGGATCGCGCCGACGGCGCTCGACGCGCCCCGGCTGCGCGCGGCGCTCGCCGGCGTCCACCCCGGCCACCACGCCCGCTCGGATCTCGTCGTCGCGGCGATCCGCGTCGCCGCGGCCGATACGGAGGAGCCCGAATGAACGTCGCGTACGTGTTCTCGACCCCGAACGCCTCCTTCATCCTCGAGAAGATGATCGTGCCGCAGCTCGAGGAGGGGCGGCACGGGGCGAACGTGGTGGGGATGTTCTTCTTCGTCGACAACAACTACCTGCTCGTCCGCGGCAACCCCACCGGCGAGCGGCTCGCCGCCGTCTCGCGAAAGACGGGCATGCTGCTCATGGGCTGCGACCAGTGCTGCTACCAGCGCGCCATCGCCGACAAGCTCATCGAGGGGATCCCGATCGGCTGCTTCCCGGATTTGTACAAGGCCCTCTCGGGCGCGAAGATCGATCAGGTGATCACGCTGTAGTGACGTGACCTCGACCCCGACCCCGACGTCGACCTCGACCTCGACCTCGACCGCGACCTCGACCGCGACGTGCGGGACCCGGTCATCAACCGACGCGCCGGGCTTCGCCCGTCACGTCGGCTGAAGCATTTGGGCGCTTGTGGATGGGTGGCGGCCTCGAGCTGGGGTTGGCCATGGCGGCCTCCTGTCCGGGGTGAAGGAGGGCCGCCATGGCCAAAACCGTTCTCGTCGAGCTGAACCGCACGCGTACCAACCCCGACACGACCTCGACCCCGACCTCGACCCCGACCCC
>DATIDF010000301.1:0-7148 GCA_035456445.1 Anaeromyxobacter sp.
CGCGGAACCGGCCGCCGGACTTCTGACGAATCATCAGCGCGAAGCGCGGGGCCCCCTCCCTGCGGTGGCTCGATTCGCTCGCCAGATCAGGCGAGCGCCGCGAGCGCCGCATCGACCGCCGCGTCGTCCTCCCCGCCCGTCGCGACCACCTCCGGCGCGACGGGCGGCTCGTACTCCTGGCCGGCGCCGGGCAGCTCGGGAGCGGCGCCGGCGCGGGCGCGCGCCCAGAGCCCCTTCGGATCGCGCGCGGCGCAGGTCTCCGCCGCGACGGCCAGGTGGACCTCGACGAACCGCGGGGCCCGCGCCCGCACGCGGTCGCGGTAAGCCCGGCGGTTGGCGGTCGCCGCGACCACGGCGACGAGCCCGTCGCCTGCGAGGAGCAGCGCGAGGTCCCCGAGCGTCTCGTAGAACGCGGCGCGCGCGGCCGGGTCGTAGCCGGGGCGAGGATGGAGCGAGGCGCGGACCGCATCCCCGTCGAGCAGCGCGGCCGGGCGGCCCAGCGCGGCGAGTCGCTCGCGGAGGCGGCGCGCGAACGTGGACTTCCCCGACGCGGGCAGCCCGGTCACCCAAACGACGGCGCCCCCCGGCCGGCCGGACGTCACGGGGCGGGCTCCGGGAAGAGCGCCTCCACCCAGACGAGGTCGAGCCGGCCCGCGTCGAGGGCGCGCTCGGCGAGCGCGAGGAGCGCGTCGCGCGCGGTGGCGGAGAGGCGCGGGTAGAAGCGGGGAGAGGCGAGCACGAGCGCCCGCCATGCGAGGTAGGGCGGGGCGCTCTCGAGCACCGCGGCGTCGCCCGTCTCCGCGAGATAGCGCTCCCAGAACCGGCGCCACAGCGGCCCGAGGGCGCGCCACGCGCCGGGGTGGTCGAGCGCGAAGAACGGATAGTTCACCGAAAGCGCGACGACGTCGTCGGCCGGATCGCCCTTGCCGCCCCTCGACGCGTCGAGGAGCGTGAAGCCCGAGCCGTCCTCGCCGGCGTCCGGCGGGCGGAAGACGATGTTGAACGGGTGGAAGTCGCCGTGGGTGCGCGCGAGCCGCGTCGCCCGCTCGCGCAGCCGCCAACGCCAGTCGAGGCAGCGCTCCTCGATCGCGCGGAGCCGCGCGGGCGGCGCCGCCGGGACGTCGACCGGGTAGGCGTCGACCATCCCGAAGATCCCCTCGCCATGGCCGACGAGGTCGCGCACGGCGCGCCGCCAGGCCGCCGGATCGCCGAGCTTCTCCGCGTGCAGCGCGGCGAGGTAACCGGCGAGCGCGCCGGCGCGCGCGAGATCGAGCGGTGCCGCGGTGCCGCCGCGGGCGAGCCGCCGGAGGTCCTCCGCGTAGAGCGCGCCCTCCGCCCACTCCGTCACGAGGTACGGCTCGCCCGTACCGGCGAGCGAGAGGAGGCGGCCGCCTTCGCGCGCGACTCCCACGTCGAGCGCGCGGACGTGCGCAGGGATCGCGTTGAAGAGCTCGTAGGAGAGGAGCGCCCCCTCCACGCGGTCGGCGCGCCGGTCGTGGCCGAACGCATCGGCGCGCTGCGTTCGGAAGACGAAGCGGCGGCGCGCGCCGTCTCGTGTGCGGACCGTGACGCGGAGCGGCTCGCCGTAGCCGATAGCCTTCTCGGCGTCGCCGCCGGCGGCGTCCGCGGCGAGCGGCTCGACCGCCTCCAGCAGCGCGCCCGGGAAGAGCGTCGCCGTGAGCGCGCGCAGGTCTTCCCACCGGTCGGCCACGTCGCGCACATAGCGCACTCCGCCGCTGGCGACCCGGGACAGCCGGGGCGCGGCGGGGGGTCGCGTGGCCCGGATGCACCCCGTGCGCGAGCCCGGCCCCGCGCCCGAGAAGAAGCCGGACTCGGGCTCGGGCTCGTTCACCGGATCGTCCCATCGAGCTGCCATGCGACCGTGGACCGTCCGCCCGGCGCCGGAGGGGTCGGCCTCACGCGTTTTCCCTTGGCCGGGCGAGGGGTTGGTCGTAAACACTCGGCCCGATGCCGTTCGCCCTGATCCCATGGTTCGAGCTGCCGAGCCTGTCGCTCGGCCCCTTCACGATCCAGTCCTTCGGCGTCCTGTCCGCGCTCGGCATTCTCGCCGCGGTGAACCTCGCGGCGCGCGGCGCGCGGGAGACGGGCAAGAACCCGCAGGTCATCCTCGACTTCGCGGTGGCCGGTGTGCTCACGGGCGTCATCGTCGGACACCTCGTGCACCTGTTCTTCTACCACCCCGAGGAGCTCGAGGACCCCTGGCGCGTCCTCAAGTTCTGGGAGGGGCTCTCGTCGATGGGCGGCCTCCTCGGCGGCATCCTCGCTGCGGCCGTCTACTTCCGGCGGAAGCGGATCCGGTTCCACGACTACGGTGACGCGTTCGCGCTCGGCGTCGCTCCGGGGTGGGGCATCGCCCGCATCGGCTGCTTCACCGTGCACGATCACCCGGGGTCGCACACGGACTTCTTCCTCGCGGTGCGCTTCCCGGACGGCGGTCGTCACGACCTCGGGCTCTACGAGGCGATCGTGCTCCTCTCGCTCGCCGCGATCCTGTGGGTGTTCCACCGACGCGGGGTCATGCGCGATCGGCTCCTCGGGCTGCTCGCCGTCGCCTACGGCCTCGCCCGGTTCGTGCTCGACTTCCTGCGCGCGCGAGACGTCGCGTACGCAGACGCGCGCTACCTCGGCCTCACGCCCGCGCAGTACGTCGCGCTCGCGCTCGTCGCCTACGGCGCATGGGCGATCGTACGGGGCCCGCGTACCGCGGGCGAGGCCAGACGTTTCGCGGCCGGCGCGGGCCGGTGATACAACGTCGCCGATGGGCGACTCGCGGGCGCGTTCGGTGCGGGCGGCGCTGGTGCACGTTGGGCGGCCCGCTCCCGATCCGGCGACCGTCGTCGCCGAGGCGCGGCTCCGTGCGACCCTCGACGAGGTGACCGCGCTCGACCTCGAGGTCGAGACGCTCTCCGCCGCGCTCGCCGACTTCGCGCGCGCGTACGAGCGCGTTCTCGGGGACGCGTTCCAGGAGGTCCACGCCGCGGAGCGCCTCGTCCGCCGGATCCAGGCGCTGGAGGATCGGCTCGCCGCGCTCGCCGACGGCCTACGGAGGAGCCAAGAGCCCACACCGTCCGCGCGCCGCTCCGCGATCGCGAGCTCAGGCGCGGTGGCCGCGGCGGCGCGCGCGGCGAGGGCGGCGCTCGCGTGGGATGAAGCGCCGGAGGATCCGGAGGCCGCGTACGACGCGGACGAGGGCGAGGACACCGTCCTCGAGCCGGAGGAGCTCGCGCTGAAGCGCCTGCACCGCGCCCTCGCGCGCCTGCTGCACCCCGACCTCGCCCGGGACGACGGCGCGCGGGAGCGGCTCGGCGACCTCATGGCGCGCGTGAACGCCGCGTACGAGGCGGGCGATCTCGCCACGCTCGAGCTCATGTCCGAACGGCTCGGAGCCGGGGAGCTCGACGGCGAGGTCTCACCCGAGGAGCGGCGCGCGCACCTCGAGAGGCGGACGGCGGCGCTGGAGCGGATCCGGGCGGCGCTCGGGCGCGAGCGCGAGCGGCTCCTGAGGAGCGACACGGCGCGGCTGCTCGCGGAGTCGCGCCGTCGTGCGCAGGCGGGCGGGGATCTCCTGGAGGAGACGCGCGCCGAGCTCGCCGAGGAGGCGCGCGCCGCGTACGCGGACGCGCTCCTGCGGCTCGGTCGGATCGGCACGGCGGCACGCGAGGTCGCGCGTGCGAGGACGGCGGTCATGACGAAGATCGTGAGGCGCGGGCCGACGGGCGTGCGGCGGGCGTTCGATCCGCTCGCGGAGGGTGGGCTCGTGCGGATGGGCGCGGCGCGGCTCGAGCGGCGGCGCGCGACGCCCGCGGCGCGGGAGCTCGCGCGCCGGCTCGAGGACGCCGCGCAGGCGGCGCCCGAGGAGGCGGCGCTCACGCTGCTCGCGTTCTACGCGGAGGAGGCGGGCGGCCGTCCCCCGGACGCGATCGGGCGCGCGGAGGGCTGGGCCGCGACATGGGAGCGGCTCCGCGGGGCGCTCCCGGAGGCGCCGGAGCTGCCGCGGCTCCTCGCGCGCCTGCCCCGCCACCTCGTGGTCGGCGCGCGCGCGCACGGCGAGGAGATCGTCGCCGGCGTCCAGCTCGCCGAGCCCGAGCTGCTCGCCGGCGTACGGATCGCGCTCGAGCGCGACCGCGTCGCAGGGCTCGCGCGAGAGGTGCTCGCCGCGCTCGGACCCGAGGAGGCATGCGATGCGTGCGGCGCGCGGGGGCCGGCGCGGCACCTCCTGCGCACGCGCGGGCTCGACGAGCGGCACGGGGTCGTCTGCGCGGGGTGCGGCGCGATCCTGCGGAGCTACTGGCGCTACGGCGAGCTCGACGGCCTCGAGGCGCTCGCGCCGCATGCGCTCCGGCTCGGCCTGGTCGCGGAGGTGACGGTCCAGCTCGCCGGGACCACCCTCGGGTTCCAGATGCTGCCCGCCGAGCGCGAACGGCTCACCGCGGGCGGGCTCCTGCGGCGCTTCGCGGACCTGTACCTCGCTCCGTACGAGGTCACCTTGCCTCCCGACGCCTCGTCCGTCGTGTCTGCGCGCGGGGGCCCGCTTCAGGCATCCGCGGCCCTCCCATTGCGTGCGAAGCTCCGCCTCGCGCTCGAGCCGTCGGTGACGACTGCCGAGGCGCTCGTCGACCTGCTCCGCCACCGCATCGAGCGTCGCTTCCGGCCGTAGGCACGATGCAGGTCGGGCCGTCGCGAGACGCGCGATGCGTTGCCGACGTTGCCGAACCGGGCACACGGACGACCGTGCAGCGCAGGCGTGGCTGAAAGGTCGCACGTCGAACAGCACAGGGAGGAGTCTGGAAGCGCGGGGTCTTTCTGAGGCCCGAGGTCGAAGCCCCTACTGTCGGGCATTGGTCGTAGGCAAGCACACGTGCGTTTCCTCGCCTCGACCCAACCGGGCAATCGTGGGGCGCGCGTGCGGGCGGGCTCCGCGACGGGGTCGCGCTTACATCGATCTCGGAGGGCGGCGGACGTTCCGCCCGGGAGGGGTCATGAAGCGCTTCGCCGTCGTCCTCGGTGCCCTCGTGGTGGGTGTCCTCATCGGCTCCGCCCGGCGCTCGTTCGGACCGGGGCAGGACCTGTGCTCGGGCTTCACGGTTTCCCGGATGCTGGAGGACCCCGAGCTCGCCCGCCAGTACTTCGGGGCCTTGCACGGAGGCGACGCGAGCGCGCGTGAACAGCTCGACGCGATGGTCGGCAGCCTCCGGGCCGCCCATGGCTGCGGGGCCACGGGCGAGAACGCGTCTCAGGGCACGTTCGCCCATCCGCCCATCTCGCCGCGCCTCCCACCAGGGCACCCGCCCATCGACGGGGTGCCGGGGGCGCCCGTCTTCGAGACGCAGCCGGGCAGCACGCTGACGATCTGAATCACCGAGCGTCGACGCTGCCGCTCGCTCTTTCGGTAGGGTTCCCCGTCGGAGCCGCGACCCCCCCGCGGGGCACGCGGTATAAGGGGGGCGTCTTCGTCATGACGACCCCTCGCTCCATACTCCTCGTCGAGGACGACTCTGGCATCCGCGACAGCGTCGCCGAGTGCCTCGAGTCCGAGGGCTACGACGTCGCTCCGGTGGAGAACGGCAGGGAGGCGCTCCGCTGGCTGCGAAACACCGCGCGCCCCGACCTCATCATGGTGGATCTCGTGATGCCGGTGATGAACGGTGCCGAGCTCATCGACGAGCTTCGCGGAGACATGACGCTGCGCGACATCCCGGTGGTGCTGATGACGGGCGCAGCGCCGACGGCCGCGATGCCACTCCCGCGCGCCAACGCCTACCTGTCGAAGCCGTTCGATCTCGGCGCGCTGCTCGACACGGTCTTGCGTCACTGCGCCGTCGACGTCTAGCGAGCGTGCGCGTCCTCGTCACCGGCGCGACGGGGTTCCTGGGCGGTGCGGTGACGCGCGAGCTCCTGGCGCGCGGGCACGCGGTGAGGGTGCTCGCCCGCGAGCGGTCGGACACGTCGGCGCTCGAGCAGGAGGGCGCCGAGGTGCGGCATTCGAGCGGACTCGCGCTCGAGATCTTTCGCGGCGACGTGCTCGATCCGGCGGCCGTACGGCGCGCGCTCGCCGGCTGCGAGGCGGTCGTCCACACCGCTGGGATCGCCGGGTTCCGTGCGACGCGCGCGGCGCTCATGGCGGCGAACGCGCGCTCGGTCGAGGTGGTCCTCGGCGCGGCGAAGGAGGCGGGTGTCGCGCGCGCGGTGCTCACCTCCTCGACGTCGGTGCTCGGAGGTACCCGCGCACCCGCCATTGCCGACGAGGAGACGGCCGGGAACGCCGAGGCGCTCGGGATCCCGTACTTCGTCTCGAAGCTCCACGGCGAGCGCGCTGCGCTCGCGCTCGCTGCCGCGGGGCTCCCGGTCGTCGTCGTGCGCCCGGCGTACGTGCTCGGTCCGGGTGACGTTCACGGGACGTCCGCGGCGACGCTCGTCGCGATCGTCCGCCGGCGCATCCCCGCCTACGTCGAGGGCGGCGCGTCGTTCTGCGACGTGCGCGACGTCGCGAGGGGGCACGTCGAGGCGCTCCTTCGCGGCCGCCCTGGCCGGACCTACGTGCTCGGCGGCCACAACCTGCGCGTGAGCGAGATGATTGCGCGAGTCGCCGCGATCGCTGGGGTGAAGCCGCCGCCGAAGATCCCGCTCACCCTCGCGCTCGTGGCCGCCGCGCTGCAGGAGCTCCGTGCCCGGCTCGCGGGCGGCCGGCCCGCCATGACGCGCGAGCTCGCGCGCGCCGCCGCGCTCTACACGTTCGTCTCGAGCGCGCGCGCGGAGCAGGAGCTCGGCTACGCGATACGGCCGTTCGACGAGATGGTCAGGGATACGCTCCGCTGGGCGATGGCGCGGGGGAAGCTCGCAGCGGAGACACCGGAGCTCCGGGCGATCGCGGAGGAGGTAGGAGCGGAGTAGGGCGTCCCTCGGCTTCGCTTCGTCCTTCGACTCCGCGCCGCCTGCGGCGGCGCTACGCTCAGGCGGCGGCGCGCCCTCGAGCAGCTCCGGGACGCACGGCCTCGAGAAATTCGGTCGGGGTCGGGGTCGGGGTCGCGGTCGCGGTCGGGGTCGCGGTCGCGGTCGCGGTCGCGGTCGGGGTCGCGGTCGCGGTCGCGGTCGGGGTCGAGCTCGCCTCGCCCCGTCTCACTCCCCTC
>DATIDF010000302.1:0-2825 GCA_035456445.1 Anaeromyxobacter sp.
GACGTCCGCCTCGGGAAGTACATCGAGGTGACGATCGACGAGGCCGCGCCCGCGGCCGAGGAGCGCAAGCGGCTCGAGGAGATGTGCAGGAAGCTCCTCGCGAACACGGTCATCGAGGACTACCGGATCGAGCTGTGACGCGCTCGTCCGCCGGTTCTCCATTCGACAGGCTCACCCTTCGACAGGCCCAGGGTGAGCGGCCACCCTCTGCACGAGCGCTCGGGGCGAGCGGGCAACCATGAAGATCGGAATCGTCACCTTCCCCGGTTCCAACTGCGACCACGACGTCTATCACGTCGTGAAGCACGTGCTCCGGCAAGACGCCGAGTACGTCTGGCACAAGGACCGGCTGCCCTCCGGGCTCGACGCGGTGATCTTGCCCGGCGGCTTCAGCTACGGCGACTACCTCCGCTGTGGCGCGCTCGCGCGCTTCTCGCCGGTGATGGAGGACGTGGTCGACTTCGCGAAGCAGGGCGGCCCGGTCCTCGGCATCTGCAACGGCTTCCAGATCCTCTGCGAGTCGGGGCTGTTGCCCGGCGTCCTCATGCGGAACGCCTCGCTCAAGTTCATCTGCAAGGACGTCACGCTCCGCGTCGAGGGCGGCGAGACGCCGCTCACGCGGGGGCTCGGCGGGCAGACGCTCACGATGCCGGTCGCGCATGCGGAGGGGAACTACTTCGCGGACGGCGCGACGCTCGACCGGCTCGAGGGCGAGGGCAACGTCGTGTTCCGCTACGTGGGCGGCGCACCGAACGGCGCCGCGCGCGACATCGCCGGGATCGCCGGCGGCCCGCGCCGGAACGTCGTCGGGCTCATGCCGCACCCCGAGCGCGCGGCCGAGGCGATCCTCGGGCGCGACGACGGGCGGCGGCTGTTCGAGTCGCTGCTCTCCTGACGCGCGAGGCCCGAGTCCGAGCCCGGTGTGTCGGGCGCGGGCTCGTTCACGGGCTCACCAGGAGTCAGCGGCGCCCGGCACAGCGGGAGGGACGCGTGCAGCTCGACATCCCGGGACCGGCGGGGCGACTCGAGGCGCTCCTCGAGGAACCCCTCGGCGAACGCGGCGCCGCGCCGCGCTTCGCGGCGCTGCTGTGCCACCCCCACCCGCGCTTCGGCGGCACGATGCACACGCACGCAGTCCATCGGCTCGCGAAGGCGGTCCGGACTCAGGGCGGCGTCGCGCTCCGCTTCAACTTCCGGGGCGTCGGCCGGAGCGCAGGCGCCTACGACGGCGGCCGAGGCGAGGCCGACGACGCGCGCGCCGCGCTCGCCTGGCTCGCGCGCGAGCGGCCGGACCTCGCGCGCCTCTCCTGCGGCTTCTCCTTCGGCGCGTGGATCGCGCTCGTCGTGGGAGGCCGCGATCCCGGTGTCCGCGGGCTCCTCCTCGCCGGGCTCGCGCTCCGCTCCGCCGACCTCGACGTCATCCGCGACACGGCGCAGGTGACGGAGATCGAGAAGCCGATCGCGATCGTCCAGGCGGCGAACGACGAGTTCGGCACGGCCGACGAGGTGCGGCTCGCGATCGCCGGGTCGCGCGGCCCTCGCCGGCTCGCGGCGGTGCCGCGGGCGACGCATCTCTTCACCGAGGATCTGGCGGCGCTACAGCGCGAGACGGAGGCGGCGCTCGCCTGGCTCCTCGGGGAGCAGGGCGCAGACGTCTCTCACTAGCGTGCGAGAGGTCGGATGCTACGAGGGCGCGTGCGGCGCGTGGGCGTGCCCGCCCCCGCCCGAACCGTCGTGATCGTCCGCGTGCTCACGAACCGCGTCGAGCAGCTCGTCCAGATCGAACGGCTTCTGGATGAAGCCAGCCGCGTCCATGCCGGCCACGCGACCGAGCGCCGAGAGCACGACCACCGGGATGTCGGACAGCTCGGGATCGCCCTTCTGCGCCGCGCGGAACTCCCAGCCGTTCATGCCGGGCATCATGAGGTCGAGGAGCACGATGTCCGGGTGGACGGCCCGCGCCTTGCGAAGCGCCTCGGCTCCGTCACCGGCCCCGTGCACCACGTAGCCCTCGTCCGCGAGCACCTCCGCCACGGCCTCACGGATGTCGCTCTCGTCGTCGACCACTAGTACGGAGACCATCACGCCTTAAGAACTACGGACGCCCGGCGGCAGGCGCAAATCCGGCGGGCTCGAACGCTGGGGGCGACCCCCAAACGGCCCCTGGAAGTCCGGCCGGTTTCCTCGGCGGGACTGGACCCGCCAGCTCTGACGTGCACCGTCCGTCCGCGCGCAAGGCCCTCGACTGTGGGTGCGGCTCCGACGCCGCCACGGCTCGTACGCCACGGCTCGTACGCCTTTCACGTTCCGGCGAACTGCACGCCCTCGAACACCAGCGTCGGCGTGCGCATCGACGAGTACGGATATGGGTCGTTACCCACCGCGGCCAGGTGCTTCCAGAGCTCGAGGTGGTTTCCGGAGACGTTCATCTCGCCGACCGGCTCCGCCAGCGCACCGGCGCGCACCCGATATCCGCGCACGCCCAGCGAGAAGTCCCCGGTCGTGCCGTTCGAGTTCCCGCCGAGGAATCCGGTGACCAGCACGCCCTCTCTCAGATCCGCGAGGAGCTCTGCCTGCGTTCGCTCGCCGAGCGACCAGGCGAGATTCGAGCTGCGCGCGGTCGTCGGCGGGATGCCGAGCTTCCGGCCGTAGTAGGTGTCCACGTAGTACGCGCGGAGCACGCCGCGCTCGAACACCGGGAACGGATGCGCGGCGAGCCCCTCGCCGTCGTAGAGGCGCGAGCCGAGGCCGCGCGGCACGTGCGGATCGTCCCGGACGTCCAGCAGGGGGTTGCCGACCGAGGCGCCGATCTTCCCTTCGAGGAA
>DATIDF010000303.1:0-4472 GCA_035456445.1 Anaeromyxobacter sp.
GCGGCGGTGGCTGGGTGCGCCTCCGCCGCCGGGGCGAAGTTGCGCCGGCGGCGCCTCTCTCTCAGGGTGGGAGCGGGGGGCTCGAGTGGCGCTCTTGTGTTTGCGGGCGGCGGCCCCGGCGCCGGTGCCGCGCCCGTGGCCCTCGCCCTCGCTGCAGCGGCGATCGCCGCGACCTTGCTCCGGCTCGGCGGGGCCCGACACGGCCGCCGTCGCGCCGAGCTCCTCGCCATCGCGCTCCGCCCCGCCGTCGCGCCGGCGCGCGTCCCGACCGCGCAACGCGCGCGGTCCCGGCGCGGCGCCGCGCTGGGCGGGGCCCTCGTCGCCGTCGCGATCTCCGGCGCGGCGCTCGCTGCCGCGGCCGCCGGTTCGCTCGCCTGGAGCGAGCGCGCCCGGCTCCGCCACCTCGCGCTCCCGGCCGCGAGCGATCCGTCGCTCGCGCCGGAGGCGCCCGTTGCGCTCGCCGAGCTGCCGCCCTGCGCGAGCGCCGAGCTCGCGCGGGTGGGCCGGCGCGTCACCGCGGTGCTCGCCGCGTCGGACGGCGCGACGCTCGTCGGCACGTTCGACGACGGCGTGGTGCGGCTCGGGCCAGACGGAGCCGCCCTGGCGATCGCCGGGCTCGAGGGGCGCGAGCGGTTCGTGAACGCCCTCGCCGAGCACGACGGGCTCGTGTGGGCCGCGACGCAGGGCGGGCTCGTGGCGCTCGACGCCGAGCGACGCGCCCTCGTCCTCCTGCGCGGCGAGGGCGTGACCGCGCTCGTGCGCGGGGGGTCGCGGCTCTACGCCGGGACGGCGCGCGGCGTGTTCCGCGTGTCGGCGGAGCGCGGCGCCGAGCCGATGGCAGTGACGGGGCCGGACGGCGAGCCGGTCCGCGCGACCGCCCTCGCCGCGACCGGCACGGACCTCTGGATCGGGACCGCCTCGGGCGCTTACTCGCTCCCGCTCGCCAACCTGGACGCTCCGCTCCTCTCGCGGATCGCGCGCTGGCACCCGCTCGTGTTCGGCGCGCCGGGCGCGGCGACGAACGTCGTCACCGCGCTCGCGCCGCTCGGAGCCGGGGCGCTGGCCGGGACCGATGACGGCGGCCTCGTCCGCCTCTCGCCGGAGGGCGAGGTCGCGGCGCTCCGGCTCGCCGATGCGCGCGCGAACGAGGTGAACCCGGGCGCCGCGGCCACCGCGGGCGACGCGGTGGTCGTCGGGACGCAGGGGGGTGGGCTCGTGTTCGCGCGCGCGAGCGCTGCGGGACTCGGGGCGGGGCGGCCGCTGGGACTCGAGCGACTCGCGGTGTCCGCGGTGTGGGTGGGGAACGACGAGATCCTGGCGGGGACGGCGGAGGGGGCGGTGCTCAGGATCGCGTGCGAGCGGCCGCCGGGGGCGTGACGGCTGGAGGAGATCGGCTCGCCCTCACGAGCGCGTGATCAGCGGCCGAAGACGATGGACAGGCGACGGCGGAGCTCGTCGCGGACGTCGCGGAATGCCTGGAGCTGCTCTTCCTCGGTCCTCCCCGCGCCGGCGGGATCGAGCAGGCCCCAGTGGACGCGCTGTGCCTTCCCGAGGAACACCGGGCAGACCTCCTCGGCGCAGAGCGTGATCACCGCCTCGACGCCCTCCGGAGAGATGCTCTCGACGGACTTCGAGCGGTGCGAGCGGATGTCGATGCCGATCTCGTCGAGCGCGCGGATGGCGAGCGGGTTCACCCTGGACGGCTGCGATCCCGCGGACGAGACGGTCACTCCGGCCGGCGCGAGCGATCGGGCGATCCCCTCCGCCATCTGGCTGCGCGCCGAGTTGGCGACGCACAGGAAGAGGACGTGGCGCGGCCTGAGCCTCCGGAGCTCCTCCGCCTCGGGGTACCAGCCCGCCTCGGTCACGGGCTCGCCTTCCCGGTCCCGGGGAAGCTGCCGGCGCAGCTCTTCACCCCCGCGAGCTCCGCGCTCTCACCCGGGAAGAAGCGGTCGCGGAGCCTGAGCGCGACGGTGACGAGCCCGATCAGCACGGGGACCTCGACGAGCGGCCCGATCACCGCGGCGAACGCCGCGCCGTGACCCATCCCGAAGGTCGCCACGGCGACCGCGATGGCGAGCTCGAAGTTGTTCGAGGCGGCGGTGAAGGAGAGCGTGGCCGTCTGGCCGTACGAGGCTCCGACCTTCCGGCTCATGAAGAAGGACACGAAGAACATGAGCACGAAGTAGACGAGGAGCGGGATCGCGATGCGCACCACGTCGAGAGGCACCTGCACGATCGTCTCGCCCTTGAGCGAGAACATCACGATGATCGTGAACAGGAGCGCGACGAGCGTGATGGGCGAGATCCGCGGGATGAAGACCTTGCGGTACCACTCCTCGCCCCTCAGCGCGCGGAGGCCGAACCGGCTCGCCATTCCTGCGATGAACGGGATGCCGAGGTAGATGAACACGCTCTGCGCGATCTCGCCGATCGTGATGTGGACCTCGGCGCCCTCGAGGCCGAGCCACCCCGGCAGCACGGTGATGAAGACCCACGCGTAGACCGAGAAGAACAGCACCTGGAAGATCGAGTTGAACGCGACGAGGCCGGCGCAATACTCGGTGTCCCCCTTGGCCAGGTCGTTCCAGACGATCACCATCGCGATGCATCGGGCGAGGCCGATGAGGATGAGGCCGACCATGTACTCGGGGCGGTCGCGCAGGAAGACCACGGCCAGCGCGAACATCAGGATCGGCCCGACGACCCAGTTCTGGACGAGGGACAGCCCGAGGACCTTCCCGTTGCGGAAGACGCGAGGGAGCTCCTCGTACCGAACCTTGGCGAGCGGCGGGTACATCATCAGGATGAGCCCGATCGCGATCGGGATCGAGGTCGTCCCCACGGACAACCGGTCCAGGGCGGGGACGACGCTCGGCACGAGGAACCCGAGCGCCACGCCCGCGCCCATGGCGAGGAAGATCCAGAGCGTCAGGTAGCGATCGAGGAACGAGAGGCGGCGGGTCACGCCTTCTCGCGCCGGCGCGACGAGGAGGGCTTCGGGCATGGGCTACAGGCTCCCGACGAGGGACTTGAGGCGGCGCAGGGTGCGGGGCTCGATGCAGTAGCAGACGCGCGGGCCGTCGATCTCGCCGCGGACGAGGCCCGCTTCCTTGAGCACCTTGAGGTGCTGCGAGACGGTGGACTGGGCGAGCGGGAGCTCGTCGACGATGTCGCCGCAGATGCACGCCTCGCGGCGCACGAGCAGCCGAAGGATCTGGACCCGCGCCGGATGCCCGACCGCCTTCGCGAGGAGCGAGAGCTCCTCGTCGGCGTCGGCACCCTCGACGGGGCGCAGGTCCGGTTCGTCGTGCGCCGGCGGCGGCGGCGGGCAGGTGGGGACCTTCTTCAGCGGAGTGGCCATTCATCGTCGGTGTACGATAGAAGGGCCCTCGAGGCAAGCGGGAGGCGAGCGAGGGATGCGGCGCGGTCCGACGATCGTCGTCGATCGCGGTCCTGGCTAGGTGGGCACGTCCTCGTACGCCCGTCGCACCTCGTCCGCTCCGTACGCCCGCTCGAGGCGCCTCACGGTGAAGTGCCCCCACGCCGTCCTCTGGTAGTGCTGGATGAACACGGAGTTGATGCCCGCCCCTGCGAGCGCGCCCACCAGTGGCACCGTCTGCGCGACCGCCTTCTGCGCGACGCTCGTGCCGAACCGCTGGGCGATGAGCCCGACGAGCCGCACCACGGCGGGCGCGCCGCGCTCCGCGGCGACCCCGGCGACGGCGCGCGTTCCGAGCTGCTCGGCCGCGTGCGCGACCGCCTGCGCGAGCGCCACGCGCACCGCGAAGTAACCGGACTCGGCGGCATCGTCGCTGGCGGCCCGGCCGCCCATCGCGAACACCCCCAGGCACTCGAGCCGCACGCGAAGCGCGGTGAGGTCCTCGCCCTGCGCGCGCGCGTGGTCCGCGATCGAGCGGAGCATGAGCGTCGTCGAGAGCGGCAGCTCCAGCGGGAGCGCCGCCGCGCCCAGCGCGCCGCCGAGCGCGCCCGAGGCGATGACGGCGGCGCGGTGAGCGAGGTCGGCGGGTCCCGCGGTCCGCGCCCCCGTCACGCGAGCCAGGATCCGGCCGCCGCTCCGCGCTTCCTCGAAGTCGATGCTCCGCACGGCGAGCTCGAGCCCCTTCTCGAGCGCCGTGCGCGTCGCCGAGGTGACGATCTCTCGCGTGCGCGCGGGCAGCTTCTCGACGAGCCGCTCGATGGGCCGCCCGACGCGGCTCGCGAGCTGGATGGCGAGATCCGGCGTCTCGAGGACGCGCTTGGCCTGCTCGAGGGCGAGGGCGTCGATGCGATCGAGGGGGTTCGGCATGGCGGTGACTTACCGCGCGGAGGACGCGCGCGCCGCGGGGTCGAAGTCGGGGTCGAAGTCGGGGTCGAGGTCGAGGGCGGTCGAGGGTCGGGGTCGAGGGTCGGAGGTCGGGGGTCGGGGTCGGGGTCGAGGGTCGGGGTCGAGGGTCGGGGTCGAGGGTCGG
>DATIDF010000304.1:0-11364 GCA_035456445.1 Anaeromyxobacter sp.
GACGTCGTCGCGGGTCTTCCTGGCCTCAGCCTTCGCGTCCTGGACCGCCTTCCGCGCCGCCTCCGCGTCCGCCTCGAGCTTCGCGCGATCGCCCGCGCGGGCGGCGAGCTCGGCCTTCGCGGCGCGAGCGGAGAGGAAGAAGCCGACGGCCGCGAGGACGCCGACGAGGGCGAGGAAGGCGAAGAGTCCGGTCATGGGGGATGTGCTCCGGTGGAGGACCCCGCTAACTAGCAGACCTCCCTGCATCTTGGGAAGGAGCGGAGCGGGCGGGCGCACGCCACGGGCGCCCGTCGACTCCAGGGGTTAGGAACGATTTGGGCGGGGCGGCGCGGGCGCGCCGTAATAGGATCGCCCGCCCTCGCATGCGACGCGTCGCCACCCGCATCTTTCTCACCTTCGCGGTGGCCCTCGTGGCCTTCGGCGCGGTCGCGGTCTTCTCGATCGTGCGGCTGCACGACGCGCGGCGAGACCTCCAGCTGCTCTCCTCCGGGTACCTGCCGCTCACGCGCATCGCCGCGCAGCTCGAGACGAAGGACTGGGTCGCGGCCAGGGCGCTCGAGGCGCGGGCGCTCGATCGCGCTGCGCGGCAAGCCTACCTGCCGGTCGCGCGGGCGCACTTTCCAGCGCTCGTCCGGGAGAAGATCGAGGAGGCGAACCGCGTCGTCGCGGACGCGCGGCTCCTGGCGCGCGACGACGACGCGCGCTTCCTCGACGACGTGCAGGGCCGGCTGGCCGCGCTCGGCACCCGCTGGTCGGAGTACGATCGGAAGGCGCGAGCGCTGTTCGACGCGCTCGAGGCCGGCGAGGGTCAGGATCCGACCACGGCGGAGACGTTCGAGGCGCGCGCGCAGGAGGTCCGGCAGCTCGAGAAGGGCCTCTCGCTGGACGTGAAGCTGCTCCAGGTCGCCCTCGAGAGCCGCAGCGCCGACCGCGTCCGGGCCGCCGAGCGCTCCGAGGGGCGGACGGTCGTGCTCATCGTCCTCTACTCGCTCGTCGCCCTCGGCATCGGGGTCGCCGCCGCGCTCCTCTCGCAGCGGCTGCTCGCGCCCATCGAGACGCTCACGCAGGGCGTGAAGGCCGTCGCGGCGGGAGATCTCTCGCGCCAGGTGGAGGTGCGGAGCCGCGACGAGATCGGCCTGCTCGCGCGCGAGTTCAACGCGATGGCCGCGTCGCTCGACCGGCAGCGAGAGGAGCTGCGCCGGGCCGAGCGCCTCGCCGCGGTCGGCCGGATCTCCGCGCAGATCACGCACGAGATCCGCAACCCGCTGAACGCGATCGGCCTCAACACCGAGCTCCTCGCGGAGGAGCTCGGGGAGCTCTCCGCCCCGCCGCGCGAGGCGATCCAGCTCGTGGCGGCGATCTCGCGCGAGGTGGACCGGCTGAACGGGGTGGCGGAGGAGTATCTACGCTTCGCGCGGCTCCCGAAGCCGGCACTCGCGCGGCAGGATCTCAACGAGCTCCTCGGCGGCCTGCTCGACTTCCTCGGCCCCGAGCTCGCCGCGGCGCGCATCGAGCTCCGTCGCGAGCTGGCGCCGGTGCTGCCGGCCGTGCGCGCGGACGAAGGGCAGCTGCGGGCGGTGTTCCTGAACCTCGTCCGCAACAGCCGGGAGGCCATGCCCTCGGGCGGCGTCGTGACGATCCGAACCCGTCGTGAGAGGGACGCGATCGAGGTCGAGGTTTCGGATACCGGCGGGGGTATCCCCCCAGGTGACCTGACGCGCATCTTCGAGGCGTTCTACTCGACGAAGGAGCGCGGCACCGGGCTCGGGCTCGCGTTCACCCGGCAGGTGGTAGAGGAGCATGGAGGCTCGATCCGCTGCGACAGCGCGGTCGGGCGAGGGACCACGTTCGTCGTCCGCCTACCGGCGGCGGCGGACGAACGGACGGACGAACCGGTGGAGGCGGCCAGCACGAGATGAGGCACCCGAGGCACGAGATCCGGCGGAAGCGGCGCAAGCTCCTCCCGCAGAAGGCCGGGGCGATGATCCGCGCCGGCGACCCCCGCCAGCGCGTGGCGGCCCGACCGAGGCGTCCGCGCGAGAACTGGGGCGAGGTGCACAAGACCGTGCTGCCGAACGGGCTGCGCGTGCTCACGGCGCGCGCGCCGGGCCTCCACTCCGCCATGATCGCGCTCTACGTGCGCGCGGGCTCCCGCCACGAGACGGCGGCGCAAAACGGCGTCTCGCACTTCCTCGAGCACCTGTTCTTCCGCGGCTCGCTCGCGTGGCCGGACACGGTCGCGATGAACGCCGCCGTGGAGAGCGCGGGCGGGAGCCTGAACGGAATCACCGCGCGCGACCACGGCTGCTACTACACGCCCATCCACCCCGACGAGGTCGGCACCGGCCTCGCGATCCTCGGCGACCTCATCCGCCGGCCGCTCCTCAAGGAGATGGACGTCGAGCGCGAGGTCATCCTGGAGGAGATCCTCGACGAGGTGGACGCCGACGGGCGCGACATCGATCCCGACAACCTGTCGAAGCGGATCGTCTTCGGCGACCACCCGCTCGGCTACAAGATCGCGGGCACGCCGGAGATCGTCCGGCGCCTGTCGCGGCGGGAGGTGCGCGCGCATCACCAGCGCTTCTACGCGGGATCGAACCTCGTGCTCGCGGTGGCGGGGCCCGTGCGCGCGAGCGAGGTGGAGGAGCTCGCGGAGGCGCACCTCGGGCTCCTGCCGCGCGGGAAGGCGAGCACCGATCTCGCCCCGCCGCCCTGGCCGGGCGGCCCGCGCCTCGAGCTCGTCGAGCACGACGACGCGCAGGCGGAGTTCTCGCTCTCGTTCCCCTGCCCGCCCGAGCGCCACCCGGACTATCCGGTCCACCTCTGCATCCGGCGCATCCTCGACGACGGGCTCTCCTCCCGGCTCCCCTTCGAGATCGTCGAGCGGCGCGGGCTCGCGTACTCGTTGCACGCAGGGATCGACACGTTCGCCGACGCGGGGATGACGGTGATCGACGGCGCGTGCGCCCCGCGAAAGCTGCCGAAGGTCCTCGAAGAGGTCCTGCGCGTGCTCGGCGCGCTCGCCGCGGGGCCGATGCCGGACGAGGAGCTCCTGCGGGTCCAGCGCCGTCACCGCATGACCCTCGCCTTCTCGCTCGACAGCGCGGCGGACCTGGCGGGTTGGTACGGGGCGGGCGAGGTGCTCTCGGCGCCGGAGAGCTTCGAGGAGCGCTGCCGGCGAGTGGAGCGCGTCACGCCCGCGGACGTGCGGCGCGTCGCTGCGGAGGCGTTCCGGCGCCGGAACCTCGTCGCGGTCGTGGTCGGCCCCTCCGGGCGCAGGGACCGCGCGGTGCTCTCTCGCCTCGTCGCGTCGACCACCGCCATTCCCACTTGAAGGGTCATCGCGCCTCGCGCTGCTCGCGTCTCACCCCGCCTGGCTAGGCCCAGGGATGGACTCACGACCCCTAGGCGTGCGACCGGGGGCCGCGCGCCCTCGCCCACTCGGGGCGGCGCTGACAGTGGTCAAGCGCGGACGTGCCTGCGCTCACCCTCGCTCGTACTCTTCGTCAGAGCGTTGCGCGACCATGGCGCAGGGGGGGTCTCATGGCGCTCCGATGGACGTCGACGCTATCGATCGGCGTGGCCGAGCTCGACGCGCAGCACGAGGAGCTCTTCCGGCGTGTGGACCGGCTGCTCGACGCGATGCTCGCGCGAGACCGCAGCGAGGCCTCGTGCCTCATCGCGTTCCTGCAGCACCACGTGACGGATCACTTCGCGGCGGAGGAGCGCCTCATGCGCGAGGTGGCCTATCCAGACGCCGCGCTCCACGCGGCCGAGCACCTGGCGTTCGCCACGCAGATCGCTGCGCTCGCAGCCCTGTTCGCGCTCGAAGGGGCGACCGCGCGGCTCGTGCTCCGCCTGGAGCGCGAGGTGACGAGCTGGCTCCAGGATCACGTCTACTCGACCGATCACGCCCTCGCCCGCTTCATCCTCGCGCTGCGCGCCGACCAGGCGCACGTGAGCGCGGTCGCGACCGCTTCCGCGAGGCGGCCCTCGGCGCGCTGACGAGCCGAACCGCGTGTTCCCGTGGCCGCCCGGCCGAACGGGTGCTAACGTCGGTCCCTCATGGCGGACTTCATCGCGCGCGCCGTACTGCGGCTCCGGGAGGATCGAGGCTTCAGCCGGAACCGCCACTTCCACGCGCTCTCGTCGCCCGAGGGAAAGCGCGCGCTCCGGATCCACCGCCACCTCCGCTCGCTCGAGCGCGATCTATCTTCGGGCGCCGCTGCGACGGTGGCGCACGAGGCGGAGCGGGTGCGGCTCGTCCTGCGCGGGAAGCGATCTTCGCGGACGGCCTGGCTCACCCGCGCCGAGTTCCGGCTCCTCTGCACGAGCCCGCTCGTGCGCGCGGCGCTGGGCGAAGGCGCCGGCGACGGCGACGGCTCCTAGCGCGGGGAATCGGCCCGTCAATACGCCGCCGGCGCGCGCGCGCCGGCGCCCGCGAGCAGGGCCCTCAGCCCCTCGGCGGCGTCGTTGCCCTCGAACGCGAACCCGCCCGGCGCGTCGCGCAGCGGTGCCGGGACGGACGCCTCCGACGGGCCGCACACGACGACCGGGAGGCGCAGGACGTTCGCGAGCTCCGCGAGCAGCGCCGCGTCGTCCTCGGCGGGCAGGAGCACGAGCGCGCCGACCGCGCCCGCGCCGAAGGGGCGCCAGAGCGGGCGCAGCGCGCGCTCGCCGGGGAGCTCGGTCAGCTCGACCCGCACGCCCTCGCCGAGCGTGACGCGACCGAGCGTGCCGAAGCCGGCGGGCGGGTCGACCTCGGCGTGGAAGCCGGGGACGGTGTGGAAGCGCTGGAGCGCCGCGCGGCGCGCGAGCGGGCCCCCTCCCACGACGACGACCTTGCCGACCGCCAGCGCGCCGGAGGAGCGGCCGCGCGCGATGCGCGCGCGCAGCGCGTGGAGCTCCGCGGGGCCGAGGAGGGGCGCGGCCGTCGGGACCGCCGAGCCCGCCCGCCGGCGCGCGTAGCCGTGCTCGAGCAGCGCGACGATGGCGCGGATGGCCTCGAGATCGGAGGCGCGGCAACGATCGATCACGTCCTGGAACCGCCGCGGCACGGCGAGGAGCGCGACGACCTCCTCGGTGACGGGGTGGAGGCCGGCGGGGATCTCGCTCGCGTGGACGGCGAGCTCGACGAGATCGGCAGCGGACGGGAGCGCGGGCCAGAGGCGCGCGATCTCGTCGGCCTGGCGGAGCCCCTCGAGCACGAGCTCCTCGACGCGCCGATCGATCCGCTGCGGCCCCGCGGGCGCGCCCGGCACGAAGGCGAACTGCCCCTCGCGCCGCGTGAGGAGTCGCCACAGCGCCTTCTCGCCCACGGCCACGCCCATGGACGCGTCGACGACGCGCCCCTCGGCGAGCGCGATCTCCGCCCGCTCCCCCTCGCGCTCCACGGCGAGCCGGCCGGTCCTGCGGTTCGCGGCGAGGACCTGGAGGAGGTCTGCGATCGGGATCTGCGCGAGGTTGCCCTCTATCTCGCGGCTCTCGCCGGCGACGGCGCGGGCAGCGTCCACGCGCCGGAAGATCTGCTCGATGCGCGCGAGCACCTCGTCGAGGTTGAAGGGCTTGCGCAGGAACGTGCCGAGCCGCGCGCGCTCCGGGTCCACGTTCTCCCCGGTGAGCACCACGGGGATCCGCTCGGTGCGCGGGTTCGTGCGGAGGATGCGGACGAAGGTGCGCGGGTCGAGGAGCGGGGCGCGCTCGTCGAGCAGGACGAGGTCGGGGAACCGGAGGATCGCGATCTGGAGCGCGCGAGACGCGTCGCGGGCGGCGTGGACCTGGTAGCCGCGCTGGCGCAGCAAGGGCGCGAGGGCGCGCACCGTCGCTGCGTCGGGGTCGGCGATGAGGATTTTTCGGGCGGGGGCCATCGCGGGCGCTCGGGCTACAGGGGCTGCAGGTCGTAGAGGTTCTGGAGCTTCGCGACGAGGGCGTCGACGAGCGGCGCGTCGGAGGTGTGGAACACGCGGCCGCCGGGCCCGGCGAGGAGCGCGTACGCGGAGTGCTCGGAGAGGAAGAGCAGGAACGCGTGGTCGGCGAAGCGCTTGTCGCCGTCGAGGTAGACCTCGGTGACGAGCGGGTGCACGACCGGCGCGGCGCCCTGGCCGCGCGGGCCGAGCAGGTAGACGCGCGCGGACGGGTCGCCCGCGCGCGCGGCGTCGCCGGCCGGGAGCGCCTGCACGAGCGGCGCGGTGGCCGGGCCAACCGGCCCGCCGACGTAGAGCATGCCGCGTGCGCGCGGGTCGCGCGCGAGCTCGCGGGCCGCCTCGCGCTGCGCGGCGGCGAAGAGCTCGCCGTCCTGGCGCAGCCGGGCGGACGGGGAGCTCTCCGGCATCGGCGAGGAACCGGAGAGGAGCAGATCGGAGAGCTCCCAGAACGCGGCCGGGTCGAGGTCGTCGAGGTGGAGCCGGCGCACGAGCGAGCCGCGCTGCTCCTGGATGCGCGCGCGCGCCCAGTGAAGCAGCTCGTCGAAGTCCTCTCCGTCCTTCGGGAACGTGGCGGCCCCCAGCGAGAGGAGCACCGGGCAGCGCTCCTCGACGCGCTGGATCGAGTCCTCGCGCCGGACCTCGTCCACCGCGCGCCGGAGGAACATGAGCGCGCCGAAGTGGTCGGTCTCGGGGAGGAGCACGTAGTACTCGCTCTCCGAGACCTTCGCGAGGATGTCCGCGTCGCGGCCGACGCGCGTCACCGCGGCGACGAGGTCGCGCACTGCGCGCCGGTAGGGCTCGCGCCCCGCCTCCTTGCGCAGCTGCTCGGTGTTGTCGATCGAGAGGACCACGAGCGAGAACGACCGGGCGTAGCGGCGGGCCTTGTAGAACTCCTTGCCTGCGTAGTCGACGAAGTAGGCGAGGTTGTAGGCGCCGGTCTCGCGGTCGCGCAGGCCCACCCGCTCGATCGCCTGGAAGCGGCGCGCGTTCTTCACCGCGATCGCGGTGAAGTCCGCGATGGTCGCCGCGGCCTGGTGCTCCTCCGCGCCGAACCGGCCGGCCGCGCGATCGGAGAGGAGCGCGACGCCGACCGGCTCGTCGTCGGCGACGAGCGGAACGAGGACGCCCTCCCCCGCGCCCGCGAACGGCGCCTCGAACGGCGCCCCGCCGCGGAGCGGCTCGGCCCACTCCGCCGCCGCGGGATCGATGCGCGCCGGCAGCGCCCCGCGATCGACGACCCCGCGGTACGCGCGAAGCTGGAGCTCCCCGCGCTCGTCGGCGGTCCAGAGCGCGGCGCCCTGCGCGTCCGTCACGCGCGCGAGCACCGACAGCGCGACGTCCTGGAGCCGCTCCCCGTCGAGCGTCGAGAGGATCTGCAATCCCTGGCGGTAGAGCGCCTGCGCGCGGGTGAGGTCGAGGTTCTCCGACACGAGCCGGGAGTGCTCGCGGCGGAGCTGGACGCGCCCGAGCGCGCGCTCCGCGACGTTCACGAGCTCCTCCGCCTCGAGCGGCTTCGTGAGGAAGTCGGCGCAGCCGGCCTTCATCGCCTGCACCGCGAGCCGGACGTCGTCGCGCCCGGTCACCGCCACCGCCTCGAGCTCCGGATCGCGGCGCTTCGCCTCGCGGACGAGCGCGATCCCGTCCAGACCGGGCATCACCATGTCGGTGACGAGCAGCTCGAAGCGCTCCTCGGCGAGGAGCGCGAGGGCCTCGTCGGCGGAGGACGCGGTGCGCGTGGCGTGCCCGGCGGCCGCGAGCGCGTCGCGGAACAGCTCCTGGTAGAGCCGCTCGTCGTCGACGACCAGGATCCTGCCGGTCGCCATGCGCTAGAGGTCCGTCTCGCCTTCGAAGACCCGCTCGGCGGGGCCGCGCATGGTGACGCGCGTCAGGTCCTCGCCCACGGTGATCTCGAGCGCGCCTCCCGGGAGCCGCACCTCCACGGGCGTCCCGGCCCGCACCGCGCCGGCGCGCAACGAGGCCACCGCGGCAGCGCACGCGCCCGTCCCGCAGGC
This sequence comes from Anaeromyxobacter sp., assembly GCA_035456445.1. Classification (GTDB taxonomy): domain Bacteria; phylum Myxococcota; class Myxococcia; order Myxococcales; family Anaeromyxobacteraceae; genus Anaeromyxobacter. The sequence goes on from DATIDF010000304.1 coordinate 7,940, forward strand.
GTCGGTGAGCCCCGCGCCGCGTTCCCAGACCACGAGGTCGATCCCGCCCGGTCCCGGCCGCGCGAACCCGACGTTCACGCCGCCCGGGACGGCGCGCTCGATCGCCGGCCCGATCGCGCTCGCGCGCTCGCGGGTGGGCGTGTCGAATAGGACCGCGTGCGGGTTGCCCATGGAGACGCGCACCGCGCGCAGCGTCTCGCCCGCGACGCAGAGCTCCTCCTCGCCCTCGACGCGCGCGGGACCCATCTCGACCGAGACGGTCGAGGGGACGCCCGCGGCGTCGCGGTGAACGGCACAGCGCTTCGGGCCGGAGTCGGTGTCGATCACGAGCTCGCCCGAGAGGCCGCGCGTCTCCGCGAGGTGACGGGCGACGCAGCGGACCCCGTTCCCGCACATGGCGGCGACCGAGCCGTCCGAGTTGTAGATGTGCATCGTCGCGGCGGCACCCGCGGTCGTGGGCGGCAGCACGGTGAGCACCCCGTCGCCCCCGATCCCGCGGCGCCGATCGCACAGGCGCCGGGCGCGGTCCGGGTCCATCAGGGGGCCGTCCACGACGATGAAGTCGTTCCCGAGGCCGTGGTACTTCACGAAGGAGAGCGGCACGCGGCGCATCATATACGCGGCGGCCCTCGCCCACGAACCCTTGCCCGTGCCGCCGCGCGCTTACCTGCCCGATCTCCTCCTCGCCGACGGCGAGCTGCGCGCCGGCGCAGCGCTCACGGTGCGCGACGGCGTGGTGGCGGCGGTGGGCGAGCCCGTCGCCGGGGCCGAGGTCGTGCGCCTCCCCCGCCAGGCGATCCTCCCCGGGCTCGTCTCCGCCCACGGGCACGCGTTCCAGCGGGCGATCCGCGGGCGCACCGAGCGGCACGGCGCGGGCGGCGAGGACTTCTGGAGCTGGCGCGCCGCGATGTACGAGGCCGCGAACCGGCTCGACCCCGACGACCTCGAGGCGGTCGCGCGGATGGCGTTCCACGAGCTCGCGCGCACGGGCGTGACCGCCGTGGGCGAGTTCCACTATCTCCACCGCGATCCCGCCGGCCGCCCCTATGCCGAGCCCGCCGAGCTCGCCCTGCGGGTCGTGCGCGCCGCCCGTGACGTGGGGCTCCGCGTCGTGCTCCTGCGCGCCGGCTACGCCCGCGCGGGCCACGGCCTCCCACCCGATCCGCTCCAGCGCCGGTTCGTGGAGCCCTCCCCGGACGCGTACCTCGCCGGCCTCGACGAGCTCGCCGCCGCGCTCGGCGGCGACCCGCTCGCGTCGGTCGGCGTCGCGCCCCACAGCGTCCGCGCCTGCCCCGAGCCTTGGCTCGCGGCGCTCGCCGCGGAGGCGCACCGCCGGCGGCTCCCGCTGCACGTCCATGCCGCCGAGCAGCCGGCGGAGGTCCTCGCCTGCCGCGCCGAGCACGGCGTCACCCCCGTCGCGCTCCTCGCGCGGGCGGGCGCCCTCCACCGCGGCGCGACGCTCGTCCACGCGATCCACCTCGATGACGCCGACGTCCGCGCCATCGGCGCCGCCGGCGCGACCGTCTGCGCCTGCCCGCTCACGGAGCGGAACCTCGGCGACGGCGTCGTCCCCGCCGACCGGCTCGTCGCGGCGGGAGCGCAGCTCGCGCTCGGCGCGGACTCGCTCGCGGAGATCGATCTGCTCGGCGAGGCGCGCGCGCTCGAGCTGCAGCTCCGGCTCGTGCGCGGGGAGCGGAACGTGCTCGACGAGCCGCCGGGCTCCCTCGCGTCGCGGCTCCTCGGCGCCGCGACCGCGGGCGGCATGGCCTCGCTCGGTCTCGAGGGCGGGACGCTCGCGCCCGGCGAGCCGGCCGACTTCATCGCGATCGACCTCGACGATCCGTCCATCGCCGGCGCCGCGCCCGACGCGCTCCTCCCGACGATCGTGTTCGCGCTCGCGCGCACCGCGATCGTCGCCGTGCATGTCGCCGGTGAGCCGGTGATCGCGGCTGGCGAGGCGGCTCCCGGGCGGGTGCCCGCGGACCGCATCCTCGCGGATTTCCGCCGGGCGATGGCCCGGCTCTGGGGCGCCGGCTGAGCCGCCGCGGCCAGTGTCGGGCCCCCGACACGAGAAGAAGGCGCGCCGGCGACAGCTAGGCATCTAAACGGGGGCCGCGCCCCCGCCCCGCCGACCCCGAGCCTGTCGGCTCCTCTTTCACCCCGCTCGCCGGGTCCCGTGCGCCACCGCGGGCGGCTTCGCCGCGATCGCGGCGGCGCCCCGGCGGGCTCGTTCGCTCGTTGACTGTTCACGAATCATGGGGCCGTTTAGGCTCCTCGCCATGGACCTCGTCCCGCTGCTCCGATCTCTCATCGCGATCGACTCCACCTCCACGCGGTCGAACCTGCCGATGCTCGACCTCCTCGACCGCGAGGCGCGCGCGCTCGGCTTCGAGACGCGCCGCCAGGCGTGGACGGACGCGAGCGGGGTCGACAAGGGCAATCTCGTATGCCGGCGCGGGCCGGAGGCAGGCGGCGGGCTCGCGCTCGTGGGACACACGGACTGCGTGCCGTTCGACCCGGCCTGGGGTGACGCGCTCGCCGGCGCGGAGCGGGACGGGCGCGTCCACGGACGCGGCGCGGCCGACACGAAGGGCTTCCTCGCCGCGGCCCTCGTCGCCGCCTCGCGCACGGCGCCCGCGCGCCGGCCGCTCACGCTCCTCTTCACCGCCGACGAGGAGATCGGCTGCCTGGGCGCGAAGCGGCTCCTCGCCGAGGGGCGTGTCCACCCGCGCCACGCCATCGTCGGCGAGCCGACGTCGCTCACGCCGGTGCGCGCGCACAAGGGCTACTGCGCCGTGGAGGTGGTGCTCACGGGCGTCGAGGGCCACAGCGCCTACCCGGACGTCGGCGCCTCCGCGATCCACGCGGCGGGCCGGCTCTTTCCGGAGCTCGAGAGGATCGGCGAGGCGCTCCGCGGCGAGTCGGACGCCGCGTTCTCGCCGCCGCACACGACGTGGAACGTGGGCGTCATCCAGGGCGGCAAGGCGCGAAACATCATCGCCGGCGAGTGCCGCTTCACCTACGAGTGGCGCCCCATCCCGGGACAGGATCCGCGCAAGGCGCTCCGGCTCGTCGAGGAGGCGTGCGCGCGGCTCGCGCAGGCGGGCGGCGGGAGGGTGCAGGTGCAGGTGACGCCGCTCCGCACCGACGCCGCAGCGGTGACGCCGCCGGAGGCGGAGATCGTCCGGTTCCTGGAGACGGAGAGCGGGAACCGAGCGACGACCGTGCCGTTCGGCACGGAGCTGCCGGAGGTGATCGGTCTCGGCGCGGAGGCCTGCGTGTTCGGGCCCGGCGACATCCGCGTCGCGCACCGGACCGGCGAGTTCGTCGAGATCGCCGAGCTCGAGCAGGCGGCGGCGATCCTGACGCGCGCGATCGAGCGGTTCTGCGGGTAGGAGGGGAAACGCCGCTCACCTTCCACCGCT
>DATIDF010000305.1:0-8002 GCA_035456445.1 Anaeromyxobacter sp.
CGCGGGCGGACGGGCGGATCCTGTGCGGCTCGACCATGGAAGACGTGGGCTGGGAGAAGGCGGTCACCGCCGGTGGCCTCCTCCACGTCCTCGAGGTCGCGATCGAGATCGCACCGGCGCTCGCGCAGGCACCGGTCGTCGAGACCTGGTCGAACTTCCGGCCGGCGAGCCCAGACGGCGAGCCGATCCTCGGCGAGGGGACGATCCCCGGGCTCTTCTATGCGACGGGCCACACGCGGAACGGGATCCTCCTCGCGCCCATCACCGCGGACGCCATCGCCGCCGCTGTCACGGGCGGCGCCCCTCCCGTGGACCTGTCGCCGTTCTCGGCCGCGCGGCTCGGCGCCATCCTCGCCTCGCGGTGAGCCGTGGCCTTCCGCGCGGTCGCGGGCCGGGGCCTGGCGGGAGGAAGCCGGGGTGACGCGGCGGTCCGGTGGGTGAGTAGCTTCTCCGATGGATGGACCAGCCCGTCGCTCCACACGAGGTGAAGGAGCGCCTGTTCGCAAGGCTCGCCCGGGGACAGCTCGTCCTGCTCGTCGGTGCCGGCGCATCGCGCTGGGCGGGGCTGCCCTCCTGGCGGCAGATCGTCTGCGCACTGGCCGCGGACCTCGTCCCGGCGCTCCGCGAGCAGCTCCCCGCCGCCCGCGAGCGGTTCGTGCCGCCCTCTCCGGACGCGCCCGTGTCCGTGGAGGCGCTGCTCCGCATCCCGGAGGCCTACCGGTTCCTGCGCGGCGAGGAGCGGCTCGTCGAGGAGCTCCGCGCGCTCTTCGACACGCGTCGGATCGACCCGGCGGAGCTGCCGCTGCACCAGCGGCTCGTCCGGCTCGCCCCGTTCGTGCCGGCGATCTACACCACCAACTTCGACGACCTCCTCGAGCGGACGTTCGAGTGGGCAGGCCAGCCCTGCCAGGTGGTGGCCGGCGCGGAGGACCTGCACGGCTGGCGCTTCGACGAGGTGGACGGGCGCCACGTGCCGCGGTTCCCGATCTACAAGCTGCACGGCACGCTCGATCGCCCCGGCTCCCTCGTGATCGGCGAGTTCGACTTCCTGCGGCGGTCCGACCTCGCCGCGAACCCGATCGATCTGCGCTTCTCGTCGGACGTGATGGGGCGCGAGATCCTGCTCGTCGGTTACGGGTTCAACGATCCGAACATGCGCTGGATCTGGACGAAGCTCCGGGATCTGCGCGTGCCACCGGTGGGCTGGTTCCTCGAGCTCGGCGCGTCCACCGACCTCGAGCGCGCCACGGGCGCGATGGACGGGATCGAGCGGGTGGATCTCAACGCGTCGGATCCGGTCCACCCGCCCGAGCTCCTCGCGTTCCTCGAGGACCTCGCCGTGAGGTGCGAGACGGAGCTCGGGCCGAGGCCGCTGCCGGCGGGGGTGTGAGGGCGGACTCCAGCGCCCCGACCCGCCGGCCACTGGGAACGCGACCCCCCGACTTCGATCTCGACCTCGACCTCGAGCAGACCGGCGAGCCGCGGCTGGCACCTCGACGTTCCCGAATGGCTCAGCCAGGCGCCTTACCCACCGCTCGCCATCTACGCCCCCACATGGCGCCCCCGTGGGAACCGTGGCAAGCTGCCGCCAATGCACCGGCCGCTTCGCCGCGCGGTGTGCATCGCCGCCCTCATCACGGCCTGCACCCGCGCCTCGACGCCCGCCGAACCGGCGGCGATCTCCCTGCCCCCTCCCGTCGCGCGCGCGAGCAGTGCGCCAGCACCCGCTGCTCGGCCGAAAGACCCGTCCTCCGCGCAGTCGCACGCTGCGGAGAGGCAGGCGCAGGCGCCTTGCCTGCCCGCCGAGCCGGACGCCTCGCCCGGCGTGCTCATCGAGGAGTCCATGGAGGCGCTCGAGCGTGGCTCGGGCGGGCGGGCACTCGCATGCGCCGACGAGGCGTTGCAGCTCGCTCCGCGCCACGTCGGTGCGCTCGCGGCGCGCGGCGACGCCCTCGCCGCCACGGGCCGCGTGGACGAGGCACGCCTCGCGTTCGCGCGCGCTCTCGCCATCGAGCCCGACGATCCGCGCGCGCTCCTCGGCGCGGCCGAGCTCCACGTGCTGCGCCTCGGCAGCACGCCGGAGGCGATCGAGGCCGGCCTCGAGTACGCCCTCCGCGGCGCCCGCGCCGCGGCGCTGCGCAAGGATCGCGCCCTCGTCGGCCGGCTCGAGCTCGTCGCGGGCATGGCCGAGAACGACCTCGGCCGCAGCCACCTCGCCCTCGCGCACCTCGACCGCGCCGTGAAGGCCCGGCCGGACGACGCGGACGCTGCGTACGAGCGCGGCGTCGCGCTGTACGAGCTGTGCCGGTTCGGCGACGCGCAGCGCGCCTTGGAGCGCGCCCTCGCGCTCGCACCCGACGATCCCTGGACGCTCCACCAGCTCGGCCTGCTGGCGGAGCGCCGCGGAGAGGCGCAGCGCGCGACGTCGCTGCTCGCCCGCGCCCGGTCGCTCGCGCCCACCGACTTCAAGGAGGAGCTCCCGGTCGACAGGAACGTCTTCCGCGCCGAGGTCGAGGGAGCCATCGCGGGCCTGCCGGCGCACGAGCGGCGCGCGCTCGCGGCGGTGCCGATCGAGATTCAGGATCTCCCCGGCGACGAGGATCTCCTCGCGGTGCACCCGCCACTGTCACCCTCGATCCTGGGTCTCTTCCGCGGGCCGTCCGAGGACGAGCCGTGCACCGAGGCGGACGGACCGCGCTGCCGCACGATCGTGTTCTACCGGAAGAACCTGCTCCGCTTCGCGCGGGACCGGGGCGAGCTCACCGAGCAGGTGCGCGTGACGCTCCTGCACGAGCTCGGGCACCTGCACGGCGAGAGCGACGACGACCTGCGCGCGCGGGGCCTCGAGTAGTTCAGCGAGCGAAGCCGCAGCCGCGCACCGGACCCGCCGCCTTCAATGCCGCCTCCTGCTGCCGCCCTTCTCGCCGTCGCGCACGTGCACCGCGTCGACCTCGGGCGCCTCGGGCGGCTCCGGCTCCGAGAGGTTCGAGAGGTCGTCCTCGGGGCCGGGGAAGTTGCCGCCCGAGTCGAGCCCGAGCGGCGTGGGGGCCGCCCCGCCGACGTTCTCGAGCGGTACGACCTTCTCGTCCGCCTCGTTCATTCTCTCCCGCTGCGTCCGATCGCTCGGTTGCACGGTCGGCTCCGGAGCGTCAGGGTCGTCGTCGAATCGCTGGGCCATGCGGCAAAGCTAGGGCCCCTGCGCCACGCGGTGAAGGCTGCGGCGCCTCGCAAGCGAGCCCGACCGCCCTCACGGACCGGCGAGCGAGCGGTAGAGTGACTCGTAGGCGTGCGCGCTGCGGTCCCAGCTGAAGTCCTGGGCCATGCCGCGCAGCATCATCGCCCGCCAGGCGCGCAGATCGCGGAACGCCTCGAGGGCGCGACGCACCGCGAGCATCATCGCCTGCGGGGTGTAGTCGCGGAACTTGAAGCCGGTGCCGCGGTTCAGACCATCGAAGTCCTCGACGGTGTCCTCGAGCCCGCCGACCGCTCGCACTACCGGCACCGTACCGTAGCGGAGCGAGTACATCTGGTTCAGCCCGCACGGCTCGAACCGGCTCGGCATGAGGAACAGGTCGGCGCCCGCCTCCATCCGGTGCGCGAGCCCCTCGTCGAACCCGATGCGCGCCACCATCCGGTCCGGCCGCTCGCGCGCGGCGCGCTTGAACGCCTCCTCCCAGTCGCGCCGGCCGCTGCCGAGCAGCGCGAGCTGCAGGTTCCGCCCGAGGAGATCGCCCAACGCCGCGACGACGAGGTCGAGCCCCTTCTGATCGACGATGCGCCCGACCATCGCGACGAGCGGCACGTCCCGGCGCTCGGGCAACCCGAGCTCGCGCTGCAGCGCCGCCTTGCACACCGCCTTCCCCGAGAGATCGGCGGCGGAGTAACGAGCCGGCAGGTGGCGGTCGGTCGCGGGATCCCACTGCGCGACGTCGATGCCGTTCAGGATCCCGTGGAGATCGCGCGCGCGGTGGCGGAGCAGCGCGTCGAGCCCGACGCCTCCGTCCGGCGTCGTGACCTCCCGCGCGTACGTCGGCGAGACGGTCGTGAGCGCGTCCGCGAAGACGAGCCCCGCCTTCATGAAGTTGAGCTGGTCGTGGAACTCCATGGCCTCGTAGCGGAACACGTCCCACGGCAGGCCCAGCGCGGGCACGACGTGCTTCGGGAAGATCCCCTGGTAGGCGAGGTTGTGGATCGTGGAGACCGTGCGCGCGCCGGCGAGGGCGGGCTCACGCGCGTGCTCGTGCCGGAGGAGGAATGGTATGAGCCCGGTCTGCCAGTCGTTCACGTGGATGATGCGGGGACGGAGGCCCAGCGCAGCCGGGAGCGCGAGCGCCGCGCGGGAGAGGTACGCGAAGCGCTCGGCGTTGTCCGCGTAGTCGTGCCCGTCGGCGTAGAGGCCGCGCCGCGACCCGAAGTAGTGCTCGTGCTCGACGAAGTAGACCGGAGCGCGCCCCCCGGCCGTCCAGAGCGTCGTCGGTTCGCCGCGCACGTCGAGCGCGCGGTGCAACGGCCGGAGCCCGTGCGCCTCCGGATCGATCGACCCGTACCGGGGCGTCACCACCGACACGGCGTGCCCGCGTGCGGCGAGCGCCCGCGGGAGCGCCCCGGCGACGTCGCCGAGGCCCCCCGTCTTCGACCAGGGCGCCACCTCGGACGCCACGAAGAGGATCTCCATCGCGTTCTCGGCTTGGCCCGCTCGCGCAGCGCTCCGCGAGGAGGCGCTCTCTAGCCCTCGACCCGGCGGAGGAACTCGGCCGCCTCCTCGGGCGGCACGGGGTTGATGTGGAACCCGGACCCCCACTCGAACCCCGCCACCTGCGTGAGCGCTGGCATGACCTCGATGTGCCAGTGGTACGAGGGCGAGGCGGCGTCGCGGAGCGGATTCGAGTGAACGATGAAGTTGAAGGCGGGATCGGCGAGCGCGGCAGCGAGCCGGCGCAGCGTCGTCCCGAGCGCCTGGGCGCACTGAGAGAGCCGCTCCTTCGGCTCCGCCTCGAAGTTGGATTCGTGCCGCTTCGGCATGATCCAGGTCTCGAAGGGGCTCCGCGGCGCCCACGGCGCGAACACCACGAACTCGTCGTTCTCGTGGACGAGCCGCGCCCGCTCCTTCCGCTCCTGCCCGACGATGTCGCAGAAGATGCAGCGCTCCTTGTGCTCGTAGTGCCGCCTCGCGCCCTCGATCTCCTCGACCACCTGGCGCGGCACGACCGGCAGCGCGATGAGCTGCGAGTGGGCGTGGTCGAGTGACGCCCCGGCGAGCTGCCCCTGGTTCTTGAAGAGCAGGATGTAGCGGAAGCGCAAGTCGTTGCGGAGGTCGAGGATCCGCGCCTTGAACGAGAACAGGACCTCGGTCAGCTCGGAGTCGGAGAGATCCTTCATCTGCCGCTCGTGGCGCGGCGTCTCGATGATGACCTCGTGCGCGCCGATCCCGTTCATCCGGTCGTAGATCCCCTCCGCCTCGCGATCGAGGTCGCCCTCGATCTTGAGCGCCGGGAACCGGTTCGGCACGACGCGCACCCCCCAGCCCGGCCCGTTCGCGGGCGCGGAGGGTGGCCGTCCTGCGACGTACACCTCGCGCGGCGTCTTGTCCTCCTGGCCCGGGCAGAACGGGCACAGCCCGGGCGTCGCGGGCGGCTGCGGCCGCACGAGATCGGATGGCCGCCGCGCGCGCTCGGTCGCGATGATCACCCACCGTCCCACGATCGGATCCCTGCGCAGGTCGGGCATCGCTCACCTCTCCTCGTCGGCGGGGTGCACCGTCACGCCCACCGCCGCTGCGAGCGCCATCAACGCCGCGCCCCCGACGTACGGGAACGCGACCGACCACTGCCCGAACGTCCACGTCCCGGCCTCGGGCCCGATGATGCGCCCGAACGCGGCGGCGGACTCGCCGATCCCGAGGGTGCCGCCCTGATCCTGCGCCCGCGCGAAGCGCGAGAGGAGCGCGGAGAGCGCGGGCTGGGTGAGGCCGGCGCCGATCGCGAGCGGCGCGGTGGCCACGAGCAGGCCCGGGACGGTCCGGGCGAACGGCAGCGAGGCGAGGGCGATCGCCTGCAGGACGAGCCCGGCGACGAGCAGCGGCTTCTCGCCGAACCGTCGCGAGAGCCGGCCGATGAGCCCGCCCTGCACGATGACGAGCAGCACGCCGATGTAGGCGAACACGTAGGAGACCGAGGACTCGGCGAGCCCGTAGCGCTGCTTCGCGAGGAAGGCGTAGGTCGCCTCCATCGCGCTGAACGCGAGCACGGTGATGAAGTAGATGGCGATGAGGCGTCGGATCCCGGGGCGAGCGATCTCCTCGCGCATCGCGGCAAAGCGCGGCCGCCGGTCGACGGAGAAGCGGTGCTCCGGCTCGGGAAGGATGAACCAGGCCGCGATCCCATTCGCCGCGGCGAGGCCCGCCGCCGCGAAGCCGGGCAAGGCGAGCGACCAGTGCGAGAGGAAGCCGCCGATCGCCGGCCCGAGGACGAACCCGAGGCCGAACGCGGCACCGATGATGCCCATCCCTCGCGCCCGCCCTTCAGGCGGGGTGACGTCGGCGACGAACGCGCGCGCGATGGCGATGTTCGCGGTGGCCGCCCCGGCGAACAGGCGAGAGAGGAGCAGCAGCGCGAAGGTCGACGCGAGGCCGTACATCGCGAACGCGACGGCGGTCATCGCGATGGAGGCGAGCAGCACCGGGCGCCGGCCGACCCGGTCCGAGAGGCGGCCCCAGATCGGCGCGAAGACGAACTGCATCGCCGAGTACCCCGCGGAGAGGAGCCCGGTCCAGGCCTCCGACGCGCCGAGCCGCTCGGCGTAGAGGGGCATCACCGGGATGACCATCCCGAAGCCGAGGAGGTCGATGAAGACGATTACGAAGAGGATCGCGAGCGCGGACCGATTCTTCACGGGGCCGGGAGGATAACCCGGAGCGGACGGGCGCGCAGCCCCATGGTCCTGTCCTCACCTCTCGATCCGGTCCCGGCCCGCCCGCTTCGCGGCGTAGAGCCGCCCGTCGGCTCGGGCGAGGAGTGCCGCTCCCTCCTCTCCGGGAGCGAGCGCGGCGAGGCCCGCCGACACGGTCACTGCCAGGCGCGCCTCGCCGGCCACGATGGGCGCGGCCCCGATCCGGGCACGGACCCGCTCCGCGGCCTCCGCGGCCGCCTCGAGCGACGCGCCCGGCAGCAGCGCCGCGAACTCCTCGCCGCCGACCCGCGCGAGGAGGTCGCCCGCCCGGAGCGCGTGCGCGGCGCGGGCCGCGACCTCGGCGAGCACCTCGTCGCCGGCGGCGTGGCCGTATGCGTCGTTCACGCGCTTGAAGTGATCGACATCGAGCGCGATCACCGCGAGCGGAGCTTCGTCTCGGGCCGCCCGCGCCACCTCGCGCGCGAGCGCCTCCTCGAAGGCCCTGCGGTTCGCGAGCCCGGTGAGCGGATCGCGCCGCGCGAGCGCCGCGAGCGCCTCGAGCTCGCGCGCGGCCTCGTCGCCGGCGGCGAGGTAGCGCGCGACGAACGGGCCGACGCGGATCCGGTCGCCGCTCGCCAGCCGCCGGGCGGTGATCGTCTCGCCGTTCACGAAGGTCCCGTTCGTCGACCCGAGGTCCTCGACGAGGTGGCCGCCGTCGAGCGGCGCGACGCGCGCGTGGCGGCGCGACACGTCCTCGGCCGGCAGCCTGAGCACGCAGCCCGGATCACGACCGAGGACCACCTCGAGCTCGAGCGGGACGCTCACCCCGAGCAGCGCTGCGCCCTCGACGAACACGAGGCACGCGGCGCCCTCCGCCGCCGCTCCCGGCGCGGGCGGCCGGATCCGGGTCTCGTCGACGGTCATGCTCCCAGCTAAAGCACACTTCGCCTGTAAGTGATCGTGCGAACCGAATCCAGCGGCTCCGCCGGCAGGGAGGGGCCCCGTCGCGAAGCGACGGGTTCGCGGCCGCTACCCTCGGGTGAGCGGGCGTTCACGGGGCCGCCAGCGGGGTGGCGCGAGCGCAGGCGCAGCCGGATGAGGCTGCGCCGGAGCG
>DATIDF010000306.1:0-11688 GCA_035456445.1 Anaeromyxobacter sp.
GAGAACTGCAAGGGTTGTGGGTTCTGCGTCGAGTTCTGCCCGCTGCACGCCCTCGAGCTCGAGAAGGGCTACAACGCGAAGGGCTATCACCCGCCCTTCCTCGCGAAGCCCGAGAAGTGCAACGGCTGCGACATGTGCGGCCTCTTCTGCCCCGACTTCTCGATCTACGGCTACCGCGAGAAGCTCGACTCGGCCGCCGCCTAGGAGCTACGAATGTCCAACGCAACCTCTTCTGGAACGCTCACCGGCAGTCACTACCTGGACGGCGATCACGCGTGCAGCGAGGGCGCCATCGCCGCCGGCTGCCGCTTCGCCGCCGGCTACCCCATCACGCCCTCGACCGAGGTGGTCGAGCGCCTCGCGCAGCGCTTCCCGCTCGTCGGCGGCCGCTTCCTCCAGTTCGAGGACGAGCTCGCCGCGTCCATCGCGCTGCTCGGCGGCGCCTGGGGCGGCGCGAAGGCCTGCACCGTCACCTCCGGCCCGGGCTTCTCGCTGATGATGGAGCACATCGGCCTCGCCGCGATCACCGAGACGCCCTGCGTGTTCTTCGACGTGCAGCGCGCCGGCCCGTCGACGGGTCTCCCCACGCAGCCCGCGCAGGGCGACATGATGCAGGCGCGGTTCGGGTCGCACGGCGACTACCGCCTCATCGCGCTCTGCCCGAACTCGCCGCAGGAGTGCTTCGACCTCACCGTCGACGCCTTCAACATGGCCGAGGAGTACCGCGTCCCGGTCCTCGTGATGCTCGACGAGGTCGTCGGGCACATGACCGAGAAGGTGGTCATCCCCGAGGACGCGAAGATCAAGATCACCGAGCGCCGCTGGACGAAGAAGCCGCCCGGCGAGTTCAAGCTCTTCGCGCCCGCCGAGGGCAGCCTCGTCCCCGAGATGGTGAAGCCGGGCGACGGCTACCGCATCCACGTCACGGGCCTCACGCACGACGAGCGCGGCTACCCGAAGATGACGGTCCCCGAGCACGAGAAGATGCAGACGCGGCTCTGGGACAAGATCGTCCTCAACGCCGACAAGATCGTGAAGTACGAGGCGAAGGACCTGGAGGACGCCGAGGTCGTCGTCGTCTCCTACGGGATCACCTCCCGCATCGCCGAGCGCGCGATGAAGCAGGCGCGCGACGCGGGCGTGAAGGTCGGCTCGTTCCGCCTCATCACCGCCTGGCCGTTCCCGGAGAAGGAGATCCTCCAGCTCTCCAAGAAGGTGAAGGCGTTCGTCGTCCCCGAGCTGAACCTCGGCCAGATGGTGCTCGAGGTGCAGCGCATCGTCGAGGGCCGCACCAAGGTGGTGCCGGTCCCGCACGTCGGCGGCACCGTTCACGATCCGCAGGTCATCACCAACGCCATTGTGGGAGCCGTTCGATGAGCGCGCCGGTCAAGGAGAACCCCGTCAACAAGTACCTGCGCATGGAGCGCATGCCGTCGATCTGGTGCCCGGGCTGCGGCATCGGCACGACGGTGAACTGCTTCGCGCGCGCGCTCGACGAGTCCAAGATCCCGCTCGACAACCTGGCGGTCGTCTCGGGCATCGGCTGCACCGGCCGCGTCGCCGGGTACATGAACGTCGACTCGTTCCACACGACGCACGGTCGCGCCATCCCGTTCGCGACGGGCCTGCAGCTCGCCCGCCCGGACCTGAAGGTGGTCGTCTACTCCGGTGACGGCGACCTGTCCGCCATCGGCGGCAACCACTTCATCCACGCGGCCCGCCGCAACGCCGACCTCCTCGTCGTGATGGTGAACAACTTCACCTACGGCATGACGGGTGGCCAGGTGACGCCGACCACGTTCCGTCCGGCGATCGCCTCGACGACGCCGTACGGCGCGTTCGAGCAGACGTTCAACATGCCGATGCTCGCCGACTCCTGCGGGGCCGTCTACGTCGCCCGCTGGACGGCGTACCACGTGAAGCAGCTCGCGAAGTCGATGGCCGAGGCCATCAACAAGCGCGGCTTCCGCTTCATCGAGATCGCCGCGCCGTGCCCCACGCTGTACCTCCGCCGCAACAAGCTCGGCGAGGGGCTCGACGAGATGAAGTTCTACAAGGAGATGAGCGTCATCCGGAACGGGCTCGACACGCGAGAGGTCGCGCTCGACTACCGCAAGGAGATCACGGTCGGGAAGTTCGTCGACCGCGAGCGGCCGACGCTCGAGGACGCAATGGAGCAGCGGTACAAGGAGGCGCTCGGCGCGAAGTACGTGCCGTACGTCTCGCCCGGCGCCGCGAAGTCGCAGGCGTAACGCCCAGAGGAGAATACGAAAATGGGTCCCACGGAGATCAAGATCGGCGGGCTGGGCGGCCAGGGCGTCATCCTGGGCGGAATCATCATCGGCAAGGCGGCGGCGCTGTTCGACAGCAAGCACTCGTGCCTCACTCAGGCCTTCGGGCCCGAGGCACGCGGCTCTGCTTGCAGCGCGCAGGTGGTCGTCGACAGCGAGCCGATCCTCTTCCCGTACGTGCAGAAGCCGCACATCATGGTGGCGATGTCGCAGGACGCGTTCGTGAAGTTCTCGCCCGAGCTCCGGCCGGACGGGACGCTCCTCGTCGAGGAGGAGCTCGTGAAGCCGACCGGGCTGCCGAGCACGGTGAAGGTGTTCTCCGTCCCGGCGACGCGCATCGCCGAGGAGCTCGGCCGGAAGATGGTCATGAACATCGTCATGGTGGGGTTCTTCACCGCCGTGACGGGCCTCGTGAGCGAGGAGGCGGCGAGGGAGGCGGTCAAGGACTCCGTCCCGCCGGCCACCATCGACCTGAACATGAAGGCGTTCCAGCGCGGCTTCGATCACGGCAAGAAGCTCGTCGCGAAGGCCTAGGCGAGAGCGAACCGGTTCGACGTGTGGCGCGCCGCGGGGCCTCCCCGCGGCGCGCTGCCGTTTATCGAGGCACGCGGCGCCGCGCGCCGGGTGTGGAGACGCCTGGCGCTACTCGCAGGCGCGCGCGCCGCGCAGGCTCGTCCGGCACGCGTCCGCCCCCTGGGCGATCTCGAGGCACCTCTCGCAGGCGCGCGCTCCCTCTGCGCAGCGCCCGAGCCGCACGAGCGAGACGCAGAGCCCGTGCAGCGCCTCGTGTGACGCAGGCGCGAGCTCGACGGCCCGCCGGTAGCCTGCCTCGGCGCGCTCGAAGCGGCCTTCGACGTAGTCCATGAACGCGAGGTCGTGGTACGCCGCGGCGCGACCGGGGTCCGCCTCGAGCAGGTGGAGGTACTCACGGCGGGCGCCTGCCCAGCGCGCGGCGCGGTCCTTGGCGTCGAGGCCGCGGCGGAGCAGGGCGCGGGCGAGGTTCTGCCGCGCGTCGGCGAGATCGGGATCGATCCGGAGGGCGGAGCGGAGCTCGTCCTCGGCGGCGTCGTCACGCAGGCCGGCGAGGAGCGTCTCCCCGAGGTTCGCGTGCCCCTCCGCGAAGTCCGGCGCGAGCCGCACCGTCCGCTCGAAGCGCCGCCGCGCGCCGGCGAGGTCGCCCGCGCGCCGCGCCACGATCCCGAGCCCGTTCAGCGCCTCGGGAAAGTCCGGATCGAACTCCAGCGCGTGCGCGAAGGCGATCGCCGCGCGCTCCGGGTCCGCCGAGTCGAGGTAGGCGTAGCCGCGGCGGACCTCCTCGGCGGCGCGCGGGTGAACTGCGGCGCGGCCGGCGCAGGCGGCGAGGGCGAGGGTGGTCAAGGCGAAGGCGGTCAAGGCGAAGGCGGGCACGGCGGCGCGGCGGAGGCGGGGCGCGGTCATGCGCGCGCTTCTTGCTGCGCGCGTGCCGCATGCGAATCCACGGGGACGCGCTCTGCGTCGCTCATCGGGGCCGCCGCGGCGACGGGAGGGGATTGTTTCACGGTCTCCAAGGCCGCGCCGCGACCTGCGGTGTCGGGCCGCTGGAGCTCTCTAACGGGACCGAGCCGGGGCCGGCGGCGTCGCGGCGGGACCGCGCTCGATCCGGTCCGGGGCGCCGTCGCGATCGGTGTCGATCTCGATCTCGAGGAGCTGCCCGTTTGCGTAGCGCTCCCAGAGATCGGGGCGGCCGTCGCCGTCGGTATCGCGCTCCTTGCGGACGAGCTCGCCCTTCTCGAACACGCTCCACGTCGGCGGTACGCCGTCCATGCGGTGGACGAGCTCCTTCCGGACGAGCGCGCCGCCCTCGAACACGAGGACGACGTCCGGTGCGCCGTCGCGATCCAGGTCGTACGCGAGCCGGGAGACGGAGCCGTCCTCGCCTCGCACCACCCACGCGTCCGGGCGGCCGTCGCCGTCCTGGTCCTCGGGCGTCCCGGCGGGCGTTCCCGCGATCGCCGAGGCGAACGGGCGTGCGCTCGGAGGGGCGGGCGTGGACGGAGCGGAACGATGGGCGGAGCAGGCGAGACCCGTGAGGGCGGCGAGGAGGGCAAGTGGGTTCCGCATGGCGATATTTGACACTATACCGAGGGTCACATAGGTTCGCCGGAGCCACCATGGCCCGGAAAAAGATCTCGACGACCGTCTACATCACGCCCGAGCAGAACGAGCGGCTCAAGCTCCTGCACGAGCGGACCCGTGTGCCCGTCGCCGAGTACATCCGCCAAGGCATCGACCTCGTGCTCGAGAAGTACCGCCAGGCGCTCCCCGGCCAGCTGACGCTCGAAGACCTCGGCGCCAAGAAATAGGTTCCAAGAGAATGAGCGAGAAGCGCGCGGTCGTCCTCGGAGCGGCGGGGTTCATCGGCAGCCATCTCAGCGATCGGTTCCTCGCGGAGGGCTGGCGCGTCACCGGAGTGGACAACCTCATCACCGGCACGCGCCGGAACCTCGAGCACCTCGCCCGCGAGCCGCGCTTCGACTTCCTCGAGGCGGACATCTGCGAGCCCCTCGATCAGATCACGGGCCGCGTCGACGCGGTGCTCGACTTCGCCTCTCCGGCCTCGCCGATCGACTACCTGAAGCATCCCTTCGAGACGCTACACGTGGGCTCCCACGGCGTCGAGAATGCGCTGAAGCTCGCGAAGCGCGCGGGCGCGCCGTTCGTGCTCTCGTCGACGTCCGAGGTGTACGGGGACCCGCTGGAGCACCCGCAGCGCGAGTCGTACTGGGGAAACGTGAACCCCATCGGCCCGCGCGCCGTCTACGACGAGGCGAAGCGCTTCGCCGAGGCGATCACGGTCGCCTACCGCCGCTACGAGCAGGTGGACGTCCGCGTCGCCCGCATCTTCAACACCTACGGCCCCCGGATGCGGCTCGACGACGGCAGGATCGTGCCGACGTTCGTGGCGCAGGCGCTCCGCGGCGAGCCGATCACCGTCTTCGGCGAGGGCACGCAGACCCGGAGCTTCTGCTACGTGGACGACAACGTGGAGGGGATCTGGCGGCTCTTGCACTCCAGCTTCCAGGACCCCGTTAACATCGGCAACCCGCACGAGCTGACGGTGCTCCAGTTCGCCGAGGCGGTTCAGCGGCTCGTGGGCAGCCACTGTCCCATCGTCCACCGGCCGCTCCCCGAGGACGACCCGCGCGTGCGGCGGCCGGACATCACGCGCGCGAGGGAGCTCCTCGGGTGGGAGCCGAAGGTGGGGTTCGAGGACGGCATGCGGCGGACGATCGCGTGGTTCCGCGAGCGCGTTCGACGCACGGAGTGAAGGCAGGGAGGCGAGGGTGGCGAAGCGGATCCTCATCACGGGCGGGGCGGGGTTCATCGGGTCCACCATCGCGGACCTGTTCCTCGAGGCAGGCTGGGACGTCGCGATCCTCGACGACCTCTCGTCGGGTAAGCGCGAGAACGTCCCCTCCGCGGCGCGGTTCTACCCGGTGGACGTGCGCAGCGCGGCCGCGCTCGAGGTGCTGAAGAAGGAGCGCCCGCAGGTCGTCTGCCACCACGCCGCCCAGATCGACGTGCGCCGCTCGATGGCGGACCCGCGCTTCGACGCCGACGTGAACATCGGCGGGCTCTTGAACCTCATGCAGGGCGCCGTCGAGGCGAAGAGCGTCGAGCACGTGCTCTTCGCGTCCTCCGGCGGCGCGACCTACGGCGACACCGACCGCGTGCCGACGCCCGAGGATCACCCGCAACTGCCGGTCTCGCACTACGGTGCGGCGAAGGCGGCGAGCGAGCTCTACCTCGGCGTGTACCGCGCGAACTATGGCATCCCGTTCACCGCGCTCCGCTACTCGAACGTGTACGGGCCGCGCCAGGATCCGCACGGCGAGGCGGGCGTGGTCGCGATCTTCTGCGGGCGCCTCCTCGAGGGCCGCCCCTGCACGATCTACGGCGCCGGGGAGCAGACCCGCGACTACGTCTTCGCGGGCGACGTCGCGCGGGCGAACCTGCTCGCCGCGGACAAGCGGTACGACGGACCGCTCAACGTCGGCACCGGGGTGGAGACGGACGTGAACCAGCTGTACGCGCACATCGCTCGGGCCGCCCACGTCGAGCGTCCGCCCGAGCACGCCGCTCCGCGGCTCGGCGAGCAGAAGCGCTCCTGCATCGACCCGTCCCGCGCCGCCACGGCGATCGGCTGGAGGCCGGAGGTCGCGCTCGCCGACGGTCTCGCGCGCACGTTCGAGTGGTTCGCGGCGCACCGCGGCAAGGCCTGACGCCGCTCCGGCGCGGCGTCCGCGTCGACGCCCTCGCACATCGGCACCTTCCCTGCCACCTGCGGGCGCTGGCATGCTCCAGCGCCGGTCGGGGCCTCGCGCCCGGGCGGCCTCGCCGCCAGGAGGACCGATGAGGAAGACGCTCGCCGTCGCCGCCGCGCTCCTCGCCGCGTGCGAGGCACAGGTGCAGACCGACGCGGAGAGCTTTCGCAGCGCGCTGCCCGAGGAGAGCGCCATCCGGATCGCCACGCCGGCGCCGGCCCCGTCGGCGACGGCGAGCGCGGCGGAGGTGATCGCGGCCGCCCCGGCCTTCGGCTCGGAGTACGCTCGGGTCACCTTCTGGACGGCGTCGACCGTGAACTCGGGCATCGCCTGGAGCCTCGCCCGGCTGCGGCTCGTCGTCTCCTCGACGCCGACCACGTGCGACGCGCTGACGTGCACCTGGGGGCCTTGGACGGATCGCGAGAGCCTGAACGAGTGGCGCCTCGTCGCGCGGCAGGATGGCGCCGGGTGGGCGTACGCGCTCGACGCGCGGCCGGGCTCGCCGGCGGTCGCGGAGTTCGCGCCCATCGTCGCGGGAGTCGCCTACCCGGGCGCGCAGCCCGGTCGCGGCAAGGGCTCCTTCCTCGTGGACTTCGACGCGGCCGCGTCGCTCGAGCACGGCGCGGACTGGCTGCAGGAGGACTTCGGCCGGGTCGAGGTCCGGTACGACGCTTCGGCGACCTCGGTCGACGCGATTGCGCGCGGCGTGCGGAGCCGCGATCCGGAAGACCCGGTCTTCATGGACGCCGCGTACGCATACCGCGCGACGGCGGCGGGCGGCGAGCTGCAGCTCGCGCTCGAGACGCTCGAGGAGTCGCCGCGGAACCTCTCGCTCCGCTCGCGATGGGACGCCTCCGGCGCCGGGCGCGGGGATGCCCGCTGGATCTCGGCCGGCCTGGAGTACGTGGCGAGCGAGTGCTGGAGCGGCGCAGCGTCGGGATTCGCGCTCGTGTACGACAGCGATGGGGTCCCCGCGGACGAGGGCGCGTGCGGCGTGTTCGTCCCCGCGCTCCCGGCAACCGTGACGCTGCCGTAGCCAGCCTCGACCGCACGCTCAGTCCGCGGTCGCCTCGCCCGCCGCGATCGGCGCCATCGGCAGCGGCGCGTCGTCGTCCGGCGGCTCGTCGCCGTCGTCGGCCGGGGCGGGGCCGGCGAGGATCCGCTCCAGCTCCGCGCTCGCGTGGAGGTGCTCCTCCGCCGTCACGCGGCCGGCCGAGCGCATCCGGTCGAGCAGCCGTCGCGAGCGGCGCTTCAGCCAGGAGGAGGGGTTCTCGAGATCCGCCTTCCGCGGCGCGGGCAGCATCGACGCCATCACGATCGCCTGCGCCGTCGTGAGCGAGCCGGCGGACACGCCGAACCGCGCCCGCGCGCCCGCCTCCACGCCGAACACGCCGTCGTCCCACTCGGCCACGTTCAGGTAGAGCGCGAGGATGCGGCGCTTCGAGAGCGCGCGCTCGAGCTTGGCGGCGAGCACCGCCTCCTTCGCCTTGCGCACGAGGCTCTTCTCGGTCCCGAGCCACAGGTTCTTCGCGAGCTGCTGCGTGAGGGTGGAGGCGCCCCGGGCGAACCGGCCCGCCTTGAGATCGTGCTCGGCGGCGAGCCGGATCGCGTCCCAGTCGAGCCCCTCGTGCCCGAAGAAGTTCGCGTCCTCGGAGGCCAGCACCGCCTCGACGAGCCTCGGCGACACGCGATCGAGGCTCACCCAGACCTGCCGCGGGCGGAACGCGCGGCGCCTCGCCTTCGCCTCCGCGCGCCGCTGCTCGACGAGCGCGGTCGTGCGCGGGTTCTCGCGCGCGAGCGGCGCGGGATCCGGGGTGGCGAGCCAGAGGCCGCCGAGCGCCGCGACCGCGGCGGCGGCGACGCAGAGGAGACCGAGGGCGATCCGGAGGAGGCGGCGCCGGGAGGCGCGGGCCCGGGGTGGCATGCGGCGGAGCTATAGCACGCCGCCCCGGCACCGGCGCCAGGGCTCGGCGTTCCGGTGCGAGCGCCGGAGCAGGGGGCGTCGTTCGGCGCCGGCCGCGGAGGCCAACGCCCGAGGGAGCCCGCGGGCGGGCCAGCGTCTGGCACGACCCGTCCGCCGCAGCGAACGCGGCGCGAACGCTCCACGCCGCGTCCTCCGCTCGCGGGAGCGATGTTGTCTCACCGTGAATGGTGATCCCGCCCGGGCCCCCGTTCGGCGCCTTGACGCGTCCGGGGGCCGAAGCTACCTCCGGCTCACCGAATACGGCACCGCATCGCCGCTCGCCGGCTCGCAGGCCCACGGAGGGGAACATGGCAGACGTGAAGCGTTACACCCCGCGCGACTACTCCAAGGTTCGGGGGCTCAACGGCATCTCCGACAAGCAGATCGAGGAGCACCTGAAGCTCTACGAGGGCTACGTGAAGCGGACGAACGCGCTCACGGAGAAGCTCCAGGCAATCTGCGCCGACGGCAAGGCCTCGGGCGCCGATCCGGTGTTCGCGGAGCTGACCCGCCGCCTCGGCTTCGAGTACAGCGGCATGGTGAACCACGAGTACTACTTCGAGAACATGGCCCCGGGCGCGCAGCCCGAGCCACCCGCGGGCGGGAAGCTGCGCACGGCGCTCGAGGCGTCGTTCGGGAAGTACGAGACCTGGCTCGCCGACTTCCGCGCGATCGCCACGATGCCGGGCGTCGGCTGGGCGATGACGTTCCAGGACCCCTCGACCGGCTGGCTGTCGAACCACTGGATCAACCTGCACCACGACAACGTCCCGGTCGGCTTCAAGCCGGTCCTCGTCATGGACGGCTGGGAGCACGCGTTCATGCGGGACTACCTCGCGACCGAGCGCGCCAAGTACGTCGACGCGTTCTTCAAGAACGTGAGCTGGGCGGCGGTCGAGAAGCGGATCGGCTAGACCGCCGAGCAACGCTCGGCGATCACTCGAGCGGAACCCGTGAACGCGCCCGCGCCCGCGCCCGAATCGAAGCCGGGCTCGGGCTCGTTCACGTTCACGGGATCGTTCCGATCGGGCGCTGCCATCGAGGCTCGAACGTCATCTCCCGCCGATGCGCCGGTACCGCCCCTCGACGAACGCGAACGCTGCGTACGCGAGGAGGCCGAGCGCTGCGACGCCGAGGAGCACGGAGCCGAACGGCTGGCGCGCCAGCGTCGCGAGCGCGCCGTCGAAGCCGGTCGCTTCGCCCGGGTCGCGCTCGAGCGCCGCCTGCGCGAAGAAGAGGCCCACGAGCACGAACACGGCCCCCTGCGCGGTGAAGCCGACGGCGCCGAGGGGCCCCGCCCAGCGACGCACCCGCGAACCGGCGCGCGCGAGGTCCATGTGCTCCAGGAACTTTCGACCGATGCCGCTCCAGATCTGGCGCGCGCCCACGACGAGCACGATCCCCGCGCCGACGACGACGAGGGCGCGGCCGGCGGGGAGCTCGAGCACTCGCGCGGTCCAGCTCCGCGCCGCCGCGTCGCCGCCGGGCCCGGCGCTCTCGCCGAACGCGAGCCGCACCGCCGCGACCGCGAGGGAGGCGTAGCCGAGCCCCGCGATCCCCTGGCCGACCCGCGACAGCATCGCCCACGCGCCGCGAGGCCTCTCGCCGTCGGGATCGGCGACCGCCTGCACCTCGAACCAGAGCGCCATCCCCACGAGGCCGACCGCCAGCGCCATGACGAGCAGGCCGCCGAGCGGGGCATGGGCGATCGTCGCGACCGCGCCCTTCGAGTCGGTGGTGCGCCCGCCCTCGCCGAGCGCCAGGCGAAGGGCGAGCACGCCGATGACGGCGTACACGGCCCCCTTCGCCGCGTACCCCGCGCGCGCGAGCGTGCGGACCCACGGCCGCCGGACGGACCGATCGCCCGCCCGCTCCACCTCCGACCAGACCTCGCCCGCTCCCCGCATACGGCTCCAAGGTGACCACGCCGCCATCCGCCCGCCGCGCTCCCCGCCGTTTGACCGGCCCCGCCTCAGGGCCGTGAATCAATCCCCGGACCGAGCGCAGGGATTGTTTCGCGGTCCCTCGAGCCCCTACGCTGCGCCGCGTGCTGGTCCCCTCGGCCCGCCGCGCCGCGCTGCGCCGCCGCCTCCTCGCCTGGTACGACGTCGCCCGGCGCGCCCTGCCGTGGCGCTTCGCGCAGCACGGGGCAGACCCGTATCGCGTCTGGATCGCGGAGGTCATGCTCCAGCAGACGCAGGTCGCGACCGTCGTGCCGTACTACGAGCGCTTCGTTGCGGCGTTTCCGGACGTGCGCGCGCTCGCGGACGCCGACGTCGTGCGCGTGCTCGAGCACTGGAGCGGTCTCGGCTACTACCGCCGCGCGCACCTCGCGCACGCCGCCGCGCGCGCGATCGTCGCTTGCCATCGCAGCGAGTTCCCGCGCGACGCGGCGACCCTCGCCACGCTGCCGGGGATCGGCCGCTCGACGGCGGCCGCGATCGCGACGTTCGCGGGCGGCGAGGCCGCACCGATCCTCGACGGCAACGTGAAGCGCGTGCTCGCGCGGCATCGGGGCATCGCCGGCGATCCGGCGAGGAACGGCGTCGCGCGCGCGTTGTGGCAATGCGCCGAAGCGCTGTTCCCCAGGCGCGATGCGATCGCCTACACGCAGGGGCTGATGGATCTCGGCGCGACGCTCTGCACGCGTCGTTCGCCGCGATGCCGCGAGTGTCCCGTGGCGAGCGACTGCATCGCCCGCAAGAGCGGGCGCATCGCCGACTTGCCGTCGCCGCGCGCGCGTCCGGAGCGACCGTCGCGTCGCGTGCGCATGCTCGTGCTCGAGCGATCGGGGAGGATACTGTTCGAGCGCCGTCCCGCGATTGGCATCTGGGCCGGATTGTGGAGCCTGCCCGAGGCCGGGTCCGACGAAGACGTTGCGGCGCACTGCCGGCGCCGCTTCGGCGCGACGGTGCGCGTCGGTGAATCGCTGCCCGCGATCGCGCACGGCTTCACCCATTTCCGGTTGACGATCGAGCCGCAGCACGTGCTCGTGCGGCGCTGGCCGGAGGGGGTTGAAACACCCGGCCGCGCGTGGATGACGCGCGCCGAGGCAGAGGCCGCCGCGTTGCCGGCCCCGGTCCGGCGGCTGGTGCAGCAACTCTAGGAGACGCGGCGTGCTCGAAGCGCC
>DATIDF010000307.1:0-14537 GCA_035456445.1 Anaeromyxobacter sp.
CTATCCCCGCGAGGCAGAGCGCCGCGACCGCCACGACCGCGGCGAGCGTCACGGGACGGACGCGCAGCGGCGTCTTCGACCACACCGATCCGGTGAGCGCGACGGTCTCGGCGCACGACCGGCTCCCGCCCCGGCCTGGCCGGCCGAGCGCGTGGATCGGCTCGGGCTCGGGACCATCGAACCGTGCGGTGGCGATCGCGTGGCGGATGCCGCTCGCGGTCGCGAGCGCGCCGCGCAGCCGCCCGATCTCCGCCGCGAACGCCGCCATCGACGGGTGCCGATCCTCCGGCCGCTTCGCGAGCGCGCGCAGGACGAGCGCGTCGACCTCGGGCGGCACCGCCGCGTTGCGGTGGCTCGGCGGCTCCGGCGGCTGCGACTGCGCGGCGAGGAGCGTCGCGATCTCGGACGACCCCTGGAAGGGCAGCGTGCCGGTGAGCATCTCGAACGCGAGGACGCCGACGGCGTACACGTCGGCGCGGTGATCCACTACCGCCCCGGTCGCCTGCTCCGGCGCCATGTACTCCGGCGTCCCGATGATCGCGCCGGCGCGCGTCAGCCGCTCGCATCCGGGTGCCGCGGGAACGTGAGAGATGCCGAAGTCGAGCACCTTCGCCTGCTCGCCGCCGTCCTCGCGGGGTACGACGAACACGTTCTCCGGCTTCACGTCGCGGTGGACCACGCCGCGCGCGTGGGCCGCGCCGAGCGCGCGGCAGATCTGCTCGAGGAGCGCGAGGGTACGCGCGACGGAGAGCGGGGCGGAGTCGCGGAGGAGGGAGCCGAGGCTCTTGCCCTCGAGCGCCTCCATCACGTAGTAGTGCGCGCCGTCCTCCTCGGCGCCGAAGTCGACCACGTCGACCACGTTCTCCTGGCCGATGCGGCTCGCGGCGATCGCCTCGTTGCGGAAGCGCTCCACCAGCTCCGGGTCGCTGGCGAGATCTGCGCGAAGGACCTTGAGCGCGAACCGCCGGCGCAGCACCGCGTGCTCGCACAGGTAGACCGTGCCCATGCCCCCCTCGCCGAGGCGAGATAGCACGCGATATCGGTTCCCGAGGACGCGCCCCAGCATCCGTTCCGGCGCCGCTCCGGACGGGTCGCGCTCCCGGGGTCCTTCTGCTGGGCGCGAGGCGACCATGGGGCGTTCACGGCTAGGGTATCATGGAAGCGACGGCCCGAAAGTTCGGCGCCTTCAGGAGCAGCCTTGTCCGAGATCATGGTGCTGAACGGGGTCTGCGCAGGGACCATCTTCGTGCTCCCGGACATCCCGACCGTCCTCGGACGCTCGCCCGAGTCGCACCTGCAGATCGGGGATCCCTGGATCTCGAGCATGCACGCGATGTTCGAGCGCCGCGGCGAGGAGGTCTGGGTCGTCGACCTCGATAGCCGCAACGGCACGTTCATCGGCGACGAGCGCGTCAGCGAGGCGCGGCTCGAGGACGGCTCGATCGTCCGGTTCGGCCGCACGCAGGTCCGCTTCACCACCCGATCGACGTGGGCCGCTCCGCCGCGTACGCCCCCCGAGGAACGCGCCCGACCCGAGGGACCGCGCGAGACGATCCGCTCGGACGGGACGATCTCGAGCCGCGCGCCGCTCCCAGCCCGCGTCGCGGAGCCCGATCCGTATGCGCTCGCGCTCCGCCCGGTGGTGGTGCTCCGCGCGTCGCTCCACGCGACGTCGCTCGACACCGGCGCAGACGCCGGCGAGCGGATCCGGACGGCGCTCGACGCGGTGACCCGGGCTGCGCTCGACGAGGGCGGCGCCGTCGGCCGGCTCGCGTCGGTGGGCGTCATCGCGCTGTTCGGGCTCACCGGAGCCTCCGGGCAGGACGCCGTCCGTGCGCTCCAGGCTGCGAGAGCCGGCTGTACGGCGGTGCGGGGGCTCGGCGGGTTCGACCTGCGCGCGGCGGTGGATGCGGGGCCAATCCTGGCGGGCGACGCGGGCGGGCCGACCGGCCACGAGCTCGCGGCGCTGGGCGCGGCGGCGGATCGCGCCGAGCGGCTCGCGGGCGCGGCCGCTCCGGGCGAGATCCTCGTGGGCCCGGGCGCGGCGAACGCGATCGACCTCGCCGGCCTCACGCGCGTGGAAACGCGCGAGGTCGGGGGGCTTCCGGTGGACGTCGTCCTCGCCGACGGCTGAGGGCCGCTACGTTCAGTGCCAGTCAGTTGGCAGACAGCCCTGGACCTCGGGCCTCAGGAGCCGTGATCCTTGCTTCCTGGGCCAGCCTCTCGATAAGCCGCAAGCCGCGGCCTGCCGTTCTTGCATCGCGTGCCGATTCGGCAGTAGAAGGCGTCCACGATGACGACGTCAGCCCGTTTCGGCGCCGGGAGCGCCTGTCTCGTCGTCGCGCCCGAGGGCGCGGCGGCACTGGAAAGCGCGCTCGAGCGCGCTGGTTTCACGGTGGTCGCTGCGGCGGCCGAGCGCGACGCGCTCGACGCCCTCGACGGGACTGCGTTCGCGGCGGTGTACGTCTCGCAGTCTCTCGGCGGCCCCGCCGTCGCACGCCTCGTGGCGTCCGCAGGGCAGCGGGTCGGCGACGGCCCGTCGTTCGTGGTCCTCGGCAGCGCCGGCACCGTGCAGGAAGCGGTCGACGCCATGCAGCTCGGCGCCGGCGATTACCTCGCCCCCCCTCACGATCCCGAGGCCGTGGTGAGGCGCCTCGCGCGGGCGCTCGAGCGCGCGGCGCCCCTGCACCGCGAGCCGGCCGCCGCGAGCCTGCTCGGCGTCGTCGGCTCGTCCCCGGCGATGCGGAAGCTGTACGAGTCGATCGAGAAGATCTCCCGCTACAAGAGCAACGTCCTGCTCCTCGGCGAGAGCGGAACGGGCAAGGAGATCATCGCGCGCGCCCTGCACGAGCGCGGTCCCCGGCGCCAGCACCTGTTCGTGCCGGTGAACTGCGCGACGCTCGGGGGCGACATCCTCGAGAACGAGCTCTTCGGGCACGAGCGGGGTGCGTTCACGGGCGCGAACGAGCGCAAGAAGGGGCTGTTCGAGCTCGCCGACGGCGGGACCTTCCTCCTCGACGAGATCGCCGAGATGGACCTGTCGACCCAGGCGAAGCTCCTTCGCGTCCTGGAGCGGAGCGAGTTCCGGCGCGTCGGCGGCACCGCCAAGGTGAAGGTCGATCTCTCCATCATCGCGGCGACTAACCGGAACCTCGAGGACGCCATCGTCGCCGGCCGCTTCCGCGAGGACCTCTACTATCGCCTCAAGGTCGTGACGCTCGTCGTACCGCCCCTGCGCGAGCGGCGCGAGGACATCCCCGCGCTCGTGGACGCGTTCGTCGCCGACTTCAACCGCCGCACCGGCGGCCGCATCGCCGGCGTCGAGCCTGCCGCGCTCGAGCGGCTCGTCGAGCACGACTGGCCCGGCAACGTGCGTGAGCTCCGGAACGCCGTGGAGGGCGCGTGCGTGCTCGCCTCGGGCGACACGGTGAAGCTCGAGGATCTCGGGGAACGCGAGCCGCGCCGCACGCGCGGCCTCCCGGACATCGCGCGCCCCGCGGTCGCGCCGCCGCCGGCTCCGGACGCTGCGCCCCCGGCCGCCTCCTCGAGCGCGGGCAGCGTCGCGATCCCGATCGGCTGCTCGCTCGCGGAGGCCGAGCGCCGGATCATCCTCGCGAACCTTCATCACTTCGGGACGCGCGCCCGCGCCGCGGAGGCGCTCGGCGTGGGGCTGCGCACCCTCTACACGAA
The DNA here is from genome assembly GCA_035456445.1 of Anaeromyxobacter sp. Classification (GTDB taxonomy): domain Bacteria; phylum Myxococcota; class Myxococcia; order Myxococcales; family Anaeromyxobacteraceae; genus Anaeromyxobacter. The sequence goes on from DATIDF010000307.1 coordinate 3,691, forward strand.
GCTCGCTGCCTGGTCGCGCGACGCGGAGGATGCCGAAACGGCATGATCCGCCCGGGATCCGTCCCCCACCCCGTCCGAAACGGGCTGATCTCGCGAAGAACCAGCGCTGGCGCGCTTTCTGCTCTCCGCCCGGGGAGTGTCGAGACCGCCGCCTTCCATCCTCGTGCTCGCCCGCCCCGGGGCGGAGAGCGACGACCTCTTGGCCGACCTGTCGCAGCGCGAGGACGTCTGCCTCCTGCGCGTCGCCACTGCGGCGGCGGCGAACGTCGCGATCGGGGAGATCGCGGTCGCGCTCGTCATCGCGTGCCCCCAGGTGCCCCCGTCCGCGATCGATTCCGTGCTCGCGCACCTCGACGCCGCGCGCCCCGGGACGCCGGTCCTCGCGATCCGGGCGCGACAGGCGGAGGAGCCGGCCTCATGGGCCGCGCGCGGCGTCGCGGTACTGCGCCTGCCGCTGCTCGGTGGCGTGCTCTCGCGGGCAGTGGACGTCGTCCTCGGAATGACCGGGAAGCTCTAGGAAAGGAACGGCAGAACCGAATGCAGCTCACCTCGCGCGACGCGGCCCGCCTCCTCGGCGTCTCGGACTCGACGCTCCACCGCTGGCTCAAGAGCGGCGAGCTCCCCGCCACCCGCGTGAACGACCAGTACCGGCTGAACCGGATCGACCTCCTCGAGTTCGCCGCCGCGCGCAACCTGCCCATCTCCGCCGACCTGCTCGCGGAGCTCGAGACCGAGGCCCAGGAGCTGCCGAGCCTCGCCGACGCGGTCCGGGCCGGCGGGGTCCACCGCGGCATCTCGGGCACCGACAAGTCGTCCATCCTGCGCGCCGTCGTGGAGAGGCTGCCGCTGCCGCGCCCGCCCGATCGCGACCTCCTCCACCGCGTCCTCCTCGCCCGCGAGGCGCTCGGCTCGACCGGGGTCGGCAACGGGATCGCCATCCCGCACGCCCGGAACCCCATCGTCCTGCGCGTGCCGCGGCCGGAGGTGGCGATCTGCTACCTGGACCAGCCCGTCGAGTTCGGGGCCATCGACGGGAAGCCGGTGCACACCCTCGTCACCCTCGTGACCCCGTCCACGCGCGTGCACCTGCACCTGCTCGCCGTCGTCGCCGCGGCGCTGCACGACCCCGCGGTCCGCGCGAAGCTCGAGGCGCGGGCCGGCACCGAGGAGCTCGTGCCGGAGATGGCCCGCGTCGAGGCGGCGATCGCGGCCCGGCGCGGCGGGGGTGAGCGGTGAGCCTCGTCCTCGCCGCGCTCGTCCTCCTCACCGGCGGCGGCGCCGTCGCGCTCGCGGCCTCGTCCCGCCCGCGCCTCGCGCTCGCGGTCGGCAGCGCGACCGGCGCCGCCGGCTCCGCGCTCGGGCTCCTCGCCGCCTGGCCCGCGCTGCGCGCCGCGCCCGTGGCGTGGGAGTCCCCGTGGGCGGTGCCGAACGCCGCGCTCGCGCTCGGGCTCGACCCGCTCTCGGCCGTGTTCGCGGTCGCGGTGTTCGGCCTCGGGCTCGCCGCCTCGGTCTTCGGTGCGGGCTACATGCGCGCGCACCTCGCCCGCCGCTCGCTCGGCGCGTTCGTCTTCTTCTTCAACGTCCTCGTCGCCTCGATGGCGCTCGTCGTCGCCGCGCGCCAGGCGCTCCTGTTCATCGTCGCGTGGGAGGCGATGACCGTCGCGTCATTCCTCCTCGTCGGGTTCGAGCACGAGGATCGCGCGGTGCGGATGGCCGCGCGCACCTACCTCGTCGCCTCCCACCTCGGCGCGGCGTTCATCTTCGCGCTGTTCCTCACGCTGGGCCACGCGGCCGGGTCGCTCCGCTTCGAGGCGTTCGCCGCGCTCGGCGGCGGCACGGCGCTCCCTGCGACGCTCCTGTTCGCGTTCGCCCTCGTCGGCTTCGGGACGAAGGCCGGCCTCGTCCCGCTCCACGTCTGGCTGCCCGAGGCGCACCCGGCCGCGCCGAGCCACGTGTCGGCGCTCATGTCGGGCGTCCTCGTCAAGATGGGGATCTACGGGATCCTCCGCGTGCTCACGTTCCTTCCGCCCGCACCGGTGGAGCACGGCGTCGCGCTCGCCGCCGTCGGGCTCCTCGGCGCAGTGGCGGCGCTGCTCCTCGCGCTCGGCCAGCGCGACCTGAAGCGGATCCTCGCCTACTCCACGGTGGAGAACGTGGGGCTCGTCGCGTTCGGGCTCGGCATCGGCCTCGCCGGAGCGGCGCTCGGCGCCCCGTCGGTCGCGGCGCTCGGCGTCGCCGGCGCGCTGCTCCACGTCTGGAATCACGCGCTCATGAAGGGGCTCGCCTTCATGGGCGCCGGCGCGATCGTGCACGGCGCGGGCACGCGCGACGTGGAGCGCATGGGCGGCCTCCTCCGGCGCCTTCCGGTGAGCGCCGGCCTCGTCGTGTTCGCGGCTGCCGCGCTCGCGGCGCTGCCACCGCTGAACGGCTTCGTCTCCGAGTGGCTCCTTTACGTCGGGCTGCTCGACGGCGGGCGCGGCGCGACCGCGGGCGTCGCGCTGGTCGCGTACCTGTGCCTCGCGGCCCTGGCGCTCGTCGGCGCGCTGGCGGCGGTGGTGTTCACGCGGCTCGTCGGCGCGGCGCTGCTCGGCAGCCCCCGGAGCCCGGAGGCGGCGTTGGCCCACGAGGGCGGCCCGCTGCTCCTCGCGCCGCTCGCGATCCTCGCGGCCGCGAACGCCGCGGTCGCGCTCTTCCCCGGCGCGGCCGTCGCGATGCTCACCCCCGCGGCCGCGCTCGTGCTCCGCGTCCCGGAGGCGGCGCTCGCCTCGACGCTCGCCCCGGCCGTCTCCGCGCTCGAGGGGCCGCTACGCCTCGGGCTCGCCGTCCTCGTCGTCACGGGCGTCACGCTCGCGCTCGCCTCGCGGCGGATGCTCTCGCAACGCGACGTGCGTCCCTCCGCGACGTGGGGCTGTGGCTTCGCGGCCGAGAGCGCGCGCGTGCAGTACACCGCGGCGTCGCTCTCCGAGCTCGCGCTCGCGGCGATCGCGCCGCGCCCGCTCCGCCCCGCGGCGCGCGCCGTGCCACCCGCGGGCGTGTTCCCCCGCGCCGCCCGCTTCGCGCTCGAGGCCGACGATCCCGCCCGCGCGCGGGTGTTCGAGCCGGCGTTCCGCGCGGTGGGCGAGTGGTTCGGCCGGCTGCGACGCTTCCAGCAGGCGCGGCTCAACCTGCAGCTCCTCTACACGCTCCTCACCGTCCTCGCGCTCTCGGCGCTCCTCCTCCTCCACCAGCGAGGCCCATGACGATCGTCCCCGTCCTCGGCGCCATCGCCCTCCCCGCCGCGAGCGGGCTCGCCGCGGTCGCGCTGCGCCGGCGGCCGGCCGCGGGCCAGGCCGTCGCCTGCGCGACGCTGTGCGCGGGGGCGGCGCTCGGCCTCGTCGCCGCGGGGGCGGGGCTCTCGGGCGGAGAGCTCTCGGCGCCGGGGCTCGGGCTCCGCGTCGACGCGCTCTCGGCGGTCTTCCTTGCGCCCATCTGCACGGTCTGTGCGCTGGGGGCGATCTACGGGCTCGGCTACTTCCCGCAGGCGGCGCTCGGCGCGCGCGCGGTGCGGCTGCAGCTCTACTACGGCCTCACGACCGCCGGCATGGTCCTCCTCGTCGCGGCGTCGAACGCCATCGCGTTCCTCGTGGGCTGGGAGGTGATGGCGCTGTCGGCCTTCCTGCTCGTCCTCACCGATCACGAGCGGGCCGAGGTGCAGCGCGCCGCCTTCGTGTACCTCGCCGCGACCCACGTCGGGACGATCGCGCTCTTCGCGCTGTTCGCGCTGCTCAGGCAAGCGGCGGGATCGTTCGAGTTCGCAGCGATGCAGGGGTTGTCCGGCGCTGGCCCGCGCGCGTCGTTCGCGTTCGCGCTCGCGCTCGTCGGCTTCGGCCTCAAGGCCGGGCTCATGCCGCTCCACTTCTGGCTGCCGGGCGCGCACGCGGCGACGCCGTCGCACATCTCGGCCGTCATGTCCGGCGTGCTCATCAAGACCGGGATTTACGGGCTCCTGCGCGTCACCGGCCTCTTCGACGCGCCGCCCGCGGCGTGGGGGACGATGCTCCTCCTCCTGGGCGGCGCCTCCGCCGTGCTCGGCGTCGCGTTCGCCCTCGCGCAGCACGATCTCAAGCGGCTCCTCGCCTACCACAGCGTCGAGAACATCGGGATCATCGCGCTCGGCACCGGGCTCGCCCTGCTCGGCCGCGCGCGCGGCGAGCCGGCGCTCGTCGTGCTCGGGCTCGGCGGTGCGGCGCTCCACGTCGTGAACCACGCGCTGTTCAAGTCGCTCCTCTTCCTCGGCGCGGGCGCGGTCCAGCACGCGACCGGCACGCGCGAGCTCGACCTCCTCGGCGGCCTCGCCCGCCCGATGCGCGCGACGGCGATCCTCTTCCTCGTCGGCGCGGCGGCGATCTGCGGGCTCCCGCCGCTGAACGGCTTCGTCTCGGAGTGGCTCGTCTACGTGGGCTTCCTCGCCGCGATGGAGCGCGGCGGGCACGAGCTCCTCGCGTTCGCGGTCCTGGGCGTGCCGGTGCTCGCGCTCGTGGGTGGGCTCGCGGCGGGGTGCTTCGCGAAGGTCGTAGGCGTCGTGTTCCTCGGCAACCCGCGGAGCGCGCACGCGCGCGCCGCGCACGAGGCGCCGCGGACGATGCTCGCGCCCATGGCGATCCTCGCCGCTGCCTGCGCGGCGATCGGCCTGGCCCCGGCCGCCGTGCTCCCGGCGCTCGTCCGCGCGGCCCAGGCCTGGTCGCGGCTCGACCCCGGCCTCCTCGCCCCGCCGGCAGCCCGCGCGAGCGCCGGCGCGTGGCGCGTGAGCGCCGTCGCCGCCGTGCTGCTCCTCGCCGCGAGCGGCGTCGCCCTCCTCCGCCGCCGGCTTCGTGCGCCCCGCGCGGCCGCCCTTCGACAAGCTCAGGGCGAGCGGCTCGTAGAGACCTGGAGCTGCGGCTTCGTCGCGCCGACGGCGCGCATGCAGTACACGGGATCGTCCTTCGCCGAGCTCCTCGTGCGCCGCTTCTCGTGGGCGATCTTCCCGCGCGCCTCGGTGCCGCGCCTCGAGGGGCCGTTCCCCGCCGAGGCGAGGTTCCACACCGTGGTCCCGGACACCGTCCTGGATCTCGGGCTCGCCCCCGCCGCGCGCGGGTTCCGCTGGCTCGCCACGCGCGCCCACCTCCTCTACCTGCGCCGCATCCAGTTCCAGGTGCTGCTCCTCCTCGCGACGCTCGTCGCGGCCCTCGCCTGGGGATTCGTCTGGTGAACACGCCCATGCTCCTGCGCACCGTGCTGCACCTCGCCGCGTTCCTCGTCCTGCCGCCGCTCGTCCTCGGCGTCGTGAACCGAACGAAGTCCGTGTTCGCGGGCCGGGTCGGGCCGCCCCTCCTGCAGCCCTACTACGATCTCGCGAAGCTCCTCCGGAAGGGCGCGGTGTACAGCCGGACCACGACCTGGGTGTTCCGGGCGGGCCCCGTCGTCGGGCTCGCGGCGGTGGCTGCGGCGGGGCTCCTCCTCTCCATGGGCGGCGCCCCCGCGGCGCTCTCGTTCGCCGGCGACTTCATCCTGTTCGCGTACCTGCTCGGGCTCGCCCGCTTCGCGACCGCCCTCGCCGCGCTCGACACCGGCTCCGCCTTCGAGGGCATGGGCGCCGCCCGCGAGGTGACGTTCGCGAGCCTCGCCGAGCCGGCCCTCTTCCTCTGCCTGCTCGTGCTCGCGCGCGCGACGGGCACCCTCTCCATCTCCGGCATGCTCGGCGCGGGGCTGCCGGGCGCGTGGGGCTCCGCCGCGCCGGCGCTCCTCCTCGCCGCGATCAGCCTGTTCGTCATCGCCCTCGCCGAGAACTCGCGGATCCCGGTGGACGACCCGAACACGCACCTCGAGCTCACGATGATCCACGAGGTGATGGTGCTCGATCACGGCGGGCCGGATCTCGCGTTCATCCTCTACGGCGCCGCGCTCAAGCTGTTCCTGTTCGGCGCGATCCTCTCCCGCCTCGTCCTCGGCCGCGGCGACGGGGCGCTCGCCTCCGAGGCGCTCTTCTTCCTCGGGGTGGCGCTCTTCGCGATCCTCGTCGGCGTCGTCGAGTCGGTGATGGCACGGCTGCGCATCGTGCGCGTGCCGCAGCTCCTCGTTGGCGCCTCGGTCCTGTCCGTGTTCGCGCTCGTCCTCCTCCTCCGGTGACCGCGATGTCCTCGTTCGTCGATCTCGTCTTCATCCTGGTCGTGGTGATCGACCTGTTCCTGCTGGCCTCGAGCCGGCTCGGCGCGTCGATCCGCAATGTCGCGATCCAGGGCGCGCTCCTCGCGTCGCTGCCGCTCCTCCTCGCCGGCGAGGGGCACCACCTCGGCCACGCCGTCCTGCTCGCCGGCGGCGCTCTCGCCATCAAGGGGTTCCTCATCCCCTGGCTCATGTTCCGGGCGATCCGCGAGGCCTCGATCCGCCGCGAGATGGAGCCCATCGTCGGCTTCGTCCCCTCGATGGTGCTCGGCGGCGTGGGCGTCGCGCTCGCGTTCGCGTTCTCGAGCCGGCTGCCGCTCCCGGATCCCGGCACCCACGCCTTCCTCGTCCCGACCGCGCTCTCAACGGTGTGGGCCGGGCTCCTCCTCGTCGTGACGCGGAAGAAGGCGGTGAGCCAGGTGCTCGGGTTCCTCGTCCTCGAGAACGGCGTCTACGTCTTCGGCCTCCTCCTCTCCGACGTCATGCCCGTCATGGTCGAGGCCGGCGTCCTGCTCGATCTGTTCGCCGCCGTCTTCGTGATGGGCATCGTCATGTTCCACATCAATCGCGAGTTCTCCTCGCTCGACACCGAGAAGCTCTCGGCGCTGAAGGACTAGCGGGCCATGCTCTTCGTCATCGCCGTCCCGCTCGCGCTCGCCGCCGTCGCGCTGCTCGTCCCCTCGAACCGGCGCCGCCCCCTGGTGCTGCTCGCGGGCGCGCTCCTGCACGCAGCCGGCGTCGCCGCCCTGTTCGCGTCGCCGCCGCCGGCCCGGCCGGGCGCGTGGCTCGCCTTCGACCCCCTCGCGAAGGTGACGCTCCTCACGACGACCGCGCTCTTCGTCGCCGCGGCGATCTACGCGCAGGGCTACCTCGCCCGGCGCGACGACCGCGACAACCGGGTGTTCGTGGGCGGGCTCCTGTTCCTGCTCGCGACGATGACCACCGTCGCGCTCTCGCACCACCTCGGGATGTCCTGGGTGGCCATCGAGGCGACGACGCTCGGGAGCGCGCCGCTCATCTACTTCAACCACAACGCCCGGTCGCTCGAGGCGGCCTGGAAGTACCTCCTCATCTGCTCGCTCGGCATCGCGCTCGCGCTGCTCGGGACGTTCTTCCTCGCGCTGTCCGGCGCCGCGCCCGGTGGCCCCCGCTCGCTCCTCCTCGAGGATCTCATCCGGGCCGGGCCGATGCTGTCGCGGCCGTGGGTGCGCGCCGCCTTCGTCTTCCTCCTCGTCGGCTACGGCACGAAGATGGGGCTCGCCCCGCTTCACTCCTGGAAGCCCGACGCGTACGGCGAGGCGCCCGGGCTCCTCGGCGCGCTCCTCGCCGGCGGGCTCACGAACTTCGCGTTCCTGTCGATCGTCCGGGTGTTCCAGGTGACGCGCGCCGCGGGCGACGAGGCCTTCGCGCGCGACGCGCTCGTCGGCCTCGGGCTGCTCTCCATCGCGCTCGCCGCGGTGTTCGTCGTGGGGCAGCGCGACTTCAAGCGGATGCTCGCGTACTCGAGCGTCGAGCACATGGGCATCCTCGCCCTCGGCGTCGGGCTCGGCGGAGCGGCCGCCGGCGGCGCGTTCTTCCACTCGATGAACAATGGGCTCACGAAGGGGGTCCTCTTCCTCTCGGCGGGCAACATCCACCGCGCCTTCGGCTCCAAGACGACGGACGACGTCCGCGGCGCCGCGCGCAGGCTGCCGATCTCCGGCCCGCTCTTCCTCGCCGGGTTCCTCGCCGTCACCGGCTCGCCCCCGTTCTCGCCGTTCTTCAGCGAGTTCGCGATCCTGAACGGCGCGTTCGGGGAGGGGCGGTTCCTCGTGGGTGGGCTCTTCCTAGCGCTGCTCGCGGTCATCTTCGTCGGCATGGCGACGACCGTGCTCGCCGTGGTGCAGGGCGACCCGGGGAACGCGCCCCGCGTGCCGAACTCGGGCGACAGCTGGCTCACCGCCGCGCCGCCCTTCGCGCTCATGCTGCTCGTGCTCTTGCTCGGGCTGTTCCTGCCGAAGAGCCTCGCGGAGCTCTTCGGCGCCGCGGCGCAGCTCGTCGGCGGGCGCTGGGAGTGACACGATGACCGAACCCCTTCACGATCCGCGCACCCGCGCGAGCACGGTCCTCGAGGCGTGGAACGGCGAGGCGGTGGACGCCGGCGCCGTGCCGGTCCACCCCGTCGCGCGCTTCCGCGAGATCGTCCTCGCGGCGCTCGCCGGCGGCGGTCGGCTCGCGGCGCTCTTCGGCCGCCCGGCCGACGGCCGCGTCCTCCTGACGGCCATCCTCGCCGACGATCCCGAGGGGAAGCTCGCGCTCCTCTCCACGATCGTCGACGGCGCGTATCCGTCGCTCTCCGCCCATGTCCCCGCGGCCCAGGCGTTCGAGCGCGAGATCGCCGAGCAGTACGGGGTTCGCCCCGAGGGGCACCCGTGGCTGAAGCCGCTGCGGTTCGAGCCGCCGCTGCGCGCGGTGCGCGACGCGTTCGGCCGCCGCGATCCGGCCGCCACGATCCCGGGCGAGTACCCGTTCTTCGTGGTCGAGGGCGAGGAGGTACACGAGGTCGCGGTCGGCCCCGTGCACGCCGGCATCATCGAGCCCGGCCACTTCCGCTTCCAGTGCCACGGCGAGCAGGTGTTCCACCTCGAGATCGTCCTCGGCTATCAGCACCGTGGGATCGAGTCGATGCTCGCGGGCGGCCCCGACCGGCGCTCGCTCGCGCTCGCCGAGTCCATCGCCGGCGACACGTCGATCGGCCACGGCCTCGCCCATGTGAAGGCGCTCGAGTCGCTCGCGGGCCGGGCTCCGACCGCGCGGGCGATGGCGCTCCGCGGCGTCGCGCTCGAGCTCGAGCGGCTCGCGAACCACGTCGGCGACCTCGGCGCCCTCGCCGGTGACGTCGGCTTCCTGCCGACCGCCTCGTACTGCGGCGCGCTCCGGGCCGAGTTCCTGAACGTGACGGCCGAGCTGTGCGGGAACCGCTTCGGCCGCGGGCTGCTCGTGCCCGGCGGCGTCCGCTTCGACGTCGGCGCCGAGGCCGCCGCGGCGCTCGCCACGCGGGTGCGCGGCGCGTGGGACAAGGCGCGACGCGCAGCGGGGCTGTTCTTCGAGTCGCCGTCGGCGCGCGCGCGGCTCGAGGGCACCGGCACCGTGTCGCGCGAGACCGCGCTCGCGCTCGGGCTCGTCGGGCCGGCGGCGCGGGCGAGCGGCGTCGACCGCGACGTGCGGCGCGATCACGCGTTCGGCATCTACCGCTTCGTTCACGTCCCCGTGGTCATCGCGGACACGGGCGACGTCCTCGCGCGGGCGCAGATCCGGTTCCTCGAGTGCGAGCGGAGCGCCGCGTTCGCGGCGAGTCAGCTCGACAGTCTGCCGGAGGGCGGTGCGCGCGAGCCGTTCGGCGCGCTCGCGCCACGCACGCTCGTCGTGTCGATGGTGGAGGGCTGGCGCGGCGAGATCGCCCACGTCGCCGTCACCGACGAGCGCGGGCGCCTCGCCCGCTACAAGGTGAAGGACCCCTCGTTCCACAACTGGCTCGGCCTCGCGATGGCGCTCAGGGACGGGCAGATCTCCGACTTCCCGCTCTGCAACAAGAGCTTCAACCTCTCGTACGCGGGGCACGACCTGTGATCGACATCCTCAAGTTCAGGCTCGGCTACGGCCGCCAGACGGTCGCCTTCCCCGATGGTCCGCCGAAGTTCCCGGAGCGGTTCCGCGGGCGCCCCGTCGTGGACCCGACCCGCTGCGCGGACGGCTGTGCCGCGTGCGCGGAGACCTGCCCGACCGCGGCGATCCTCGATCCCGGCAAGGCCTCGATGGCGGTGGACATGGGCCGCTGCATCTTCTGCGGCGACTGCTCCCAGGCCTGCCCGCCGGGGGCGCTGCGCTTCACGAACGATCACCGCCTCGCCGCGCGCTCGCGCGAGGCGCTCGTCGTCCGTGAGGACGAGCCGGTGCTCGCGGAGGCGCTCGAAGGCGAGATGCGGCGGCTCTTCGGCCGCTCGCTGAAGCTCCGGCAGGTGTCCGCGGGCGGCTGCAACGGCTGCGAGGCCGAGCTCAACGCGACCGGGAACATCCAGTTCGACCTCGGCCGCTTCGGCGTCCAGTTCGTCGCCTCGCCGCGGCACGCGGACGGGATCGTCGTGACGGGCCCGGTCTCGGAGAACATGCGGCTCGCGCTCCTGAAGACCTACGAGGCAGTGCCGGCGCCGCGGCTCGTCATCGCGGTGGGCGCCTGCGCGATCTCGGGCGGCGTGTTCCGGGAGAGCCCGGTGGTGTGCGGCGGCGCGGAGGCGGCGCTCGCCGGGATCCCGGTGGACCTGTACGTGCCGGGATGCCCGCCGCATCCGATCACGTTCCTGGACGGGATGCTGCGGCTGCTGGGGCGGCTCGGGTGACGGAGGCGACCGCGACCGCGACCCGGACGACCCCGTGAACGGGCCCGAGCCCGCGCCCGCGCCCGAAATGCCGGGCGAGGGCGCAGGGCTCGACCCCGATCTCACCCGATCGTCGAGCGCGTTCGGCCGGGACGTCACGTCGGCAGATCGCCGCTCACCCCTGCTGCACCGCCGCCGGCTCTCGCCGCTCGAGCGAGGAAGGCGGCAGCGCGAGCGGCTCCAGCGGCATCGCGATCCAGAGCGCGACGTAGGCGAGGATGCCCCACCCACCGAACAGGATCGAGAGCAGGA
>DATIDF010000308.1:0-2252 GCA_035456445.1 Anaeromyxobacter sp.
GGTCAGGTCGTACCAGGCGAGCGGCCGCGGCGCGGGCCCGGCGACGTTCTGGCCGTCGCCCTCGTAGCGCGAGCCGTGGCACGGGCAGAGGACGCGATGGGTGAGCTTGAGCGCCTGACCTCCCACGTCCTTCGTCTCCACGCGGGGGAGCGCCTCGGCTCGCACCGTGCAGCCGAGGTGCGTGCACACTGCGGAGATCGCGTGGAAGGTCTTCCCCTCGCGGAAGACGAACAGGCGCTGCTCGGGAAGGAACTTCATGCCGTCCGGGAACTCGCTCGCCGGGCCGAGCTTCACCGTCGTCGGCGCGTCGTAGGAGACGTTCGGAACGAGCGACCGCAGCGCGGCCACCGCCTGGCCGCCCAGGGCGACCACCCCGGCGCCGATCCCGAGACCCTTGAGGAAGTCCCTGCGATCCTTCCGTTCGGCCATGATGCCCTCGTCTCGCGCTGCGCTAGCCGGCGGGTGCGTAGCGCTCGGTGATTTGGAACCGCTCCATCGTCATCGCGTCGGTGGGGCAGCGGATCGCGCAGAGCCCGCACCTGATGCATTTCGTGTCGTCCTTGATCATCGCCGAGAGCGGCAGGCTCCCCGCCTCGGCCGCCCCGGCGAGCGCGCGCCGCTCCTCCTCGGGCAGCTCCACCTCCTCGAGCGGCACGAGCGCGAGGCAGTACTCCGGGCACACGTCCACGCAGCGGTTGCAGAGCACGCACTTCTCGGGGTCGTAGATGGTCTGGACGTGGCAGACGAGGCAGCGCGCGCCCTGCGCTATCGCCGCCTCCGCCGGATACGCCGACTCCACCTCGGCGATCCCGCTCCGCCGCCCGAGATCGACCGTGGGCGGCGCCTCGCGGTCGAGGAGCTCGAACCCGGCGATCATCCGGTAGTCGCGCGTGGGGATCTTCTCGACCGCGATCACCGACTCGAGCCTCGCCGCCTCGCGGGAGAGCTGCGCGTGGATGGAGCGAGCGGCGCGCTTCCCGTTGGCGATCGCCTCGATGAGGTTCCGCGGCCCGAACGCCACGTCGCCCCCCGCGTAGACGCCGGGCGCCGTCGTGGCGAGCGTCGCGCGATCCACCCTGACCGTCCCGCCGGGCGTCAGCTCCACGCCGTCCTCGGGGCGAAGGAACGACAGGTCCGCCTGCTGCCCGATGGCGAGCACGCAGCCGTCCGCCGGGATCGCGACGACGTCCTCGTCGTCGTAGGCCGGCGAGAAGCGGCCGGAGGCGTCGAAGACCTGCGTGACCCGCCTGAGCTCGACCGCCTCGAGGCGCGTCGTCCCGACGAAGCGCTTCGGCCCGCGCCGCGGCTGGAAGTGGATCCCCTCCCGCTTCGCCTCCTTCAACTCCTCGTGGCCCTGCGCGGTCCGGAGGACCGGCATCTCCTCGAAGCTCTCCAGCGAGACGATCGTCACGTCGGTGGCGCCGCCGCGCACCGCGGCGCGCGCGGAGTCGAGCGCCTCCACGAGGCGCGCGTCCGACTCCGCCCCGAGGGCGGCGCCGAGCGCGCGCACGTCCTCCTCGCGCCCGACCCGGAGCGCCATCCGCGCGGCGTCGAACGCGACGAAGCCGCCGCCGATCACGACGACGCGGCGGCCGAGGTCCATCCGGTAGCCGCGGTTCGCATTGAGGAGGTAGTCGATCGCCTTCACGACGCCGTCGAGCTCGACGCCGGGGATCGAGACGTCCCTTCCCTTCTGCACGCCGACCGACAGGAAGAACGCCTCGAAGCCGTCCCGGCGCAGCTCCGCGAGTCCGAGCTGCGGCGTGAGCGGCGCACCAGTCCGGAGCGTGACGCCGAGCGCGAGGATCTTGTCGATCTCCCCGCGGATGACGCTCCTCGGCAGCCGGTACTCGGGGATGCCGAAGCGCATCATCCCGCCGGGCTCTTCCGACGCCTCGAAGACGGTCACAGCGTAGCCCAGCAGAGCGAGGTCGTGCGCCGCCGAGAGCCCCGCCGGGCCGGCGCCGACCACGGCGACCTTGCGCCGGCCTTCGCGCGACACGGACCGAAGCGGCACGGTGGGGAGGTGGCCGGCGTACCGGTTCCCCTCCGGCACGAGCGCCTCGCGGAGGCGGTCCTGCGTGTCCGGGTGGATCGACTCGACGCCGAAGCGCTCCGTCACGGTCCGCTTCAGCGCCCGGATGGTGATCGGCGCGTCGATGGAGCCGCGCCGGCAGGCGTCCTCGCACGGCGCCGCGCAGACGCGCCCGCACACCGAGGCGAAGGGGTTGGGCGCCCGCGCGACCAGAAAC
>DATIDF010000309.1:0-7903 GCA_035456445.1 Anaeromyxobacter sp.
GGGCGCTGATCAGGGAGATGACGGCGTAGAGCGACCCCGACCTCGACCCCGACCTCGACCCCGACCCCGACCTCGACCTCGACCTCGACCTCGACCTCGACCCCGACCTCGACCCCGACCTCAACCTCGACCCCGACCCCGACCCCGACCTCGACCTCCACCCCGACCTCGACCTCGACCTCGACCCCGACCTCGACCCCGACCCCGACCCCGACCTCGACCTCGACCCCGACCTCGACCTCGACCCCGACCTCGACCCCGACCCCGACCTCGACCGCTCTCCCCCGGAGCCATCGCGTGCGTCCCCTCCCGCTCCTCGCCGCCCTCGCGCTCTTGGCCGCGCCGACCGCGCGCGCCGCCTCGCTCACCACCGTCGCGCTCCTCCCCGCCACCGGCTCGAACGTCTCGGACGGCCAGCTCGCCGCCGCGGGCGACGTGCTGCGGGCGCACCTCGAGTCGACCGGGCGCTTCGTCGTGGTGCGCGCCGGCGGGCCCACCGCGGGGGCGGAGCTGTCTGCCGCGGACGCCGGCGCCGCGGCGCGCGCCGCGGGGGCGGCACTCGCCGTAGCGGTCCACGTGGCGCGGCTCGGCGAGACCGCGGTGGTCCGGGTCGCGGCGTACGCGCCCGACGGCGCGGTCGTCCACACCGACCAGCTCGGCGCGCTGGGGGTGGACGACCTCGATCCCGCGCTCGATCGGCTCGCGGCCGGCCTCGCCAGCGGCGGGCGCGCCTCGGATCTCGCGCGCATCGACACGGTGACCGCGAAGGAGGAGCGCCCGCTTCGCAAGATGACGGCGTGGATGGCCTACGGGCTCAAGATCGGCTCGCTCGTCCCCATCAACCGTCCCGACCCGACCGGGCGTACGGGGAGCGCGGGCGGCGTGGGGCTCGTCTGGCACTACGACGCGCGCAGCTGGCTCGCCGACGTGTCGCTCGAGGGGTGCACCTCGAACCTCGACGCGTGGCGCCCCGATCCAGACCGTGCCATCGCCCTCGCGATCGGCGCGTACAAGCCGTTCTCGAAGGGCAACGTGGCCCCGTACCTCGGCCTCGGGCTCGCCTACGCCGTGACGCGCTTCGCCGACGTCTCGGGGCACGGGATCCAGCCGCGCGCGTCCGCCGGGCTCCTCCTCGGCCGGCTCTCGAACGTCGCGGTCCGCGTCGAGGCGGGCTGGTTCATGGACGCGTTCCCGGTGAGCGAGCGCGGCACCGGCCGCGACGTGTGGGTCCACGGCGCCATGGGGTCGATCGCGATCGTGAGCTCGGAGCCGACGGTTCGCTGACGAACCGTCGCTCGAGTCGACCCCGTGAACGCGCCCGAGCCCGCGCCCGAGCCCGAATTCATGTCGGGCTCGGGCCCGGGCTCGGACCCGGGCCCGGGACTCCACTCAACGGCCGGTATCTCAGCTCCCGCGCGCGAGCACCACGCTGCAGCGGGCGGCGAGCTCGGTCGTGCGCGCGAGCAGCGCCTGCGCCTCCTCGTACAGCGCCGCGGCGTCGCCGTCCGCGCCGGGCTCCGGCAGCTCGCCGATCTTGTCGAGGAGGTCGGAGACGCGGAGCAGGTGCTGGTGCGCCAGGAGCAGGTCGCGGCCGAGCCGCGCGCCCTGCCGCGTGAAGATGAGGCCGGTCTGGAAGAGCCGTCCGAGCGCGCCGCGGTTCACCTCGACCACGGAGCGGCAGCGCGCCTGGAAGTCCCTGAGCCTCCGCGCCTCGCGCGCTCGCGCGAAGTCCACTATTCGTGAACGCGGGCGCTGCGGACGCGGGCGAGGGGCCGGAGCCATCGTGCGGAGGAATCGTAGGCGCCGGGTGCCGCGGTGGTCAACGACCGCCCGCTCCTTGACACCAGGCCGATCACCCGAACGCGGTCCCCGGTCACTCCCGGGCCAGCGCGGCCTCCGCGAGCTCCTGCACCTTCGCGAGCGCCTTCTCGAGGCCGCCGGGATCCGAGCCGCCCGCCTGCGCGATGTCCGGCTTGCCACCGCCCGAGCCCCCGACGAGCTTCGCCGCCTCCTTCACGAGGTCGCCGGCCTTGAGCTTCGCGGTGAGGTCCTTCGTCACGGCCACGAGCAGGATCGCCTTCCCGTCCTGCTCCGCGCCGAGCGCTACCACTCCCCGCCCGAGCCGGTCGCGCAGCTTGTCCGCGAGCTCGCGCAGGCTCTTGCCGTCGCCCTGCACGCGCACGGCGAGGATCTTCGCGCCGTTCACGTCCTGCGCCTGGGAGGCGAGATCGCCCGACTGCGCGGCGGCGATCTTCCCCTTCGCGTCGTCGAGCGCGCGCTCGAGGTCCCGCACGCGCCGCTGCGTCTGCTCGATCTTCTGCGCGACCTCGAAGGCGCCCGCCTTGAGGAGCGACGCCGCGTGCCGGAGCTCGTCGGCCTCGCGCTGCGAGAGCTCGATCGCCTTCGGCCCGGTGTACGCGACGATGCGGCGCACGCCCGCGGCAATCGACTCCTCGCTCGCGATCTTGAAGAAGGCGATGTCGCCGGTCCGGCGCACGTGCGTGCCGCCGCAGAGCTCCTTGGACGGCCCGATGCGGACGACGCGGACCACGTCCCCGTACTTCTCGCCGAAGATCATCATCGCGCCGGACTGGCGCGCCTCCTCGAGCTTGAGCACCGCGGTGTCCGTCTCGGCGTTCTCGCGCACGAGCTCGTTCACCCGCCGCTCGACGGCCTTCAGCTCCTCTTCGGCGAGCGGCTGGAAGTGCGAGAAGTCGAAGCGCAGGTAGTCCGGCGCGACGACCGAGCCGGCCTGCTTCACGTGCTCCCCGAGCGTCTCCCGCAGCGCGAGCTGGAGGAGGTGGGTCGCCGAGTGGTTCGCGCGGATGAGATCGCGGCGCCGGTCGTCCACCGCGAGCTCCACGACGTCGCCCACCGCGAGCGCGCCCTCCTCCACGACGCCCACGTGCGTGACGAGCCCGGGCACCGGCCTCTGCGCGTCCTCCACGCGGACCCGCACGCCCGGCCCGGAGAGGGTACCGTGGTCGCCGACCTGGCCGCCCGACTCGCCGTAGAACGGCGTCGCCGCGGTCACGACCTCGACCCGGTCGCCCTTCTGCGCCTTCGCGACGCGCGCGCCGTTCGCGATGAGCGCCTTCACCTCGGCGCGGGCGGTGGGCGTCTCGTAGCCGAGGAAGTGGGTCTCGCCGAGCTCGCCCGCGATCTGCTTGTGGAGATCGCCGGCGGCCTGCTCGCCGGAGCCCTTCCACTCGGAGCGGGCGCGCTGCTCCGCCATGTTTCGATCGAAGCCCTGCTCGTCCACGTCGAAGCCGCGCTCCGCAGCGATGACCCGGGTGAGATCGAGCGGGAAGCCGAACGTGTCGTAGAGCTGGAACGCGAGCTTGCCCTCGATGACCGGCCGCGCCCGCTCTGGCGGCGGAGTCGCGGGCTTGCCGAGGTGCGTCTCGGGCGCGGTGAGCTTGCGCATCTCGGCCTCGAGGATCGCGAGCCCCTTGTCGAGCGTGCGGCGGAAGGACTCCTCCTCCTGCGCCGCCACCTTGGTGATGAACGCGCGGTTCTCGCGGGTCTCCGGGTACGCGCCGCCCATCTCCTCCATCACCGCCTCGCACACGTCGGCCAGGAAGAGCCGCTCGAGCCCGAGCCGCTTCCCGTGCCGGATCGCGCGGCGCATGATCCGGCGCAGCACGTAGCCGCGCCCCTCGTTCGACGGGAGGACCCCGTCGCCGACGAGGAACGTGGTCGCCCGGGCGTGGTCGGCGATGACGCGCATCGAGACGTCGTCGTCGGCCTCGGTCGCGCCGTAGCGCTTGCCCGAGAGCTTCTCGATGGCGCTGATGATGTTCCGGAAGATGTCGGTGTCGTAGTTCGAGCGCTTGCCCTGCGCGACCGCCGCCATGCGCTCGAGGCCCGCGCCCGTGTCGATCGACGGCTTCGGCAGGGGCGTGAGGCCGCCGTCGGCGCCGCGCTCGAACTGCATGAAGACGAGGTTCCAGATCTCGAGCCAGCGATCGCAGTCGCACGCGACGCCCTGGCACGCCCGGCCGGCCTTCTCCTCCGCGCACGGGATGTCGTTCCCCTGGAAGAAGTGGAGCTCCGAGCACGGCCCGCACGGCCCCGTGTCGCCCATCGCCCAGAAGTTGTCCTTCGCGCCGAGCTTGTGGATCCGCTCCGCGGGGACACCCTGCGCGCGCCAGAGCTCGTAGGCCTCCTCGTCCCAGGGCAGCGTCCCCTCCCCGGCGAAGACCGTTGCGGCGAGCCGCTCCTTCGGGATCGCGAGCCACTCGCGGGAGGTCACGAGCTCCCACGCCCAGGCGATCGCGTCCTGCTTGAAGTAATCGCCGAACGAGAAGTTCCCGAGCATCTCGAAGAACGTGTGGTGACGGGCGGTGAACCCGACGTTCTCGAGGTCGTTGTGCTTGCCGCCCGCCCGGACGCACTTCTGAGCGGTCGTCGCCCGGGAGTAGTCGCGCCGCTCACGGCCGGTGAACACGTCCTTGAACTGGTTCATCCCGGCGTTCGTGAAGAGGAGCGTCGGGTCGTTCTGCGGGACGAGGGAGGAGCTCGGCACGCGACGGTGCCCCTTCTCCTCGAAGAAGCGCAGGAAGAGCTCGCGGATCTGGGCGGCGGTTTTCATGGCGAAGAGCGCTTCTTAACAGAGGAAACGGCGCCTGGCTACCGGCCGGCGGAGCGGTCCGAGGCGCCCGGGAGCACGACCCGCCAGCGCCCGTCCTCCCGCACCATCTGGACCTCCTCCTTGCCGCTCGCGCCCTCGAGCTGCACCGCGACGAGGGCCGCGTCTCGCGACTCGCGCAGCACCGTGACCTGGGCGATGCGGCCGGCGCGCGGCGCGAGGTCCCCGAGCACGAGCTCGCGTCCGCTCGACGGCAGCACGCCGGGTGCGGCGCGGGCGGCGACCTCCTTCGCCCGCTCGTCCAGCATCGCGCGCGAGCGCTCGGAGAGCATGCTCCACACCGTGTCCGCGTCGCCTGCGCGCGCCGCGGCCGCGAAGACGCGATAGCGATCCGCCGGCCCCTCGGGACGCCGGCAGCCGACGGCGAGGAGGACGAGCAGCGCGGCGGCGGTCGACGGGCGTGCGAGTCGAGCGAGCATGGCTGGCAGCATAGCCGCACCGCCACATGCGGCGGACGCCTGCCGTCGCGGCGGCGCCCACACGGGGCAGCGGCCGGCCGGCCGGAGGACGGCACCTGTGCAACGCTGCGACCCCTCCTCTCACGAAGGGCGTCCACATATTTGCAGCTGCGCCGGCGATCGCGGCGACATGCCCCGCACTTCGGGCGGGACCTCGCCGGCCGCAAATCGAACAGCGCGCGACTTCGCGCGCGAGGAGGGGGCAGGAGCATGGATATTCGCAAGATGGCGCTGGTGATGGCGCTGCCGCTCGCGTTGGGCATCGGTTGCTCGACGTCGGGGTCGAGCCGTACGGCACGCGCCGAGGGAACGGCGCCGGCACCGGCCGGCACCTCGGCCACGACGCAGGGGTCTCCGGGATCGACGGGGAACGACGCGGAGGGCGGCGCCCAGACGAGCGCGTCGCCGGGGCGGGCAGGAGTGCAGGGCGACACCACGTACGGCACGGGCTCTGATCTCAAGGGCCACGCGAGCGACCAGGTCGTGATGGGTACGGTGGCGAGCGTGTCGGGCGAATCGCTGTCGATCGCGTCCGACATGGGCGGCGCGTCGAGGACGCTGCATGTCGTTCCCGAGACGATCATCACCGTCGACGGTCGCGACGGCGGCATCGCAGACATCAAGGAAGGCGAGCAGATCCGCGCGAGCTTCAACGAGCAGGACGGGAGGCAGGTCGCGGTGAAGATCGACGCAGGCCCGATGACCGGCGGCCACATGGGCAGCGACGTGGGCACGACCGGCACCGGCACCGGCACGCCGACCGACATGGGCGCGCCCGGCTCCAGCAGCACCGGCAGCAGCTCGACGTCCGACACCGGCACGAGCAGCGGCTCGACGGGCACCTCGGGTACGGGTACCGGCGGCGGCTACTAACACGTCCGGCACCCGCCGCTGACGGGCGATGGACGAGGTCTCGCGCTCGAACGGCGCAGAACGGCGAGGACGAGGCGCCCCCGGCCGGCGACGGTCGGGGGCGCTCGGGTCGTCAGCTTGGCTTGCGCATCCGGAGCCGCCACACCGGCTGGCCCGTCTCGAGGTACCGCTTCTCGCGCGTGGATGGGATCTCGTCCGCCAGGCGCGGGGCGAACGCGCGCGCGCCGCAATCGTTCACGAACCCCGCCTCCTCGAGCCGGACGACCGCCTCGCGCGCGTAACGCTCGACGTCGGTGCGGAAGTCGAGCGCCCCGCCCGGCGCGAGCAGCCCGAGGAGCAGCGATGACATGCGATCGTCGACGAGCCTCCGCCGCTGGTGTCGCCGCTTCCACCAGGGATCCGGGAAGTGCACGTGGAGCGCGGCGAGAGACCCGGCGCGGAACAGCCGCGGCGCGAGGATGCGCGCGTCCCCATTGATGACGACGAGGTTCCCGAGGGCGCGCCGCTCCGCCTTCGCCGCGACCTCTCGCGCGAACGCGCGCCGCTGCTCGATCGCGACGAGCGCCCGGTCCGGATGCGCTCGCGCGAACTCGAGCGCGAACCCGCCGTGGCCACAGCCGATCTCGAGCTCCAGCCGGGTGGCGCGCGGGCCGAGACGCGCGGCCCAGTCGGGCACGAGATCGAGCGCGATCGGGGCGTCGTCTTCGTTCGAGAAGATCATGAGCGCGCCTGTTTAGCATGGTAAGAAACCCGCGTGCTCCGCTGCGCGGCTCCGGCACTGCTCGTCGCCGTCGCGCTCGCGACCGGCTGCCGGGGATGCAGCGGCGGAGACGTCGCGCGTCGCGCGACTCCGGAGCGGTTCCTCCCGGCGAGCGTGCAGGCAGCCGTCCTCGCTCCCGAGCTCGCACGTACCGCCCGCGACCTCTCCGCGCTTCACGCCACCCTCGCCGCGATCCCGGGCGCGGACGGGATCGCCGGCGCGCGCGCCGGCCTCGCCGCGCAGCTCGGCTTCGACCCGCTCGATCTCGAGGGGCTCCGCCGCGCCGGCCTCGACGCCCGTCGCGGCGGCGCGCTCGCGCTCGTCGCGCCCACGCGCGGCCCGGACGGCGATGGCGCGACGAGCCCGACCTCGCTCCTCGTCCTTCCGGTCTCGGACGCGTCGCGGCTCGAGGCGGTCCTCGTCCGCCTCGCACGCGAGCGGCTCGGCGCGGGCCTCCGCACCGACGAGAGGTACGGCGGCGCGACGGTGGCCGTCCTCCGCCGCGGCCCCGGGGATGCAGCCGCGCTCGCCTTCGCGATCGTGGAGCGCACCGCGCTCATAGCGCCAGGCGCGCAGGGCCCGGCCACGGTGGGCGAGGCGGCGGGACTCGCGCCCGGGGCCACGCTCGGCGACGGCGAGGCGTTCCGCGCCGCGCGCGACGCCGCCGGCGAGGGCGCCGCCGCGCTCGTGTTCGTCCCTGGCGGCTCGCCGCTCGTCGCCGCGCTGCCGCGCGCACGCGGTGGCGTCGGGATCGGGCTCTCCGCCGACCGCGCTCGCGCCCACGCCCGCGCGGCGCTGCTCGCGGGAGGCCGCGAGACGGCGCTCCGCGCGCTCGAGGCGAGCGGCGCAGCCGCGGCCGCCGCCGCGCGGCTCCGCGGCGACGCCGGGGTCGTGCTCCGCTGGGACGGGGACCCCGCCGCGCTCGGCGAGCGCATCGTCCCCCTCGTCCCGGCGGCCGACCGCGCCCGGTTCGCCGCCCACGGCGTCGATCTCCGGCGCGACCTGTTCGGCGTGCTCGCCCCGGGCGCCGCGGTGGCGCTGTCGCTCTCGCCGCGCGCCGCGGTGAGCGCGCTCTCGCCGGACGTGCTCCGCGCCGATCCGCTCCGCCTCTTCGAGCTCGAGGCGATCCTGCCCGTGAAGGGCGAGGCGGAGGCGTCGCTC
>DATIDF010000310.1:0-10373 GCA_035456445.1 Anaeromyxobacter sp.
CGAGGAAGAGGAGCGCCAGGATCGAGCGATTCACGGGGAGCCTCTCCTGCGACGGGAGAGGACGAAGAGCGCGGCGAAGATGGCTGCGATGAGGGCGACGCCGAGAAGCGGCCGCAGGACGAACCACGCGCCCCTCGCCGAGGGGCGCGTGTCGGATCCGGGCGCATCGGACGCGGCGACCTCGAGGGTCACATCGAGGCCGTGGCCCGATCCGTCGACCACCTTCACGCGCCACGTCCCGGGCGTGTCCGGCACGAACGCGAGCCACCCTGCGCGGTCGGTGCGGCCCTTCTGATGCGGGACGCGCGAATCCGCGGGCGAGAACACCTCGTACGCCGCGTACGCCAGCACCTCGCCGTCGGCGTAAAAGGTCCTCACCGCCACCGCGCGACCCCGCTCGACGTCGTGGAGCACCTCGTGCGCGCGCGCCTCGCGCGCCGGCGCGAGCGCCGCGGTGAGTAGCGCCACGAGGGCGGCGGCGCGGATCACCGCCCGACCTCGAACGCGAGGCTCGCCTCGAGCACGTCGGCGTCGGCCTGGGCCGAGCGGAGCGGTCGACGCAGGGAAGCGCTCACGCACTCGATCTCCCTGGCGCGGACCTTCACGCGGATCTGGCCCGCGTGGTCGGTCTCGCCGAGCGGCCGGTGATCGATGGTCACGACCGCGCCCGCGACCGGCTTCCCCTCGAGGAGCACCCGGAACGTGGCCTTCTCTCCCGTGCGGACGCGGGACAGGTCACCGGCGGGGACGATCTCGAGAGTGTCGCCGAGCGGAGCCGCTGCGCCCGGGGCGCGAGCATCCACCCACTTGGCGAACTGCCGCGACCGCCAGGATTTGACCGCGTCGCGGGTCTGGTCCTTCGGCAGGTTCACCTCCCCGTCCGGTGTGAGCGAGAAGTAGCCCGCTTCGAGGAAGGCGGAGACCGCGGAGCAGCGCGCGCGGACCGTCACCTCCCGCCCCTCGAACGCGGCCTCGGGCCGAACGTCCCGCGGCGGTTCCGCCCCGCCGCGAGCAGCGCAGCGGATCGCCTTCACCTTCGCGGCGTCGATCTCGAGGAGCTCTCCCCCGCGGTGACCGTGGCGGAGCACGAAACCGCCCGAACCGGGCTCGATCCAGAGGTCGTGGGCCCACGTCGCGGCGGGCGCGGCGACGAGCAGGATCGTGGTGAGCCGGACGAGCACGCGAGGGTCGCTTCTCAGTGAGGCGTTAGCACGAATTCGTAACTCGTATTACCCGCGCGCCAGCGCAACCGTCAAGCGCGCTCTCTGCCGCACCGTGCTTCGCGCGCCACGGCAAGACGGCGCGGCCTGCAGGTCATTGCCCGGCCCGTCCGAAGGGCCGGCGCAGCCGACGTCAGGCTCCGCTACCCCTTGTCGCCCTTGTCCCCGACGAACTTGTCTCGCTCGTCGCGGAACAGGACGTTGAAGGTCGTGAGCGAGCCGTAGCACCGCGTTACGTACTGCTGCATCTCGACCTTCTCCGCGTCGGAGAGCTTGTCGTGCGCGTTGAGCCTCTGCTCGAGGACGCGCAGGCGATCCCGGATCATCACGATCTTGTGGAACAGGCTGTCGAGGGAGATCTCCTTCGCCTGCGTCTCGCCATCACCGGGCTTGAGGACGACGGTGCCGCCCTCCCATCGTGGCGCGAGCCGGACGTGGGCGCTCTCCTCCTGCAGCGCGTCGCGAATGGCCTGGGCGAACTCCTCGCGGGTCATGTCGGTGAGCTCCTCGGGCAACGGTTGCGATGGCGCGCTCGCGCGCGCGTTCCGCGGCTGCGGGACGGGGGTTGCGAGCGGCACGGCGGCAGACGGCTCGGCGCCGCGGTGGACGAGCGGGGCCGCGGGGCGCCTCGAGCGGGGGCGGGAGAGTACGGGCGGCGGCGCCGAAGGGATCGCAGCGTCGCGAGACAGGTAGCGCTCGCAGGCGGGGGCGGTCCCCGGGAAGTCGCCGGTCCGGACGCCGAGGCGGCACGGGCCGATGGGGCCGCGGGCGTCCTCGAGGATCGGCCGCCAGAGCCGGCAGCTCCCGCACTCCTTCGGGCCGTACCGTCGCTCCTCGCTCACGCTCCGCTCCGCTCCGCGGCGAGCCGCGCCTCGACCTCGGCCACGAGCGTCTCGACCACGGCCTCGAGCGGCACGCCGCTCGTGTCGACGATGCGCGCGTCCTCCGCCGGCCGGAGCGGCGCGATCGCGCGCTCGGAGTCGTCCTTGTCGCGCCGCCTCTGATCGGCGAGCACCTCGTCGTAGCTCGACGAGTCGCCCTTCGCGCTGAGCTCGGCGTGGCGGCGGCCGGCGCGTTCCTCGGCCGAGGCCGTGAGGAAGAACTTCGCGTCCGCGTCCGGGAAGACCACCGTGCCGATGTCGCGCCCCTCGAGCACCGCGCCGCGATTCTCCGTCGCGCAGGCGAGGCGCCGCTGGAGATCGAGGAGCCCGGCGCGCACGACCGGCCGCGCGGAAACCTTGCTCGCGCCCAGCGAGATGGGAGGCGTACGGATCTCGACCGAGACGTCGTCCTCGCCGAGGAGCACTCGCTGGCCGCCACCCGGCGACGGCGAGAAGTGGATCTCGAGCTCGGGCAACAGCGCGGCGAGCGCCGCGTCATCGTCGAGCGCGATCCCGCGGCGAGTCGCCGCGAGCGCGACCGTCCGGTAGATCGCGCCGGTGTCCACCAAGGCGAAGCCGAGGCGGGAGGCGACGCGCCGCGCGGCGGTGGACTTGCCCGCGCCGGCGGGGCCGTCGATCGCGACGATGAACGGCCTCCCGGCGGTCACGCGGCGAGGATCCTCCCGAGCGTCGCGAGGAGCCGCTCGTTCTCGCGCCTGAGACCGACCGTGATCCGCAGCGCGCTCGGGAACCCGTACCCTGCCACCGGTCGCACGACGAGCCCCTCGCGCAGGAGTGCCTCGAAGAGATCCTTCCCGGCGCGGCCGGGGAAGTCGGCGAGGACGAAGTTACCTTGCGACGGGACCACCGTCGCGCCGAGCGTCCCGAGACCCTCCGCGAGGAAGGGGCGCTCCCCGCGGACGAGCGCGCGGCTCTTCGCCACGTGCGCGTCGTCCCCCAGGGCCGCGGCGCCGGCCGCCTGGGCGACCACGCTCGTGTTGAACGGCGGACGCACGCGATCCACGTACTCGACGACCTCGGGCCGCGCGAGCCCATAGCCGAGGCGCAGTCCGGCGAGGCCGTAGATCTTGGAGAACGTGCGGAGCACCACGACGTTCGGGTACTTCCGCCGCAGCGCGAGCGCGTCCTGGAACCCCGGCGCGTCCACGAAGTCGACGTACGCCTCGTCGAGCACGACGAGCGTGTCCTTCGGGACTGCGTCGAGGAAGGGCGTGAGCTCCTGCTCGGTGAACCAGGTGCCCGTCGGGTTGTCCGGGTTCGCGAGGAAGACGAGCTTCGTGCGACGGGAGAGGAGCTTGCGGAGCGCGTCGAGGTCGTAGTGGAAGCGCGCCTTCATCGGCGCCTCGACGAGCTTGCGGCCGTGCTCCTGCGCTGCGAGCTTGTACGCGACGAAGCTCTGCGCGCTCGTCAGGACCTCCTCGCCGTCGAGGACGAACGTCCGGACGAGCAGCTCGATGAGCTCGTTCGAGCCGCTCCCGACCATCACCTCCTCTTGCGAAACGCCGAGCTTCGCGGCGATCGCGTTCCGGAGGACGAAGGCGGCGCCGTCCGGGTAGAGGTGGACCTTCGCCGCAGCCTCGCGCGCAGCGTCCAGCGCGCGGGGCGAGGGCCCGAGCGCGTTCTCGTTCGAGGCGAGCTTCGCGACGTTCGAGACGCCGTACTCCCGCTCCACCTCCTCGATGGGCTTCCCGGGGGCGTACGGGGTGAGCGAGGCGACGTGGGGAGGGACGAGAGGCATGGGGCGACGGTTATACCCGAGGGCCCCCGCGCTCGCGAAGCGGCCTCGTGGCAGCGCTCGGGTGGAACGATCCCGTGAACGTGAACGAGCCCGAGTCCGAGCCCGGTTCGCCTCGGGCGCGGGCTCGTTTACGGGCTCAAGCCAACCGAGCTGGGCCGCGCTACTCCTCCGAGGTGAAGACCCCCATCGCCCTGTACTTCTTGTATCGATCGACGACGAGCTGCTCGGGCGTCAGCTTCTTGAGCTCGGCGAGGTGGCGCCGGATGGCCTCTCTCACGTTCTCCGCCGCGAGATCGTGATCGCGGTGCGCGCCGCCCTCGGGCTCGGGGACGATCTCGTCGGTGATGCCGAAGCCCGCGAGGTCCTTCGCGGTGAGCTTCAGCGCCTCCGCGGACTTCTTTCCCTGCGTCGAGTCACGGTAGAGGATCGAGCTGCAGCTCTCCGGCGAGATCACGTTGTACCAGGCGTACTGCAGCATCAGGATCCGGTTCGTCACGCCGATCCCGAGCGCGCCGCCCGACGCGCCCTCGCCGATCACGACCGAGATCGACGGCACGCTGAGCGAGGACATCACCTCGAGGTTCGTGGCGATCGCCTCGGCCTGGCCGCGCTCCTCCGCCCCGATGCCAGGGTACGCGCCCGGAGTGTCGATGAGGATGATGACCGGCCTGCGGAAGCGCTCGGCGAGGTCGAAGAGCCGCCGCGCCTTGCGGTAGCCCTCGGGCCGCGGCATGCCGAAGTTCCGCAGCATGTTCTCCTTCGTGCCGCGGCCCTTCTGGTGGCCGAGCACGAGCACCGGCTCGCCGTCGAACCGCGCGAAGCCGCCCACGATGGCGCGGTCCGCCGCGAAGCGCCGGTCGCCCTCGATCTCGAAGAAGTCGGTGAACAGCCGCCCGAGGTAGTCGAGCGTGTAAGGCCGGTTCGGGTGACGCGCGAGCTGGACGGTCTGCCACGGCGAGAGATCGCTGAAGATCTCGGCCTGGAGCCGCTTCGCCTTCTTCTCGAGCTTCTGGATCTCGTCCGTGAAGTCGACGCGGGCGCCGCCGGAGAGCTCCTTCAGCTCGGCGATCTTGGACTCGAGCGCGATGAGGGGGCGCTCGAACTCGAGGGCATGGGCTGGCTTCGTCACGACGCGCCTTATAGCACGAGGCGCCCGATCCGCATGGCCGACGCGCCGGGATTCTCAGCCGTTTTCGACGCGTCGCGCCAAGGAGTCGACGTCGACCGGGGGCGCCATCCACTCGACCCCGCGCTCCCGCCGGAGCCAGATGACCTGCCTCCGCGCGTAGCGCCGGTGCGCCACCTGCACGCGCCGGATCGCCTCCGCGAGGTCGAGCTCGCTGCGCACGCAGGCGATCGCCTCGTGGTACCCGATGGGCAGCTTCTGCGGGAGCGCGCGCCCGAAGCGGGCCGCGAGGCCGCGCGCCTCTTCGAGGAGCCCGCCCGCGAACATCTCGGAGACGCGCGCGTCGATCCGGGCGTGGAGCGCCTCGCGTGGCGGATCGAGCGCCAGGAGCCGGGCCGCGTAGCGGTCCTCCTGGAAGGCGTGGGCGGCGTGGAGCTCGGACGGCCTCGTCCCTCCCGCGGCGATCTCGAGCGCGCGCACGACCCGGACGAGGTCGTTGGGGCGGATGCGCGCGGCGGCCTCGGGATCGATCGCGGCGAGCCGCGCGTGCAGCGCGGGCCGGCCGAGGCGCGCCGCCTCGTCCTCGAGCCGGGCGCGGAGCGCGGCATCGCGGCCGGGCGCGGCGACCACGCCGTGGAGGAGCGCGCGCAGGTAGAGCCCGGTGCCGCCCGCGACGATGGGGAGCCGGCCGCGCGCGGTGATGTCCGCGATCGCGGCGTCGGCGAGCGCGACGAAGCTCGCCGCGTCCATGCCCTCCCCCGGCTCGACCACGTCGAGGAGGTGATGGGGCGCGAGCGCGCGCTCCTCGGCCGTCGGCTTCGCGGTGCCGACGTCGAGCCCGCGGTAGACCTGCTGCGAGTCGGCGTTCACGATCTCGCCGCCGACGCGGCGCGCGAGGGCGACGGCGAGCGCCGTCTTGCCGGACGCGGTCGGCCCGGCGATGACGACGAGGCGGATCACCCCACCCGCTGGGCGAGATCCGCGAGCGCGACCGGCGTCTCCTCGCGCGTCGCCATGTCCTTCAGCTTCGCCTGTCCGGTCTGGACCTCGTTGCCACCGAGGACGAGGGCGTAGCG
Source organism: Anaeromyxobacter sp. (assembly GCA_035456445.1). Taxonomy (GTDB): domain Bacteria; phylum Myxococcota; class Myxococcia; order Myxococcales; family Anaeromyxobacteraceae; genus Anaeromyxobacter. Next base: position 6,063 of record DATIDF010000310.1, read on the forward strand.
CGCGCCGACCCGCTCCGCTTGCTTGAACTGCGCCTTCATCTTGCCGCCGCGCGCGTCGAGCTCGCAGGCGATCCCGGCGCGGCGCAGCTCCGCCGCACGGCGGAGCGCCTCGCGCGCGCCCTCGGCGTCCGCGCTGATGAAGAACACGATCGGCCTGCGCTCCGGCGGGGTGCGGCCGACCTTCTCGAGGATCATCGCGAGCCGCTCCTGGCCGAGCGCGAAGCCGATGCCCGGCGTGGGCGGGCCGCCGAGCGTCTCGACGAGCCCATCGTAGCGGCCGCCGCCGGCGACGGCGGACTGCGAGCCGAGCGCGTCGGACGCGAACTCGTAGGCGGTGCGCACGTAGTAGTCGAGGCCGCGCACGAGCCGCGTGTCGACGGTGTAGCGCACGCCGAGCGCGTCGAGCCCGCCCTTCACCGCATCGAAGTGCGCCGCGCACTCGGGGCAGAGCCGCTCGAGGAGCCGCGGCGCCTGCTCGAGGACCGGCTGGCAGCTCTCCACCTTGCAGTCGAGGACGCGCAGCGGGTTCCGCTCGATCCGCTCGTTGCAGTCGGGGCAGAGCTCGCCCTTGCGGCCAGTGAGATACGCGCGGAGATCCTGGAGGTAGGCCGGCCGGCAGTTGCGATCACCCACCGTGTTGAGCTTCAGCTCGGCCTTCACGCCGAGGCGCGCGAAGTAGTCGTCCACGAGCGCGATCTGCTCCGCGTCGATGAACGGCTCGGCGATCCCGAACGCCTCGCAGCCGATCTGGTGGAACTGCCGGTAGCGGCCCTTTTGCGGCCGCTCGCGCCGGAACATCGGCCCGACGTAGAACCACTTCTGCGGACCCTCGACGAACGCGCCGTGCTCGATGAACGCGCGCACCGTGCCCGCGGTTCCCTCGGGGCGCAGCGCGAGCAGGTCCTCGCCCTTGTCCTCGAAGACGTACATCTCCTTCTTGACGATGTCGGTCGCCTCGCCGACGCCGCGCGCGAACAGCTGCGCCGGCTCGACGACGGGGGTCCGCACCTCGCGGTACCCGTAGAGCGCGAAGACCTCGCGCGCGACCGCCTCCATCTCTTGCCAGCGGGCCGCCTGGCCGGGCAGGAGGTCGTTCATCCCCTTGACGCCGCTGATCTTCGTCGCCATCGCCGCGTCTCTCTACCAGAAATTCAGGGATCGTGAATCAATCCCCTCCCATCGCCGCGGCGGCCGATCCGCATCGCATCGCTTCGTTGCTCCTCCCTCACATCCTCTTCTGGGAGCCGCGCACAGCGGCGCCTCGAGGGTGTGCTCGGTCGTCACGCCTCGCGCTGCTCGAGTCTCGTCCGCCTGGCTCGGGTCCGGGGCATGACTCACGACCCCTTACGCCGGCCCACCGATCGGCTCCCCGACGCGCAGCCGCGCGCCGGGCACGAGGCGAGCGTCGAGGCGCACGCGCCCCGGCTCGAACAGCAGGATGACGGTCGAGCCCATCTCGAACGCGCCGAGCTCGCCGCCCTTCTCGACCGGCAGCGGCGTCTCGTAGTCGCGCGCCGCCGCCGTCGCCGCCGGTAGGTTCGTCACCGGGACGGTCGGATCGTAGAAGGCGCGCACGCGGCCGACGACCGTCGCGCCGACGGCGACGACCGCGCAGGCGCCGAGCGGCGTGTCGAGGATCGTGACGAGCCGCTCGTTCACGGTGAAGAGGCCGGGCACGCTGCGGACGGAGGCCGGGTTCACCGGCCAGAGCTGGCCCGGGACGTAGCGCCAGCCGGTGATCGTGCCGCCGAGCGGGAAGTGGATGCGGTGGTAGTCGCGCGGCGAGAGGTAGATCGTCGCGTACGCGCCGCCCTGGAGCCGCTGCGCGAGCGCCTCGTCTCCGACGAGCGCGCTCACGGGGTAGTCGATCCCCTTGGCCTGCACGAGCCGCCCGCCCACCGCGGCGCCCGCCTCGGACACGACACCGTCCACCGGCGAGACCACGACCGTCTCGCCGGGGGCGATGGGGCGCAGCCCGGGGCGGAGCGGCCGCGCGAAGAACTCGCCGAACGTCCGGTAGACCTCGAGGTCCGGGCACTCGGAGAGATCGATGCCGTAGCGGGCGGCGAACGCCTTCATGGCGGCGAGGCGGACCGGAGCGGGCGCGTTCCAGCGCGTCAGCGCGCCGGCCAGGCGGGAGACGGCGTTCTTCGGCAGGAGCTTCAGGGCCGAGATGAAGAGCTGATCGTTCATGGGGTCGGGCGCGGCAGTCTAAACCAAGAGGCAGTGAATCAACCCCCGGACCGACACAGGCGGACGAGACGCGAGCAACGAAGCGATGGGACGCGGATCGGCCGCCGCGGCGACGGGAGGAGATTGCTTCACGCCCTCCAAGCCTCGCCTCGGGAGATCGCGCGCGGCGCCCCGTTTTTGGCGGTGCGGCCGGGGGGACGACGGGTGAGGCTTCGGGCCCGGAGGTGCTCCCTATGGAGGCGATCCGCGCGCCGCGGGGGACGGGACGCTCGTGTCAGGGCTGGGTGCAGGAGGCCGCCCTGCGCATGCTCATGAACAACCTCGACCCGGATGTCGCCGAGCGGCCGGAGGATCTCGTCGTCTATGGCGGGACCGGCAAGGCCGCACGTGACTGGGACAGCTACCACCGCATCGTCGCGAGCCTGCGCGCGCTCGGAGAGGATGAGACGCTGCTCGTGCAGAGCGGGAAGCCGGTGGGCGTCCTCGGCACGCACCCTGACGCCCCACGCGTGCTCATCGCCAACTCGAACCTCGTCCCGCGGTTCGCGACCTGGGAGCACTTCTGGGACCTCGAGCGGCGCGGGCTCATCATGTACGGACAGATGACCGCGGGGTCGTGGATCTACATCGGCACGCAGGGGATCCTCCAGGGCACCTACGAGACGTTCGCGCAGGCAGGGCGGACGCACTTCGGGACCGACGATCTCGCGGGGCGGCTCGTCCTCTCCGGCGGGCTCGGGGGGATGGGCGGCGCGCAGCCGCTCGCCGCGACGATGCTCGGCGCGACGTTCCTGGGCGTCGAGATCGATCCGGCGCGGATCGAGAAGCGGCTCGGGGGCGGGTACCTCGACGCGCGCTCGGACGACCTCGACGACGCGCTCCGCCGGCTCGAGGAGGCGCGGCGGGCGCGCCGCCCGCTCTCGATCGGGCTCGTCGGGAACGCGGCGACGGTCTTCGCCGAGCTCGCGCGGCGCGGGATCGTCCCCGACCTCGTCACTGACCAGACCTCCGCGCACGATCCGCTGAACGGCTACGTGCCCGCGGACGTGCCGCTCGCCGACGCGCCGGCGCTCAGGCGACGGGATCCGGAGGGCTACGTCCGTCGCGCGAAGGAGTCGATGGCGCGCCAGGTCGAGGCCATGCTCGCCCTGCGCGCCGCCGGGAGCCACGTCTTCGACTACGGCAACAACCTCCGCGCCGGCGCGCTCGAGGCGGGCGTCGCCGGTGCCTTCGACTACCCGGGCTTCGTGCCGGCCTACATCCGGCCGATGTTCTGCGAGGGGAAGGGGCCGTTCCGCTGGGTGGCGCTCTCCGGCGATCCCTCCGACATCGCCCGCACCGACGCGGCGGTCGCGGCGCTCTTCCCGGAGAACGCGGGGTTGCGCCGCTGGCTCGACCTCGCCGCTCGCAAGGTGAAGTTCCAGGGGCTGCCGGCGCGGATCTGCTGGCTCGGCTACGGGGAGCGCGATCGGGCGGGACTGGCGTTCAACGACCTCGTCCGGCGCGGCGAGGTGAAGGCACCCATCGTCATCGGCCGCGATCACCTCGACTGCGGCTCGGTTGCCTCTCCGAATCGTGAGACCGAGGCGATGAAGGACGGCTCGGACGCGATCGCCGACTGGCCGATCCTGAACGCGCTCGTGAACGCGGTGAACGGCGCGTCGTGGGTGAGCTTCCATCACGGCGGCGGCGTCGGCATCGGCTGGTCCCTGCACGCAGGGCAGGTGGTGGTCGCCGACGGCACGGAGGCGGCGGGGCGCCGGGTCGAGCGGGTGCTGCGAAGCGATCCGGCGATGGGTGTGCTCCGGCACGCCGATGCGGGGTATGAGAAAGCGAGGGAGGTGGCGAGGGAACGCGGGGTGAAGATCCCCTGAAACGACCGCGCCCGGGGAGGAACTCTCGAGGCCGTTCATCCTGAGCGTAGCGCCGCCAACGGGCGCGAAGTCGAAGGACGACCCCGACCTCGACCCCGACCTCGACCCCGACCTCGACCCCGACCTCGACCCCGACCTCGACCTCGACCCCGACCTCGACCCCGACCCCGCCAGACGCTCCCGCATCGTGACCTCCCGCAAATCGTTCCGTCCCAGGGCCACCCTCCTCCTCCGCAACGCGATG
>DATIDF010000311.1:0-48033 GCA_035456445.1 Anaeromyxobacter sp.
CGCGCTTCGACAGGCTCAGCGCGAGCGGAGCAGAAGCCGCCACGCCCAAGGTGAGCGACCGGAAACATCCGCAAATAAGTGGACCGGGAGCATGGGTGACACTTTCTTGCTTCCGCGCGTGCCCGCGCCGTTTCCTGAACGCGACTTGGATCGCGACGAGGGGTCGGACCAGCAACCTTCCGCTCGGCGGGAAGCGGTTTCCGAACGGCGATGTTCCACGTGAAACACTCCGCCTGCCGAGCCCAATGGTCCCTTCAGACCGCGGCCGGTGTTCCACGTGGAACAGGGGCGGCGAGCGCGCGAGGGCGGCGAATGGGCGGGAAGCGAGGACGGAGGCGCAAGGCGCGGAACGCGGCGTGTCAGATCGATCGGGCACAGTGCGCGCCGGCGCGGCCAGGGGGTCGCGCGAACGAACCGAGAGGTCTCGAGTTGCCGAACACGACGCAGGGGGCCAAGGCCCCGCGGAATGATGCTCGGGCCATGGGCCGGGTCCTCACCATCGCTAACCAGAAGGGCGGCGTCGGAAAAACCACGACGGCCGTGAATCTCGCCGCCTCCCTCGCCGCAGCAGAGCGCCGCACGCTCCTCGTCGACGTAGATCCCCAGGGGAATGCCGGCAGCGCGCTCGGGATCCGGCGCGACGAGTCCGAGCAGTCCATCTACGAGGTGCTCGTCGACGGCGTGCCGATGGCGAGCGCCGTTCGCAAGACCGAGCTCAAGTTCCTCGACCTCGTCCCCGCGTCGAGGCACCTCGTCGGCGCGGAGCTCGAGCTCGCTCAGCTGGAGGCCCGTGAGTCTCGGCTCAAGCGCGCCGTCGACGAGGTCGCGCGGGATTACGAGTACGTGGTCATCGACTGCCCGCCGTCGCTCGGTCTGCTCACGCTGACCGGCCTCGTGGCGGCGCAGGGCGTCGTCATCCCCCTGCAGTGCGAGTATTACGCGCTCGAGGGGCTCGCAGACGTGCTGAAGACGATCGAGCTCGTCCGCTCGAGCGCGAACCCCGCGCTGACGGTGGATGGGATCGTCCTCACGATGTTCTCGCCCAACAACCTCGCGAACCAGGTGGCGGAGGAGATCCGCCGGACGTTCGCGGACCAGGTCTTCAAGACCGTCATCCCGCGGAACGTGCGCCTCTCCGAGGCGCCGAGCCACGGGAAGCCCATCCTCCTCTATGACGTGACGTCGAAGGGCTGCCAGAGCTACCTCGAGCTCGCGCGCGAGGTGGCGAGCCGCTTTGGCCAGGTCGGGGGTGTCGCGTGAGCCTCGCCGACAAGCGCCGCCCCGCGCTCGGCCGCGGCATGGCCGCCCTGCTCTCGAATGCGCCGCCGCCCTCGAGCGTCGCGACCCCCGGCAACGTCGTGGCGGCGGCTGCTCGCGGGCTCCTCGCGCTCCCCATCGAGGCGATCGAGCGGAACCCGGAACAACCGCGCAAGCGCTTCGACGAGGCGAAGCTCGAGGAGCTCGCGGCGTCGATCCGCGAGCACGGCGTCGTGGAGCCGATCCTCGTCCGGAAGCAGGGCGCGAAGTACCGGATCGTCGCCGGTGAGCGGCGCTGGCGCGCGGCGCAGCGCGCCGGGCTCCGCGAGATCCCCGCCATCGCGCGCGAAGCGAGCGATCGCGAGGCGTTCGAGATCGCGCTCATCGAGAACCTCCAGCGCGCGGACCTGAACGCGATAGAGGAGGCCGAGGCGTACGAGGTGCTCGCGAGCGAGCACGACCTCACCCAGGAGGAGATCGCGAAGCGGGTCGGCAAGGAGCGCTCGACGGTCGCGAACGCGCTCCGCCTCCTGAAGCTCCCCGAGGAGGTGCGCGACTCGGTCCGGCAGGGTCAGCTCGACATGGGCCACGCCCGGGCGCTCCTCGGCATCGACGACGCCGAGGCAATCAAGAAGGCGGCGCAGAGAGCCATCCGCGAGGGGCTCTCGGTCCGGGCCACCGAGGCGCTCGTGCGATCCCTCGGGCGCAAGGGAAGCGAAAGCGACCGCCCGCAGAAGAGTCCCGAGACCCCCGCCGTCAAGGCACTGGGCCAGCGCCTGCAGCGTCGCCTGGGGGCCAGGTGTAGGGTCGTGCCCAAGTCTGCAGTCGCGGGGCGGCTGGAGATTGAGTACACCTCGCTCGACGAGCTCGACGGAATACTCGGGAAGATTGGAGCGTAGTTCCCTGTACTGCCGCCCGAGTGGGCGGCAGCCCCGACGTCTGGGGAGCAAGCATAGTGAGGAAGGATGTCCTTCTGGACAAAGCTGCGGGAGGAGGCGACGTCGCCGGCGGTCGGCGCGGACGCACCCGGAGCGCCCACGCCCGCGAAGTCATCGAACGAGGAGTCGCGAAACATGGCCATGCTGAAGCGCGATGAGCTGTCCTCCGTCCCTACCCCCACCGGCGATCTCAATGCCCTGCTCGGCCGTGGGTCCGAGTTCGAGGGCAAGCTCACCTTCGAGGGGACAGTCCGCATCGACGGAAAGTTCACCGGGACGATCGTGACGAACGACGTGCTGGTCGTCGGCGAAGGCGCGAAGGTGAACGCGGAGATCACCTGCGGCACGATCATCGTCCACGGTGAGATCAACGGGAACGTCCGCGCCAAGAGCGCGATCGAGCTGCACCACCCGGCGCGCATGCGCGGCAACATCGAGGCCCCGTCCCTCATGATCGAGAAGGGCGTGATCTTCGAGGGTCAGTGCAAGATGGAGGGCGTGGAGAAGGGTGGCGCGAAGACCGCCGCCCCTCCCCAGCCCGTGGCTGCGGTGAAGCCGTAACGAGCTCGAAGTCGAACGGTACCGACGAAAAGAGCGGGCTCCGGGAGAACCGGGCCCGCTCTTTTCTTGCTGCAGGCGCCTGCGCGCCCTAGCCCTACGCTCCGACCTTCACCTGGATGGCGCGGGGCTTCGCCTCGAGCCGCTTCGGCAGGTGGACCGTGAGCAGGCCGTTCTTCGCCTCGGCGCGGATCTTCTCGGCGTCGATCGTGCCGGGCAGCGAGAACGACCGCGTGAACGTCCCGTAGGCCAGCTCGATGCGGTGGTAGTTGTCCCGCTTGTCTTCCATCTCGAGCTTCCGCTCACCCCTCAGCGTCAGGACGCCGTTCTCGAATCGGATGTCTACGTCCTTCGGGTCAACCCCTGCGAGGTCGAACCGAAGCGCAAGACCGTCCTCGTCCTCGAAGATGTCGCAGGACGGGGTCCAGCCGACCGACTCACTGGACCTGTACGACCGGTCATCGAACAGCCGGGTGACCTCGTCCTGGAGACGAGCGAGGTCACGGAAGGGCTCCCATCTCGTCGGAATCGCCATGGTTTTTTTCCTCCTGTTGGCAACGCGAACGTAAAGCGGCGACGCGGGCTGTCAAACGCCGCCGCCGGCAACGCGTAAGTGCAGATTCCGCCGGGACATTCGTGCTTGACCGTCGCACCCACACCGTGCTACGGAGCGCGTCCCTTATGATCATGGGTTCGATAGCGCGCCGGTACGCGAAGGCGCTCTTCAGCTTGGCCGTGGAGATGCGTCGAGTAGAGCCCTGGAGCGAGAGCCTCCAGTCCCTCAACGAGGCTATCGAGGGCTCGCCCGATCTCCGCGACGTTCTGTCCAACCCGGTGTACTCGCGCGATCAGCGCCGGGCGATCGTGGAGAAGCTCGCGGCCGCGCTCCGGCTCGACAGCGAGCCGGCGAGCCTGCTCTTCCTGCTCGGCGACCGCAACCGCCTCGGGTACCTGGGCGCGATCGTGGACACGTTCCGCACGCTCGCCGACGGGCATCTCGGCCGCGTCCGCGCGAAGGTGACGAGCGCGGTCCCCCTCGACGCCTCCGCCGCGCAGGCGATCGCCGACCGGCTCTCGCAGGCCACGAAGGCGACCGTCCTGCTCGACCGCGAGGTCGATCCTGCCTTGCTCGGCGGCGTGGTCGCCCAGGTCGGCAGCCTCGTCTACGACGGCTCGGTCCGCACCCAGCTCGAAGATCTGCGGCGCCAGCTGAAGCAGTAGCGACCTTTAACTGTCAGTTCATCCTCCTCCGGAGAGCCTTTCGATGGAAATCCGCGCCGACGAGATCAGCCGCATCATCCGCGAGCAGATCAAGGACTACGGGAAGAAGGTCGACGTCGCCGAGACCGGCACCGTCCTCAGCCAGGCCGACGGCGTCGCCCGCATCTACGGCCTCGCGGGCGCGGCCGCGGGCGAGCTGCTCGAGTTCCCGCACGGCACGCGCGGCCTCGTCCTGAACCTCGAGGAGGACAACGTCGGCGCCGCGATCATGGGCGCCTTCGAGCACATCCGCGAGGGCGACCCGGTGAAGCGCACCGGGAAGATCGCCGAGGTGGCGGTGGGCGAGGAGCTGCTCGGCCGCGTGGTCGACGGCCTCGGCAACCCCATCGACGGCCGCGGGCCGATCGCCGCGAAGCAGACCCGCAAGATCGAGATCAAGGCCCCCGGCATCGTGCAGCGCAAGTCGGTGCACGAGCCGATGCAGACCGGCCTCAAGGCGATCGACGCGCTCGTCCCGATCGGCCGCGGTCAGCGCGAGCTCATCCTCGGCGATCGCCAGACCGGCAAGACCGCCGTCGCGATCGACACGATCATCAACAACAAGGGGAACAACCTCTACTGCTTCTACGTCGCCATCGGGCAGAAGCAGTCGACGGTCGCCCGCGTCGTGGAGACGCTCAAGAAGCACGGCGCGATGGAGTACACGACGGTCATCGCGGCGAACGCCTCCGACCCCGCCCCGATGCAGTACCTCGCGCCCTACACCGGCGTGACGATGGCGGAGTACTTCCGCGACTCCGGCCGGCACGCGCTCATCATCTACGACGACCTCTCGAAGCAGGCCGTCGCGTACCGCCAGCTCTCGCTGCTCCTCCGCCGCCCGCCGGGCCGCGAGGCGTACCCGGGCGACGTCTTCTATCTCCACAGCCGCCTGCTCGAGCGCGCCGCGAAGCTCTCCGACAAGGAGGGCGGCGGGTCGCTCACCGCGCTCCCCATCATCGAGACGCAGGCCGGCGACGTGTCGGCGTACATCCCGACGAACGTCATCTCGATCACCGACGGCCAGATCTTCCTCGAATCGAACCTCTTCTATCAGGGCGTACGGCCGGCGATTAACGTCGGCATCTCGGTCTCCCGCGTCGGCGGCTCCGCGCAGATCAAGGCGATGAAGCAGGTAGCCGGCTCGCTCAAGCTCGAGCTCGCCCAGTACCGCGAGCTCGCCGCGTTCGCGCAGTTCGGCTCGGACCTCGACAAGGCGACGCAGGACACGCTGGCCCGCGGCGAGCGCCTCGTCGAGCTCCTGAAGCAGGGCCAGTACTCGCCGATGCCGGTCGAGAAGCAGGTCATCCAGATCTACGCCGCGACGCAGAAGGACGAGACCGGCCAGGGCTGGATCCGCCCCGTGCCGACCGAAGAGGTCGCCCGCTACATGCGCGAGCTCGTCGAGTTCCTCGACACGCGCCACCCCGGGATCGCGAAGACGATCGCGGAGAAGAAGGCGCTCGACGACGGCATCCGCGGCCAGATCGACGCGGCGCTCCGCGAGTTCCGCGGCGTGTTCCAGTTCGAGGGCCAGGCCTAAGGGCCCCGCTCGCGAGGAAAAAGCTCCCGTGCCCTCACTGCGCGACATCCGGAACCGCATCGGCTCGGTCAAGTCGACGCGGCAGATCACGAAGGCGATGAAGATGGTCTCGGCGGCGAAGCTGCGCCGGGCCCAGGACGCCATCCTGAAGACCCGCCCGTACGCGCAGCTCCTCGGGCAGACGCTCGCGCGGGTCGCCGCGCGCGCGGCGGCGGACGAGGTGGTCGCCCACCCGCTCCTCGCTCCGCGCGTCCAGCGCACCGCCGAGGTCGTCGTCATCACGAGCGACCGCGGCCTCGCCGGTGGCTTCAACTCCAACATCGCCCGCCGCACGCAGCGGTTCCTCGTCGAGAACTCCGACCGGTTCGAGCGCATCCAGCTCTCCACCGTGGGCCGCAAGGGGCGCGACTACTTCCGGGCGCGCCGGATCGAGGTCCGCAAGGACTTCACCGGCGTCCACGCGAACCTCGCCTACGAGAAGGCGGAGGCGCTCGCCCAGGAGTACACGGAGCGCTACCTCACAGGCGAGGTGGACGCGGTCTTCCTCGCGTACAACGAGTTCAAGAGCGCGATCTCCCAGATCCCGGTGGTGTTCCAGCTGCTCCCCATCGAGAGCGCGCCCGGCGCGGGCGCCGACGGCGCCTCGATCGACTTCAAGTACGAGCCGTCGCGCGAGGCGCTGCTCCGCGACCTGCTCCCCCGCCACGTCGCGACGCAGGTGTGGCGCGCGCTGCTCGAGTCCGCCGCGAGCGAGCACGGCGCGCGCATGAGCGCGATGGAGAGCGCGACCAAGAACGCCGAGGAGATGATCGGCTCGCTCACCCTCCAGTACAACCGCGCGCGCCAGGCCTACGTCACGAAGGAGCTGATGGAGATCGTGAGCGGCGCCGAGGCGCTGAAGTAGCTCGGAGACAAGGAAAACATGACCACCCCGACGAACGTTCAGAGCGGCAAGATCACCCAGGTCATCGGCCCGGTCGTGGACGTCGAGTTCCCACCCGGCGCGCTGCCCGACATCTACACGGCGCTCGCCGTGACGAACCCGGCGATCGACGCCCGCGCGGACAACCTCATCATCGAGGTTTCCCAGCACCTCGGCGAGAACACCGCCCGCTGCATCGCGATGGACGCGACCGACGGCCTCGTGCGCGGCATGGGCGTGAGGAGCACCGGCGCGCCCATCTCCGTGCCGGTCGGCAAGGAGGTGCTCGGCCGCATCCTCAACGTCGTCGGCGATCCGGTCGACGAGCGCGGCCCCGTGCCGGCGGTCCGCAAGTTCCCCATCCATCGGCCCGCGCCGACCCTCGTCGATCAGAACGTGAAGATCGAGGCGTTCGAGACGGGCATCAAGGTCATCGACCTCCTCGCCCCCTACCTCCGCGGCGGCAAGATCGGTCTCTTCGGCGGTGCCGGCGTCGGCAAGACCGTGCTCCTCATGGAGCTCGTGAACAACGTCGCGAAGAAGCGCGGCGGCTTCTCGGTGTTCGCCGGCGTCGGCGAGCGGACGCGCGAGGGGAACGACCTGTACCACGAGATGATCGAGTCGGGCGTCATCAACAAGGACGACCTCTCGAAGAGCCAGTGCGTGCTCGTGTACGGGCAGATGAACGAGCCGCCCGGCGCGCGCGCCCGCGTCGCGCTCTCGGCGCTCGCCATCGCCGAGTACTTCCGCGACGAAGAGAAGCGCGACATGCTCCTCTTCATCGACAACATCTTCCGCTTCACCCAGGCCGGCTCCGAGGTGTCCGCGCTCCTCGGCCGCATCCCGTCGGCCGTCGGTTACCAGCCGACGCTCTCCACCGAGATGGGCGAGCTGCAGGAGCGGATCACCTCGACGAAGAACGGCGCCATCACCTCGGTGCAGGCGATCTACGTGCCCGCCGACGACCTCACCGACCCGGCCCCGGCGACCGCGTTCGCGCACCTCGACGCGACGACGGTGCTCAGCCGCAAGCTCACCGAGATCGGCATCTACCCGGCCGTCGACCCGCTCGACTCGACCTCCCGCATCCTCGATCCGCTCGTCGTCGGCGCCGAGCACTACGGCGTCGCCCGCGAGGTCCAGGAGACGCTGCAGCGCTACAAGGATCTCCAGGACATCATCGCCATCCTCGGCATGGACGAGCTCTCCGAGGACGACAAGCTCACCGTCGCGCGCGCCCGCAAGATCCAGCGCTTCCTCTCCCAGCCCTTCCACGTCGCCGAGCAGTTCACCGGCAACCCGGGCAAGTACGTCGAGCTCGCCGATACGATCCGCGGCTTCAAGGAGATCGTGGACGGCAAGCACGACGACCTCCCGGAGCAGGCCTTCTACATGGTGGGCGGCATCGAGGAAGCGGTCGAGAAGGCGAAGAAGCTGGCCGCGGGGTAACCGATGGCGCTCACCCTCGACATCGTCACGCCGGAGCGGCGCGTCCTCTCCGTCACCGCCGACGAGGTCCGCGCGCCGGGCGCCGCGGGCGGCTTCGGCATCCGCCTGAACCACGAGCCCTTCATGACGGCGCTCGAGCCGGGCCGGCTCACGTACGTCGAGGGCGGCCGCGAGCACCACTACGCGGTGGGCGGCGGGTTCCTGCAGGTCTCCGACAATCGGGTCATCGTGCTCGCCGACACCGCCGAGGCGGCGGCGGACATCGACGTGGACCGGGCGAAGCGCACCTTCCAGGATGCGCAGGACCGGCTCCTCCGCATGACCGAGCAGGACGAGCACTACGCCGACGAGTCGGCGCGCGTGAAGCGCGCCGCGGCGCGGATCACGGTCGCCGGCAGGTAGCCCGGACCGATCACGAGACGGCTTTCGACTGGGCGGGGAGGCGCACGTCGCGCCTCCCCGCGCCTTTTCCGGTCGGCGCAGGCCGCTACGGGTCGCGAGCGGCAGTCGCGACGCGCGCGCCGGCGGCTGCGCTCGAGGGGCTGTCGGTCGGGACTGGCGCGGTCGAGCAGGCCGCGGAGCGCTCGCGTCGGCGAGGTGGGGCCAGACCCGGCGTGAAGGAAGGCCCGGCGGTTCGCGCGAGCTCGGGATGGCCCGCCCCGCCCCCTCCCGGCGGCGGTTCGCCCCCGCCCCGGGACGGCCAACAGCGTTGAATCTTCGAGGGAAACCGGCTAAAACCACCCCTCCTCCCACGCGGCCTGCGCGCTCGAGCCTCCTCGCGCGCTTCCGGCCCGGGAAAGAGCGCCGATGGCCGAAGAGAACCTCCCCCCGAGCCCGCCCGAGGCCCCCCCGCCGCCGCCGCCCGGAGACGGACACCGCAACCAGGTCGCGATCGAAGACGAGATGCGCAAGTCGTATCTCGACTACTCGATGTCGGTCATCATCGGGCGCGCACTGCCTGACGTGCGCGACGGGCTGAAGCCGGTGCACCGCCGGGTCCTCTACGCGATGCACACGGAGGGGCTGCACTACAACAAGCGTTACTCCAAGTGCGCCGGCGTCGTCGGCGAGGTCCTGAAGAAGTACCACCCGCACGGCGACGCCTCGGTGTACGACGCGCTCGTCCGGCTCGCGCAGGACTGGAACCTCCGCTACCCGCTCATCGACGGGCAGGGCAACTTCGGCTCGGTCGACGGCGACCCCGCGGCCGCGTACCGGTACACCGAGTGCCGCCTCGAGCGCCTCTCCGACTTCCTCCTCGCCGACATCGACAAGGAGACGGTGGACTGGGGTCCGAACTTCGACGACTCCACCGTCGAGCCGCTCGTCCTCCCCACCCGCTTCCCGAACCTCCTCGTCAACGGCTCCGCCGGCATCGCCGTCGGCATGGCGACGAACATCCCGCCCCACAACATGGGCGAGGTTCTCGACGCGGTCGTGCACCTCATCGAGAGCCCCAAGGTCACGATCCCGGAGCTCATGCGCTTCATCCCCGGGCCGGACGTCCCGACCGCCGGCATCATCCAGGGACGCGATGGCATCCGCGCCGCCTACGAGAAGGGGCGCGGCACGATCCAGGTCCGCGCGCGCGCTTCGATCGAGGTCCACCCGAAGACCGATCGCGAGTCGATCGTCGTCACCGAGATCCCGTACCAGGTGAACAAGGCGAAGCTCGTCGAGCACATCGCCGACCTCGTGCGCGAGAAGCGGCTCGAGGGGATCAGCGATCTCCGCGACGAGTCCAGCCGCGAGGGCATGCGGATCGTCATCGAGCTGAAGCGGGACGCGGTCGCCCAGGTGGTGCTGAACAACCTGTACGCGCACACGCAGATGCAGACCGGCTTCGGCGTCACGCTCCTCGCGATCGACGGCGGCCAGCCGCGCATCCTGAACCTCAAGGAGCTGCTCGAGCGCTTCGTCGCGCACCGCCGCGACGTCGTCACCCGCCGCACGCGCTACGAGCTGCGCAAGGCGCGCGAGCGCGAGCACATCCTGCTCGGCCTGCAGATCGCGCTCGATCACCTCGACGAGATCATCGAGCTCATCCGCAAGGCGTCCGATCGCGACGTCGCGCGCGACGGGCTCATCGCGCGCTTCGCGCTCTCCGAGCTGCAGGCGAAGGCGATCCTGGAGATGCAGCTCCAGCGCCTCACCGGCCTCGAGCGCCAGAAGATCCTCGACGAGCTCGCCGAGGTGCAGAAGCTCATCCAGCGGCTGAAGGAGATCCTGGCCTCCGAGAAGGTCCTCATGGACGTCATCGTCTCGGAGCTCCGCGAGGTGAGGCAGCTCTTCGCCGACGAGCGGCGCACCGAGATCCAGGGCGAGGCGACCGACTACTCCACCGAGGACCTCATCGCCGAGGAGGAGATGGTCGTCACCGTCTCCCACGCCGGCTACGTGAAGCGGAACCCGGTCTCGCTCTACCGCGCTCAGCGGCGCGGCGGCCGAGGGAGGACCGGGGCCGCGACGCGCGACGAGGACTTCGTCGAGGCGATCTTCGTCGCCTCGACCCACAGCTACCTGCTCGTCTTCTCCGACAAGGGCCGGGTGTACTGGCTCAAGGTCCACGAGATCCCGATGGCGGGCCGCGCCGCGCGCGGGAAGCCCATCGTGAACCTCGTGCAGCTCTCGCAGGGCGAGAAGGTCGCGGCGATCCTCCCCGTACGGCGGCTCCCGGAGCCGGCCGGAAACGGCGAGGAGGCCGCCGAGGCCGCGGCGGAGGGCGCGGAGCTCCCCGAGGCCGCCGCGCCCGGCGAGGGCGGGCAGTTCGTGTTCATGGCGACGCGCCGCGGTCTCATCAAGAAGACCCGGCTCGAGCAGTACGCGCGGCCGCGCGCCGTGGGCATCATCGCGCTCGGCATCGAGGACGGCGACGAGCTCATCGCCGCGCGGCTCACCGACGGGAAGAGCCACGTGCTCCTCTCCACCGCGCAGGGCATCGCGATCCGCTTCGAGGAGTCGGACGTCCGGCCGATGGGGCGCACCGCCTACGGCGTGAAGGGCATCACGCTCGAGCCGGGCGACGCGGTCGTCTCGGCGGACACGATCCCCGCGGCGCCGCCGGAGGGCGAGCCCGCGCCGACGATCCTCACGGTCACGAAGAACGGGTACGGCAAGCGCACCGCGCTCGGCGAGTACCGGGTCCAGAGCCGCGGCGGCAAGGGCATCATCACCATCAAGACGACCGAGCGGAACGGCCCGGTCGTCGCGGCGGCGCTCGTCACGGACGCCGAGGAGGTGATGCTCATCACGAACGGCGGGATGCTCATCCGAATGCCGGCGAGGGGCATCAGCATCATCGGCCGGAACACTCAGGGCGTGCGGCTCATCACCCTCGAGTCGAAGGACGAGGAGGTGGTGGGCGGGGCGCGCGTCGCGGAGACGACGCCGGAGGCCGAGGCCGCGGGGGTGCGCGAGGCGCCGGAGGGCGAGGCGCCGGTGGAGAGCGTGCCCGAGGACGAGGGCGGCGGCGAGCCGGAGTCCGGCGCATGATGGGCCGCCCTCGCGCGTTCGCATTCGCGGCAACCGTCGCCGCCGTGGCGCTCGCGCTCGCCTGCTCCTCGCCCGCGAAGCGGCTCGAGGAGGCGAACGCGCGGCGCCACGCCGGAGACGCGAAGGGCGCGCTCGAGGGGTACAAGGCGGTGCTCGCCGAGCTCGGCGAAGCGGCGCTCCCGCCGGACGCCGCGGCGGTGCGCTGCAAGGCGCTCAGGTTCGCGGGCGACGTCTCGTACCTCGAGCTCGGCGACTACACCGGAGCGATCTCCTACTACCGCCGCATCGTCGCGCTGTACCCGGGCGGCAAGGAGGGGCGCGAGGCGCGCGTCCAGATCGGCGACATCTACCGCGAGCGCTTCCGCGATCCGCTCGCGGCCATCGCGCAGTACGCCGACGTCGCGGCGTCCGGTGCGCCGGAGGCGCCGCGCTACCAGCTGGAGGTCGCGCGCGCCTACCTCGCGCTCGAGAACTGGTCGCAGGCGCGCACCGAGGCGCGCATCCTCCGTGAGAAGTGGCCGGACCACGCGCTCGCCGACGAGGCGCAGCTCCTCGCCGCGCAGGCGTGGTCGCTC
Organism: Anaeromyxobacter sp.; assembly: GCA_035456445.1. Lineage (GTDB taxonomy): Bacteria > Myxococcota > Myxococcia > Myxococcales > Anaeromyxobacteraceae > Anaeromyxobacter. The sequence continues at coordinate 11,995 of DATIDF010000311.1, forward strand.
GAGAAGCGCGACGACGAGGCCCTCTCGGCGTTCCAGGCGCTCATCGACCGCAAGCCGCGCCCCGAGCTCGTGGCGCGCGCGCTCGAGGGCCAGGCCCTCATCCACGCGCAGGGGGGCCGCTTCGACCGCGCGCTCGAGCTGTACGCGCTCGCCCTGCCCATCCACCCCAACCCGGACGCGATCCGGACCAACATCGAGGCGGTCACCGGCCGGCGCGAGCGGTCGAAGCCCGCCACGCTGCCTGGCGATCGCGCCGCCGCGTTTCGCTAGAGGAGAGCCGCATGAAGACGGAGCTGTCGGAGAAGCTGTTCGCGAAGGCCCAGACCCTGTTCCCCGGCGGCGTGAACTCGCCGGTGCGCGCGTTCCGCGGCGTCGGCGGCACGCCGCGCTTCATCGCGCGCGGCAGGGGCAGCCACCTCGTCGACGTCGACGGCAACGACTACGTCGACTACGTGCTGTCCTGGGGCCCGATGATCGTCGGCCACGCGCACCCCGAGGTGATGCGCGAGGTGCAGGACGCGATGAAGGAGGGGGCGTCGTTCGGCGCGCCCTCGCCGCGCGAGATCACGCTCGCCGAGCTCGTGCGCGAGCGGATGCCCTGGATCGAGAAGATGCGCTTCTGCTCCTCGGGCACCGAGGCGACCACCGCCGCGATCCGCGTCGCGCGTGGCTTCACCGGCCGCGACGACATCCTCAAGTTCGAGGGCTGCTACCACGGCGCGGGGGATCCGCTCCTCGTGAAGGCCGGCTCGGGCGTCGAGACGCTCGGGCTCCCGGACTCGCCCGGGGTTCCCGCGGACCTCGCGAAGCACACGCTCACGCTGCCGTACAACGATCTCGCCGCGGCGGAGAAGCTCTTCGCCGAGCGGGGCAAGACCCTCGCCGGCGTCATCATCGAGCCGGTGGTCGGCAACATGGGCGTGCTCATCCCGAAGGACGGCTACCTCTCGGGCCTCCTCGACCTCTGCCGCAAGCACGGCGCGCTCTTCATCGTGGACGAGGTGATGACCGGCTTCCGCGTCTCGGCGGGCGGGGCGTGCGGCCTCTACGGCATCCGGCCGGACCTCGTCACGTTCGGCAAGGTGATCGGGGGCGGACTGCCGGTGGGCGCGTTCGGCGGGCGCGCCGACGTGATGGACCGGGTCGCGCCGGCCGGGCCGATCTACCAGGCGGGCACGCTGTCCGGGAACCCGATGGCGATGGCCGCCGGGCACGCGACGCTCCGGCTCATGACCTCCGCCGCCTACGGGAAGCTCGAGGAGCTCGCGGCGAAGCTCGCCCAGGGGCTCGCCGAGCGCGCCGCGGCCGCCAAGGTGCCGGTGCAGGTGAACCGGGTCGGCTCGATGCTCACCGTCTTCTTCTCGGACAAGCCGGTCTTCGACGCGGCGAGCGCGCGCGCCGCCTCGACGAAGCGCTTCGGCGCCTTCTTCCACCGCATGCTCGAGGGCGGCGCCTACCTGCCGCCGTCGCAGTTCGAGGCGGCGTTCCTCTCCACGGCGCACTCCGGGGGTGACATCGAGCAGACGCTCCTCGCCGCCGAGGCCGCGTTCGCCGAAGCCGCGAAGGTGGTCTAGCGCGTGGCGCCAGGCTGGGCGGAGCGCTTCGCGCCGTTCGAGGGCGTCGCCTACCTCGACGCCGCGAGCCAGGGTCCCATCCCGCTCGCGGCCTCCCGGGCCGGGCGCGAGGCGCTCGCGCTCAAGGAGCGCCCCTGGCGGATCACGGAGACGACCTACGTCTCCGCCGTCGCCGAGGCGCGCTCGCTCGCGGCGCGGCTCCTCGGGGCGCGCGAGGAGTCGGTCGCGCTCGTCACCGGCGCCGGGCAGGTCGTGAACGTGGTGGCGCGCGGGCTCGACCTCGGCGAAGGCGACGAGATCGTCCTCGCGAAGCACGAGTTCCCGTCGAACGATCTGCCCTGGCGCTGGCTCGGGCGGCGCGGCGTCACGATCCGCGTCGTCGAGCCCGATCACCCGTGCGGCGCGGTCTCCGGGGAGCGGCTCGCCGAGGCCGTCGGCCCGAGGACGCGCGTCGTCGCGTTCGCCCACGTCTCGTACCTCCACGGCGGGCGGATCGACCCCGGCCCGGTGGTCGACGCCGCGCGACGCTTCGGGGCGATCACGGTCCTCGACGGGAGCCAGGCCGCGGGCGCGCTGCCGTTCGACTTCGGAGCCTCGGGCGTCGACGTCTACGCCGCCTCCGCCTACAAGTTCCTGCTCGGCCCCTACGGCTGCGGGATCGGCCTCTTCTCGGCGCAGGCGCTCGACCGGCTCGCGGTGGGCGACGTGAGCTGGTGGGCGGTGAAGGGGGCGGAGGACTTCCACCACCCGCCCACGCAGATCGAGCTGCGGCCCGGCGCGCAGCGCTACGACGCGCACGAGCCGGCCGCGTTCTTCAACCTCTACCCGCTCGCCGAGTCGCTCCGGCTCCTGCTCGAGGCGACGCCGGCGGTCGTGCAGGCCCACGCGCGTGCGCTCGGCGATCACCTCCTCGCGCGGCTGCCCACCGGGTTCTCCCCGGCGAGCCCGCTCGAGCCCGGCGCGCGGAGCCACATCGTCTGCCTGAGCGCCCGGACGGCCTCGGCGACCGCCGTCGCGTTCGAGCGGCTCCGGGCGGCCAAGGTCTGGGCGTCCCTGCGCGGCGATCGGATCCGTGTCGCGCCGCACCTTTACAGCACGCCCGAAGACGTCGACCGCCTGCTCGCCGAGCTCGGGTCGAGCGGCTGAGGCCGGAGCACTCCCGCGGGGGTGCGAGGGCGTTGACGTACACGGGCGCGCCTGCTATACGGGCGTGCCTTTCCACCCGCGGAAGCACTGGGGAATCCCCGGAATCCGGGGGTGCAAGGGCGCCGGCTGCGGAGGGTCTTTGGCGCGTCCCGGGGATCGAGAGCGCAAAGACCGCGACGACGAGGGGCTCTCGGGCCTCGCCGAGGGTTACCGGAAGGCCGCGCCGTACATGGCGGCCTCCTCGAGCCTCGTGGCCGCCGTGGGCGTGTTCACGTTTCTCGGCTACCTCGCCGACCGGAAGCTCGGGAACGAGGTGCCCTGGCTGACGATGCTCGGGGCGGTGGTCGGCATCACGGGAGGCTTCATCAGCTTCTTCAAGCAGGTCCTGCGGACAAAGAAGTGAAGCACCAGGCCATCACCCTCGCCCTCGCCGTGGCGTTCGTCGGCCTCGCGCTCGTCGCGGGGCAGTACCGCCGTGCGGCGCTCGTGGGGGCGGTGAGCTGCAGCTTCACCGCGCTCGGCTCGATGCTGGTGCTCTCCCGGACCGTGAGGAACGCCGAGAAGCCGCTCAAGCCGGCGCTCCTCGTCATGACCGTCACGTTCCTCGCCCGCATCCTGCTCGTCGCGCTCGGCACCGTGTTCGTCGCGCGCGCCGGGGAGAACGTCTTCGCGTTCGTCGTCGGGTTCTTCGTGCCGTACTTCGTCTTCAGCGCCGTCGAGGGCGCCTACCTCCACTCGCTCCGCCGCTACACGGGAAGGGCCGCATGAACGCCATCCTGACCCTCGCGCTCACGCTCTCGCTCGCGCAGGCGCCCGCCCACGGGACGCACGCCGGGGAGGCGCCCGAGGCCGCCGCTCCCGCCCACGAGGGCGGCGCCGGCGAGCACGCCGCCGCCGCGGAGGGCGGCCACGGCGCCGCCGAGGGCGGGCATGGGGGCGGCCTCTCCGAGGCGCTCATGCACCACGTGACCGACGGCCACGTGCTCGAGTACCCGGGGATCTGCCACGGCGGCTTCGCCTGGAACTGCGAGCTCGACCTCAACGAGGTGTTCGGGACGCACGTCGATCCCGTCACGCACGGGAAGACCGGCCCGCTCGTCTTCGGCTCGCTCGACATGACGCCGTCGAAGCACGCCGTGATGATGTGGCTCGCCTCGATCGTGCTCATCGTCGCGTTCGTGCTCGCGGTGCGGAAGAAGGGCCTCGTCCCGCGCGGCCTCTACAACTTCCTCGAGATGCTCGTGCAGTTCGTGCGGAACGAGATCGCCCGCAAGAACATCGGCGAGCACGACGGCGACCGCTTCGTCCCGTACCTCGTCACCGCCTTCTTCTTCATCCTGTTCGTGAACCTGTTCGGCCTCCTGCCCTGGTCCGCCACCGCGACCGGGAACCTGTCCGTCACGGTGGCGATGGCGTTGTTCACCTTCGTCATCACCCAGTACGCGGCGATCAAGGCGATGGGGCTCGGCGGCTGGCTCAAGCACCTCACCGGCGGCGTCGCGCCCTGGCTGTGGCCGATCATGGTCCCGGTCGAGATCCTCGGCCTGTTCACGAAGCCCTTCGCCCTCACCGTCCGTCTCTTCGCCAACATGGTGGCGGGCCACATCGTCATCTTCTCGCTCATCGGTCTCATCTTCGCGCTCGGCCACTGGGGCGTGGCGTTCGGGTCGGTCCCGATGGCGCTCGGCATCTACCTGCTCGAGCTCTTCGTCGCGTTCGTGCAGGCGTACATCTTCACGATGCTCTCCTCCCTCTTCATCGGTCAGGGCCTCGCGCACCACGGCCACGACGAGGAGCACGCCGAGCACGGCCACGCGGAGCCCGGGATGGGCTCCGCCGGTCACGGCGATCACGGTTCTCACGTGGCGGGGACGTCCCCCGGCCATGGGTAGTCGAGCGCTTCACGCGCCACGGGAAATCGCGGCCCGGTAATCCCGCACTCTTCGAAGACAAGGCAGGAAGACCATGACCTCCACCGCCCTCGCGTTCCTCTCCGCCGGCTTCGGCGCCGGCCTCGCCGTCCTCGGCGCCGGCCTCGGCATCGGCCGGCTCGCCGCCGCCGCCATGGAGGGCTCCGCCCGCCAGCCGACCGTCGCCGGCGACATCCGCACCTCGATGATCATCGCCGCCGCCCTCATCGAGGGCGTGACGCTCTTCGCGATCGTCGTGTGCGTGCTCCTCGCCATCAAGGTGTAGGGCACCGCACCGTCCCCGCAGAACCCTTCACGCTTCCTCTTCACCTACGGAGTCGCGCATGGCCTCCTTCGCGTCCTTGCCTCTCGCCGCTGGCGGGCTCACGGACCTGAACCCCGGCCTCACCCTCTGGGCGGCCATCACGTTCCTGTTCCTGCTCGTGGTCCTCTCCAAGTTCGCGTGGGGACCCATCGTCAAGATGCTCGACGAGCGGGAGCGCACCATCCGCGAGGCGATCGAGGCGGCGAAGAAGGAGCGCGCCGAGGCGGAGCGGATGCTCGCCGCGCAGAAGAGCTCGCTCGCCCAGGCGCAGCGCGAGGCGGCCGAGCTCGCGCGGCGCAACCAGCAGGAGGTGGAGGTGCTCCGCCAGGAGCTGACCGCCCGCGCCCGCAAGGAGGCGGACGAGCTCGTCTCCGGTGCCCGCAAGCAGATCGAGGAGGAGAAGACGAAGGCGGTGGCCGAGCTCCGCGGAATGGTCGCGGATCTCGCCATCGACGCCGCCTCCCGCCTCGTGAAGGCGAACCTCGACGACGCCTCGCAGCGCAAGCTCGTCGAGGACTACATCGCGCAGCTCCCGGCGAACCGCGCCGCCTAGCGCGGCCGGGCAGATCTCACGCTCCGGCGGGCCCCGCGTCCGCCGGAGCGTTTCCATTTTTCGCGGGCTGGATTCAAAGGTCGCATGGGTCTCTCGATCGGCATCGTCGGCCTCCCCAACGTGGGGAAGTCCACCCTCTTCAACGCGCTGCTCGGCGCGGCGCAGGCCGCGGCGGCGAACTACCCGTTCTGCACCATCGAGCCGAACGTGGGGGTCGTGCCGGTGCCCGACCGCCGCCTCGAGCGGCTCTCCGCGCTCTTCAAGCCGAAGAAGACCACCCCGACCACGCTCGAGTTCGTGGACATCGCCGGCCTCGTCGCCGGCGCGTCCAAGGGCGAGGGGCTCGGAAACCAGTTCCTCGGAAACATCCGCCAGGTCGACGCGATCGCCCACGTCCTGCGCTGCTTCGAGGACCCGGACGTCGTGCACGTCGCCGGCAAGGTGGACCCGCGCGGCGACAAGGAGGTCGTCGAGACCGAGCTCATGCTGAAGGACCTCGACTCGGTCGAGAAGCGGCGCGAGCGGACGATGAAGAACGCGAAGGCGCCCGGGAAGCCGGGAGAGCTCGCGAAGGCGGAGCTCGCCGCGCTCGACCGCGCGAAGGCGGGCCTCGAGGCCGGCACGCCCATCCGCGCGCAGAAGCTCTCCGACGACGACCGCGCCCTGCTCGCCGACCTCTTCCTCCTCACCTCGAAGCCGGTGCTCTACATCGCGAACGTGCACGAGTCGCAGCTCGGCAAGGAGGCGACCGACCCGAGCATCCGGGCGGTGAAGGCGCTCGCGGATTCCGAGGGCGCCGGGATGGTCGAGATCTCCGGCAAGGTCGAGGCGGAGCTCGCCGCGCTCGCGCCCGGAGAGCGCGAGGAGTACCTCGCCTCGCTCGGCCTCGAGGAGCCCGGCCTCGATCGGCTGGTGCACGCCGGCTACCGCTTGCTCGGCCTCATCACGTACTTCACCTCGGGCGAGGACGAGTGCCGCGCCTGGACGGTGAAGAAGGGCGCGCACGCGCCGCAGGCGGCGGGCGTCATCCACTCCGACTTCGAGAAGGGCTTCATCAAGGCCGAGGTGATCCGCATCGAGGACCTGCTCGAGCTGAAGACCGAGGCCGCCTGCCGCGAGAAGGGCAAGCTCCGCATCGAAGGCAAGGAGTACGTCGTCCAGGACGGAGACGTGATGCACTTCAGGTTCAATGTCTGATCCAGCGGGGATGCGTCGCCACCGCGGACGCCGCGCGCGTGAGCGTGTTCCGCGTCAGGCGTCGCGATCCTCCCGCGCCACCCGACGTACCGGACATGCGGCCCGCCCGGACGCCCATCGGTGCGCCGAGCGGGCCCTCCCGTCGAGCCGCATCCATGCGGGTCGGGTTGTTTTCGCGAACTGAATGCGGGCACACTTTGCCGCAGAGGTGAGCTGCCCCGCTCTCATCGCCGCGGATAGTGCGGTAGCGCACTGCCGTCCCGTGCTGGTTGTGGACGACGACGCCGCGATTCGCGAGGTCGTCGAGATCATCGTCGCGGCGGAGGGCTATCCGGTCGTGACCGCGGCCGAAGGCGCGGAGGCGCTCCGCCACCTGCGTTCAGGGCTTCGCCCCGGCATGATCCTCCTGGATCTGCGCATGCCGGGCATGGACGGGCGAGCGTTCCGCGAGGCGCAAAGCGCGGAACCGGAGCTCGCCGAGATCCCCGTCGTGATCCTGTCGGGGGACAGCGACGCCTCTCGCGTCGCGGGCAGCCTGGGGGCTGAGTGGCTCCTGAAGCCCGTCGAGCTCGGTCGGCTCTTGTCGGTCGTGAAGCGCTACTGTGGCTCGCCTGCGTGATCCTCGAGAGCCTCGCGCGGGCCTGCTCCCGGGGGAGCATGACATGATGGACGCTCCTCCCCAGTACACCGTCACGGAGACGGTGTGGAAGGACGGCCGCAAGGCGCTGTATCGCGCGATCCGCGTAGCCGATCACGTCCCCGTCGTCTTGAAGACGCTCGAGCCCGAGCGGTGCCGCCCCAGGGACCTCGAGAGGCTTCGCCACGAGCACGAGATCGCGAACGCGCTCGACGTCCGGGCGGTCGTGAAGCCCCTCGCGCTCGAGACCTACCAGGGCCTACCGGTCCTGGTCCTCGAGGACTTCGGCGGCCGATCCCTCGACCGCGTGATCGCGGCGCCCATGGCCACGGACACGTTCCTCGACCTCGCGGTCCGCATCGCGGGCGCGGTCGCCGAGCTCCACCGGCACGGCGTCATCCACAGGGATCTGAAGCCCGAGAACATCCTCGTCGACCCTAGCACACTGGAAGTGAAGCTCGCCGACCTCGGCCTTGCCACGCGGCTGCCTCGCGAGCAGCAGGCGGCTCGGCCACCCCCGCTCATCGAGGGATCGCTGCCCTACATGTCGCCGGAGCAAACGGGCCGGATGAACCGCGCCGTCGACAGCAGGACCGACCTCTACTCGCTGGGCGTCACCTTCTACCAGATGCTCACGGGCCGCTTGCCGTTCGCGGCCGGCGATCCTCTGGAGTGGGTCCACTGCCACGTGGCCCGCGCGCCCCCCGCCGTGTCCCAGCTCGTCCCGGACGTGCCCGCGGCGATCGAGCGGATCGTGATGAAGCTCCTCGCCAAGATCGCGGACGATCGCTACCAGACCGCCCGCGGCCTGAAGTTCGACCTCGAGCGCTGCCTCGCGCAGTTGCGGGTCGGCCATCGGATCGATCCGTTCCCGCTGGGAGAGCGGGACGTGCCGGACCGGCTGCAGATCCCGCAACGACTCTACGGGCGCGACGCGGAGGTCGTCGCGCTGCTCGGCGCCTTCGAGCGGGTCGCCGATACGGGAGCTCCCGCGCTCGTCTTGGTGTCGGGGTACTCCGGCGTCGGCAAGTCATCCCTGGTCCACGAGATCCAGAAGCCGATCGTTCGACGGTGGGGTCTCTTCGTCGAGGGCAAGTTCGATCAGTACAAGCGCGACGTCCCTTACTCGACCATTGCCCAGGCCTTCCGCGGACTGGTGCGCGATGTCCTGGCAGAGGGCGAGGATCGCATCGGCGAGTGGAGGCAGCGGCTCAGGGGGGCCTTGGGGATCAACGGCCGTCTCATCGCAGGGATCATCCCCGAGGTCGAGCTCATCGTCGGGAAGCAGCCCGCGGTCCCCGAGCTGCCGCTCGCCGAGGCGAAGAGCCGTTTCCACATGGTGTTCCGGCAGTTCCTGGGCGTGTTCGCGCGCGAGGAGCACCCGCTCACCGTCTTCCTCGACGACCTGCAGTGGGTCGACTCGGCGAGCCTCGAGCTGCTGGCCGACGTCCTCACGCACCAGGACACCCGCCACCTGCTCGCGATCGGCGCGTACCGCGACAACGAGGTCAGCGCGGCACATCCGCTGATGGCGATGCTCGCCGGGTTGCGCAAGGCCGCCGTCGCGGTGCACGAGCTGGTCCTCACCCCGCTCTCCCGGGAACACCTCGGCCAGTTCGTCGCCGACGCGCTGCGGAGCTCCCCGGAGCAGATCCGGGGGCTGGCGGACCTCGTCGGCGAGAAGACGGCGGGGAACCCGTTCTTCGCCATCCAGTTCCTGACCTCGCTTCAGGACGACGGCCTCATCTGCTTCGACCCGGAGTCGCTGGCGTGGCGCTCCGACGTCGCTGCTGCGCGCGCCAAGGGATACACCGAGAACGTCGTCGAGCTGATGGTGGCGAAGCTCAAGCGGCTGCCGGCGGAGGCGCAGGAGGCGGTGAGGCTCGCCGCGTGCGTGGGAAACGTCGTCGCCGCCGACACCCTGGCCGTCCTGCGGGGGCGATCGGAGGAGGAGACCCATCGCGACCTCTGGGTGCTCGTTCGCGAGGGGCTGCTCGACCGCTCCGGCGACCGGTACCGGTTCTCGCACGATCGCGTGCAGCAGGCCGCCTACGCGCTCATCCCCGAGGAGCGGCGCGGGGCGACGCATCTACGGATCGGGCAGCTGCTCCTGGCTCACACACCCGCCGAGCACCTCGGCGAGAGCGTGTTCGACATCGTGAACCAGCTCAACCTCGGCTCCTCGCTGATCACCGACCGGCGCGAGAAGACGAAGCTCGCCGAGCTGAACCTGATCGCCGGGAGGCGAGCCAAGGCATCGGCCGCATACGCCGGCGCCGCGGGGTACGTCGTGCGCGGCGTGGCGCTCGTGGACGACGAGAGCTGGGAAGTCGACTACGGGCTGACGTACGGTCTGCACCTCGAGCTGGCGCAGCTCGAATACCTGCTCGGCAACCGGGGCCGGTCCCAGGAGCTCGTCGCCACCCTGCTCGCCCACGCCCGCGACAAGGTCGACCAGGCTGCCGTCTACGCGTTCCTCGTCGACCTGCACACCACCGAGGGAGACAACGAGAAGGCCGTCGATACCGCGCTCCGGTGCATCGCGCTGTTCGGGATCGATCTGAGGCCGCACCCCACCCGGGAAGAGGTGCAGCAGGAGTACGACGAGCTCTGGCGGAACCTCGGCGAGCGGAAGATCGAAGACCTGATCGATCTCTCGGCGATGACCGATCGCGAGACGCAAGCCGCGCTCGGAGCGCTCGCGGCGCCGACGGTCGCGGCCATGTTCACGGACCTGAACCTGCTCCTACAGCTGAGCTGCCAGATGGTGAACCTGTGCCTGCGTCACGGGAACGCCGACGCGTCCGTGGTGGGCTACGTGTGGCTCGGCATCACGCTCGGCCCGGTCTTCGGCAAGTACGACGAGGGGTATCGCTTCGGCAAGCTCGCCTACGACTACGTGCAGAGGCACCGCCTCGTCGCCTTGAAGCCGAGGATCGACATCTGCTTCGGCGATCTCATCAACTTCTGGACGAAGCCGCTCCAGACCGACCTCGAGTATCTCCAGGAGGGGTTCCGCGCCGCCGTCGAGGTGGGTGATCTGACCTACGCCTGCTACTGCGCCAACCACATCGTCACGGTCATGATCACGCAGGGCTCGCCGCTCGAGACGGTCTACCGCGAGTCCGAGGTGCGCCTCGAGTTCGTCCGGAAGGCGAGGTACGCGCCGGTCGTGGACGAGATCGTCAGCATGCAGCGCTTCATCCAGAACATGCGGGGGCTCACCGCGAGCTTCTCGACGTTCGACGACGCGACGTTCGATCAGCGGGCGTTCGAGGAGCACCTCCATCGCGAGGTCAGGCCGCTCACCGTCTGCTGGTACTACATCCTCAAGCTCGCGGCGCGCTTCATGTCAGGGGACCACGCCGAGGCGATCGAGGCCGCGGAGCGGGCGCGAGCGCTGCTGTGGTCGACTCCCGGTCACATGCAGGTGCCGGAGTACCACTACTACCGGGCGCTCGCTGTCGCCGCCGCGCACGGCGACGCGCCGCCGGAGCGGCAGCGGGAGTACCTGGAGGCGCTGCGCGAGCACGAGGTACAGTTCCGCGAGTGGGCCGGGAACTGCCCCGAGAACTTCTTGAGCAAGAGCGCGCTCGTCTCCGCGGAGCTGGCTCGAATCACGGGCGACGACCTCGAGGCGATGCGCCTGTACGAGCGGGCGATCCGGTCCGCGCGCGACAACGGGCTCGTCCAGAACGAGGCGATCGCGAGCGAGCTCGCGTCGAGGTTCTACCGGGCGCGCGGGTTCGAGGCGTTCGCCGACACGTGCCTTCGCCACGCGCGAGCCTGCTACCGGCGCTGGGGGGCCGATGGGAAGGTGCGGCAGCTCGAGCGGCTCCATCGCCAAGTCCTCGAGGCCGGGCCGCTGGCTCCGACCGCGACGATCGCGGTCGGGACCGAGCAGCTGGACCTTCTCTCCGTCGTCAAGGCGTCACAGACCATCTCGGGAGAGATCCTGTTCGACAGGCTTCTCGGGACGCTGTTGAGGGTCGCGCTCGAGCAAGGCGGCGCCCAACGCGTCTGTCTGTTCCTCGCGCACGGCGACGACCTCTGCATGGAGGCGGAGGCGGTCGGCACGGACGACGGCGTCACGACCCGGCTCCTGCCGGCGCTGCCGCTGGCGCCCGCGTCGGACGAGCTCCCGCGTGCGGTGCCGCAAGTGCCGGCTTCGCTCGTCCAGTACGCGTGGCGTACGCGGGAGCCCGTCATCCTGGACGATGCCGCGACCGCGCCTGGGAAGTTCTCCTCGGACCCCTACTTCGCCCGCCGGAGCCCGAGGTCGGTGCTCTGCCTGCCGATCCTGCGTCAGGCCGAGCCCGTGGGCCTGCTCTACCAGGAGAACGACCTCGTCGTGGGGGCGTTCACCCGGGATCGCCTGGAGGCGCTGAGGCTGGTCGCCGCCCAGGCCGCCATCTCGGTGGAGAACGCGCGGCTCCTCGCCCAGGAGCGCGCGGCGCGCGCTGCCGCGGAGGACGCTCGCGCGACCGCGGAGCGGGCGAAGGCCGCTTCCGAGGAGGCGCAGCGCAGGTCGTCCTTCCTCGCCGAGGCCGGAGCGCTCCTCTCCGGCTCACTCGATCACGAGGAGACGCTGCGCCGAGTTGGCCGACTGTGCGTGCGGTCGCTCGCGGACTGGTGCCTGATCGATCTCGTCGACGGCCAGCAGCTCCGGCGGATCGCCGGAGCGCACGCCGATCCGGCGAAGGAGCCGGTCATCGAGGAGCTCCTGAGGCGCTACCCGCCGACCTACGACGCGCCTCACCCTTCCGCCCGCGTCCTGCGCAGCGGCGAGCCGCTCCTGGTCACCGAGCTGCCGGCGGAGGACATCCGTGCGTTCTGCTACGATGACGGGCACGCCAGGCTCATCTCGGAGATGGGGTGCGGGAGCGCGCTTGCCGTACCGCTGCTGGCGCGGGGAAGGGTCCTCGGCGCGCTGACGCTCGGCTCGGCCACACTGGGCCGATACAAGCGCGCCGATCTGGAGCTCGCGCGGGAGCTGGCGGATCGCGCCGCGATCGGGATCGACAACGCGCAGCTCTACCGCGAGGCGCAGCAGGCGATCCGCTTGCGCGACGAGTTCCTGTCCATCGCCTCCCATGAGCTGCGCACGCCGATCCAGTCGTTGCAGCTCGTCGTGCAGAGCCTCGAGCGCGGGCTCCACGCCAAGCGCCCTTCCGTCGCGCCGCGCATGCTCACCCTCGCCGCCCGCGAGACCCAGCGCCTCGCCGCGCTCGTCGCGCAGCTCCTCGACGTCGCGCGCATCCAGGACGAGCGGCTCACGCTCGCCTACGAGGAGCTCGATCTCGTCGCCGAGGCGCGGCGGGTCCTCGAGCGCATGGCCGTCGAGATCGAGCGCGCCGGATCTCCCGTCGTCACGCTGCACGCCGGGGAGGCGATCCGGGGGCGCTGGGACCGCTCGCGCATCGACCAGCTGCTGACCAACCTCCTGGCGAACGCCCTTTCGTACGGCGCCGGCCGGCCCATCGACCTGACGCTCGCACAGACCCCCGGTGAACGCGTGCGCATCACGGTGCTCGACCGGGGCATCGGTATCCCGGCAGATCGCCTCCCGCACATCTTCGAGCGGTTCGAGCGGGCCACCTCGACGCGCCACTACGGCGGGCTCGGCCTCGGCCTCTTCATCGCGCGCCAGATCGTGGAGTCGCACCAGGGGTCCATCTCCGTGCAGAGCGAGCTCGGCCGCGGCTCGTCCTTCCAGGTCGAGCTGCCGCTCCAGCCCACGTGAGAGGCGCCGCGTCGAGTCGGGTCCCACGGCGCGCGCGGGCGAACCCTCGACGGCGACTGGCGCGCCGTGTGGCGAGCGCCGCGATCAGCCCATGCGGCGTGGCGGGCGCGAATCCGCCCGCACTCCGGCGATCCGCGCCGCGAGCCTGAGCGCCGCGATCATGGAGGCGGGGTTCGCGACGCCGTGCCCCGCGATGTCGTAGGCGACGCCGTGGTCCGGGCTCGTCCGCACGATCGGGAGCCCCAGCGTCACGTTCACCGCCGGATCGCCGCCGACCGCGTCGAGGAGCTTCACCGGAATGAGCCCCTGGTCGTGGTAGAGCGCGACCACCGCGTCGAACTCACCGAGCGCGGCGCGGAAGAACACCGAGTCGGCCGGGAACGGGCCCTGCGCGCGGGCGCCCGCCTTCGCCGCGAGCGCGAGCGCGGCGGCGAGGAGCGTCGTCTCGTCGTCGCCGAACGTCCCCTCCTCGCCCGCGTGCGGGTTCAACGCCGCCAGGGCGAGGCGCGGGCGCGCGAGCCCGAGGTCCTCGCGGAGCGCGCGGTGGGTGATGACGAGCGTCTCGGCGATGCGCTCCGGCGTGAGCGCGCGGCGGAGCTTCCAGAACGCGACGTGGTTCGTGACGAGCGCGATCTTGAGCTTCTCGCCCGCGAGCATCATCACCGAGCGGCGCACCCCGCAGCGCGCCTCGAGCCACTCGGTGTGGCCGACGAAGCCGGGGAGCGCGCGCGCGACCTGCGCCTTCGAGACCGGCGCGGTGGTGAGCGCGTCGGCGTCGCCGCGGCGCACCGCCTCGAACGCCGCCTCCAGGCAGGCGAGCTGGGTCTCGCCCCCGCGCGGGTCCGGACGGCCGGGGCGGAGCGCGCCAGCCGGCAGCCGCGTCACCGCGACGAGCGCGCCGTCGGGGGGGAGCGGCGCGCCCGGGATGACCAACGGGAGGCCGCTGGCAGAGAGCTCGCGCGCGAGGACGCGGGCGTCGCCGAACACGTAGGGGACGAAGCTCTGGCGCAGGGCCGCGAGCGCCTTCGCCGTCACCTCGGCGCCGATCCCCGAGGGATCGCCGAGGCTCACCGCGATGCGCGGGAGCCCGCGCGGCGCGCGAGGCGCGCGCTTCGGCCGCGCGGCTGCGGAACGAGGCCCGCGGCGAGGCTGGGTCGCGGCGGCGAGGGATGGCGGCGCCGGGGCTGGCCGATCCCTGCGCCCGCGGCCTCCCTGCCCGCTCACTTCTGGAGCTCGGGGAGCTTCGGCTCGATGAGCGCGTCCCGGCGGAGCTCGGCGATGAGCTGCTGACGGTAGGTGCCGGCCTGCGCCTCGATGAGGTGCGAGCGGATCTCCTCCTTCGCGTCGTCGAACGACTTCGCGCCCGCGACCCGGCGCTCTTCGACCTTGAAGACGTGGAGCCCCGGGCCGGCGCGCACCGGCTGCGAGAGCTGCCCCGGCTTCAGCGAGAAGGCGGCGTCCTCGAGGGCCTTTTCGATGGTGCCGCGGCGCAGCCAGCCGAGATCGCCGCCCTCGGCGGCGGAGGGACCCTTCGACACCTCGCGCGCCACCGCGCCGAAGTCCTCGCCGGTCTTGAGCCGCTGCAGGATGCGGGTCATCTGCTCCTCGACCTTGGCCTCCTGCGCCTTCGTCGCGCCCTCGGGCACGGGCAGGAAGACGTGGCGGACCTTCACCTCTTCCTCGCCGCCGAACTCCTGCGGGTGCGTCTGGTAGTAGTTGCGGAGGTCGTCGTCCGAGACCTTCACCTTCGAGCGCACCTGGTACTGGAGCACGAGGAACGCGTCGTACTCGCGCTTCACGTTGGCCCGGAACGTCGCCTTGTCGATCCCCTGCTCCTTGAGCGCCCGCTCGAGCGCCGCGTCGTCGAAGCTGTTGCGGCGCTTGATGTCCTCGACGGCCTCGTCGATCTGGGCCTCGCTCGCCTCGAGCTGCAGCTCGGTCGCCTTGGACTGCAGGAGCCGTTCGGCGACGACGTCCTCGAAGGCCCGCTTCAGCGCGACCTTGTGGGCCTCCTCGCGCTCGGCGCCCGGAGGCAGCTGCTCGGCCCTGAGGAGCGCCGGGCCGGCGCGGTCGGCGAGCTCGGAGAGGGTGACCACGTCGCCGTTCACGAGCGCGGCGACGCGGTCGACGATCTGGGGCTTCGCCGCCGGGGCGGCGGCGAGGAGGGCGAGCAGGGGAAGGGCTGTGATCAAGGGGTCACTCCGGCGAGGGCTTTCTCGTCGATGTCTATCTTGGCGCGCTCGCGCAGGGCCTTCAGATAATCCTGCTGCGCCTGCGCACGCTTCTCGCGGGCGAGCTTCTCGGCGATGTCCCCGCGCGCCTCTTCGAGCGTGCGCCGCCTGGCGGCGCGGCGGTCGACCACCTTGAAGATGTGGAAGCCGTACGGGGACGGCGTGACCTCGCTCACCTTGTTGAGCGGCAGCGAGAAGGTGACGTCGAACACCTCGGGGAACCCGGAGCCGCGCCCGATGTAGCCGAGGTCGCCCCCGGCCTTCCCCTCCGGGGCGATCGACGACTTGCGCGCGACCTCCGCGAACGTCTGCGGGTTCCGGCGCAGCTTCTCTCGAACGGAGAGCGCCTCCTCCTTCGTCGAGACCACCACCTGGAGCACGCGCACCTTCTCCGGCTCCTCGAACTCCCCAGCGTGGTCCGCGTAGTAGCGCGCGATCTCCGCGTCCGCGACCTGCACCCCGGGGAACACCTGCTCCTCGAAGAGCCGCTCGACGGTCAGCTGATCGGCGAGGCGCGCCTTCAGGTCGGCCTGGCTGAGCCGCTGCTGGGCGAGGAGATCGTCGAAGTGCGAGCCGGGGTACTCGGCGCGGACGCGCAGGAAGGCGCGCTCGACCTGATCCTGGCCCACCACGATGGACCGGGCGCGCGCCTCCTCGAGGAGGAGCGCCCGGTCCACGAGCTCGTCGAGGACGCGGCGGCGAAGCACGTCCTCGACGTCGCCCTGCGCCTCGCCCGCCCGCGCCTCGCGCAGCTCGCGCGCGAGCACGTCGGCGCCGATGGGCGCGCCGTTCACGAGCGCCACGGCGCGCGGCGCGGGGGGAGCGTCCTTCTTCTCGCCGCAGCGGCCGCAGCCCGTCGCGAGCAGCGCGGCGAGCGGGATGAGGAGCCTGGCGCGCACGCCTACTTCGCGGGCGCCGGGGCCGGAGCGGGCGCCGGGGCGGGCGCCGGAGTCCTCGGCGCGCCCATCATCCCGCCGTGTCCGCCCATGCCGCCGCCCATCGGGCCGGGCATGCCCGCGGGCGCGGCGGCCGAGACCTCGACCGCCTCGAGCGCCTTCTCGTCGACGGAGACCTTCGCCTCCTCGCGGAGGCGCTTCAGCCACTCGTCGAACTCCTTCGTCTTCCGCTCGCGGTAGAGCTTGTTCGCGATCTGCGTCTTCACCTGGTCGAAGGAGCGGTTGAGCTCCTCCTGCTGGCCGGTGAGCTTCAGGAGGTAGAGGCCCTTCGGCGTCTCCACGACGCCCGAGGTCTGCCCAGCGGAGAGCGCGAACGCGGCGTCGGCGAGCTCCTTCGAGTATGCCTGCGTGAGCTCCTCGTGCGACTTGAACTGGAGGTCGCCGCCGGTGCCCTTCGTGGCCGCGTCCTCGGAGTGCTGCGCCACCGCCTGCGTGAAGGCGAGCGCGTTCTTCTTCTCCTCCGCCTTGATCTTCGCGAGCGCGGCCTTCGCGTCGGCGAGCTTCTTCGCGCGCTCGGGCGAGCCCGCCGGCGCGTTCCACACCACCGCGGCGAGGCGCACGCGCTTCGGGCGGAAGTAGTCCGCCTTGTGCTCGTCGTAGTACTTCTGGAGCTCGGCCTCGGGCAGGTCCTTCGCTCCCTCGAGGTTCTGGAAGTTCTTCTGGACGAGCTTCTGGACCATGATCTTCTTCAGGGTCAGCTGCACGTCCGGGTCGGTCGCGAGCCCCTGCTTCTCGGCCTCGCGCGCGAGCACCTCGAACCGGATGAGGTTGTCGAGGAACTCCTTCTTGCGCTCCAGCGTCGAGTAGCGCGAGCGGATGAAGGGCGACTGCTCGTCGAGGCGGGCCTTGAACTCGTCCGCGGTGATGGTCACCCCGGTGCCCTTCGCGACCACGGGACCGGAACCGGACTTCTTGTCCTTCTGCGACTGGCAGGCGACGGCGAGCGCGCAGAGGCCGATGACGAGGAAACGGCGCAGCATGCGGGTGCTCCTTCGAGGAAGACGTGCAGGGAAGCCGGTCAACCAACGCCGGACCACGCCCCGTTCTTCCCCTCCGGGCGTCCGAGCGCTGGCTCCGAGCGGCTGAAAAGAGCACGGAACGCAGGGGCGATCAAGGACGCATCCCCCCGTAAAGGGGCGCGGCGTGCACAGTCCGCCGCTACTCCGGTCGGGCGCACCGCGCGAGCCCGGTGAGGAGCGTGCGCGTGGCCGTGAGGAGCTCCCGGCCGGTGGTGAGCTCCATCGCGGGCGAGGGCACGAGCCCGACGGCTGCGCGCGCCGGAACCGGGGCCGGCCGTGCCGCGGCCTTCCCCCTGACGCCCTTGGTCCCCCGGGCCGGCGCCGCCCTCGGCGCGGCGGGCCTCGCCCCGCCGAGCGACGCGACCAGCTTCATGTCGGGGGTGAGCCGGAGCGCGCCGTTCGAGGCGGTCACGTGCTTCGCGAGGAGGAACGGGTCGAGCGCGGCGCTCTCCCCCAGCGTGAGGACGAGCCGGCCCGGGCCGGCCTCGAGCGCGCGGATGCGCAGCGCGCGCAGCCGCACCTTCACCGCCATCACGTCGCAGAGGGCGTCGAGCTCCTCCGGCGGATCGCCGCAGCGATCGATGATCTCGGCGCGGACCTCGTCGAGCTCCTCGTCGGTCGTGGCCTGCGCGAGGCGCTTGTAGAAGTAGAGCCGCTGGTGGACGTCCGGCATGTACGGGTCGGGGATGAACGCCGGCACCGGCAGCTGCACGTCCGGGTCGATGTCCTCGCGCGGCGGCTCGCCCTTGAGCTCACGGACGGCCTCGTCGAGGAGCTCGGAGTAGAGCTCGAAGCCGACCGCCTCGATCTGGCCGGACTGGTCCTTGCCGAGGAGGTTCCCCGCGCCGCGGATCTCGAGGTCGTGGCTCGCGATCTTGAAGCCCGCCCCGAGCTCGCTGAAGCGCTGCAGCACCTCGAGCCGCTTCTGCGCGTCCTTCGTCACCGGGCGGCGCGCCGGCACGAGCAGGTACGCGTAGGCGCGCTCGCGGCTCCGGCCGACACGGCCGCGGATCTGGTAGAGCTGGGCGAGGCCGAAGTGGTCGGCGCGGTTCACGATGATCGTGTTCGCGCTCGGGATGTCGAGGCCGCTCTCGATGATGCTCGTCGCGAGGAGCACGTCGAGCTCCTTGTTGACGAAGCGGCTCATCACCTCCTCGAGCTTCCCCTCCGCCATCTGCCCGTGCGCGACGCCGACGCGGGCAGCGGGGACGATGTCCGCCAGGAACTTCTGCATCGCCGCGATCGAGCGGACGCGGTTGTGGACGAAGTAGACCTGCCCGCCGCGCTTCAGCTCCGTCTCGATCGACTCGCGCACCACCTGCGGATCGAACTTCATGACGAACGTGCGGATGGCGCGCCGGTCCTCCGGGGGCGTCGCGATGATCGACAGATCGCGCACCCCGGCGAGGCTCATGTGCAGCGTGCGCGGGATGGGCGTCGCCGTGAGCGTCAGGACGTCGACGAGCCTGCGCAGCTTCTTCAGGCGCTCCTTGTGGGCCACGCCGAAGCGCTGCTCCTCGTCCACCACCACGAGGCCGAGCTCCTTGAACGACACGTCCGCGGCGAGGAGCCGGTGCGTGCCCACCACGATGTCGACCTTCCCGGCGGCGGCGTCCTTCAGGACCGCCTTCACCTCCTCGGAGGACCTCATCCGCGAGACCGCCTCGATCCGGACCGGGTAGCCCTTGAAGCGCTCGCGGAAGGTGCGCTCGTGCTGCGAGGCGAGCACCGTCGTCGGCACGAGCACCGCCACCTGCTTCTTCGAGAGCACGGCGAGCATCGCGGCGCGCATCGCGACCTCGGTCTTGCCGTAGCCGACGTCGCCGCAGACGAGCCGATCCATCGGCGCCGTGGCGGCCTCGCCGCCACGCTGCTTCTGCATGTCGCGCACGACGTCGGCGATCGCCTTCGCCTGGTCGGGCGTCTCGTCCCAGGGGAACTCCGCCTCGAACTCGCGGAAGATCTCGTCCGGCTCCTTGAACGCGAACCCGGGGTGCGCCGCGCGCGCGGCGTAGATGTCGAGCAGCTCCGCCGCCATCTTGAGGAGCTGCTCCTTCACCCGCGCCTTGCGGAGCGCGAACGACTGGCCCCCGAGCCGGTCGAGCCGGACCGTCTCCGGGGAGGCGCCGGTGAACTTCTGGACCTGGCGCAGCTTCGCCACCGGCAGGTACAGCCGGTCCGCACCGTCGTAGGCGAGGACGAGGAAGTCTCCCTCCACCCCTCGGATCTGCATCTTCGTGAGGCCGAGGTAGCGCGCGATGCCGTGCTCGACGTGGACGACGAGGTCGCCCTCGTTCAGATCGCGGAACGCGGCCGCGAACGCGTTCTCCTCCTTCGTGCGGCGCGCCTTCTTGCGGACGCGCCTGCCGAAGATCTCCTCGTCGGCGACGACCGCGAGCCCCGCCTCGCCGTCCACGAAGCCCTGCGAGATCTCGCCCGTGAACACGTGCGCGTGGATGGCGGGATCGAAGATCGCCCGCGGGTCCTGGGGCGTCCCCTCGTGCGCGCGCACCGCCTGGCGGCGGTCCTCGAGGAGCCGGCGGAGCCGGTCCGCGGTCGAGGGCGAGCCGCAGGCGACCACCGCCGCGACGCCGCGGCGGCGCCAGTCGTCGAGCCGCCGGGTGAGCGGCGCGAGCGCGCCCTCGTCGCCGTGGGCGGCCTCGATCTCGCCGCGGATGGCGTGGGTGTCGCCGAACGAGAAGCGGATCGGCTCCGCCGTGCCGAGCCACACCCCATGGCGGCGCACGATCGGCCGCTCCGCGACGCGGGCGAGCGCGTCCGCGGCGGAGAGGAAGTGCGCCTCGGGCGGGAGCGCCAGCTCCTCGCGTCGGACGGCCGCCTCGTGCTCGCGGGCGAGCTCGGCGTCGAGATCGGAGAGCGCCTCCTCCACGCCGGCCGCGTCGTCCACGTAGACCGCGGTGCCAGCCGGCAGGTAATCGAACAGGGTCCCCAGCCCGCCGGAATGGAAGCCGGGCAAGAGCGCCTCCATCCCGAAGAACGGCGTGCCCGCGTCGATCGCGTCGAGCACCTCGCGCACCCGCGACGTCGGGCGGTTCACCCGCTCCGCGGCGTCGCGAACCGCGGCCTTGGCCGCCTCCTTGCCCTCTTCGGAGAAGAGCGCCTCGCGCGCCGGGCAGAGGAGCACCTCCGCGACGTCGCCCTCGCTGCGCTGCGTCTGCGGGTCGAACGCACGGCAGCTCTCGATCTCGTCGCCGAAGAGCTCGAGGCGTACCGGCGCCGGATCCGCCGGGCTCCACAGATCCACGATGCCGCCGCGGATCGCGAACGTGCCGGGGTCCTCGACGAGCGGGGTGCGGGTGAAGCCGAGCGAAACGAGCTTCGCCGCGAGCACCTCGCGCTCGACCGTGACACCCTTGCCGAGGAGATCCGCGCCCGCCTCGAACACGCGCCGCGGGACCACGCGCCGGGCGAGCGCGCGTGCCGAGACGACGACCGCCTTCGCGGCGTCGGGCGCGAGATGGAGTTGCGCCAGCGCGGAGAGCCGCTCCATCTCCACGCCGCGATCGGGAGAGAGGTCGTCGTACGGGAGCACCGCGTCGGACGGGACGCGCACCACCGCCTCGCGGCCCAGGAAGAAGGCGACGTCGCGTGCGAGCGCCTCGGCCTCGTCCTCGTCGGGGGCGACGGCTAGCACCGTCCGCGCCCGCGCGGGGCCCGGCGCGAGCAGGTCCCGCACGAGGAGCCCCCGCGCGGCACCGACGATGTTGACCACGTCGGCGCGGCGATCCGTCTCGAGGGCTCTGCGGACCCGCGCGCGCGGGGAGGTCGGGGCGTCGTCTGGGGCGGGCTTCGTCGTGATCACGGCGGTCGGCTCGGGAGGCGCGGCATCTTACTTGCGGCGCCGCCCGGAGGCGCGCCGCGAATCGTGCCCAACCGAGGCGGTCGGAAGCGAAAAGGAGGCGCCGGGCTCAACGGACGACCTTCGCCGCGCCCGCGCCGTCGGAGTCGCTCGCCCCCGAGGGGAGCGTTCGCGACTTCGAAAGCGCGCCCGCGCCGATCCTCGCCGCGCCCGACGCCTCCAGGCAGATCCTAACGCAAGGACGGACGCCGCGCCCGCCCCGCAACCTGCTTCCTTGATCGGCCTCTAGGGCACCGCTACACTCGGAGCGGCCCTGGTACGCCCGCCGAGTCACCCGTGCGGCATTCGATCCCCCGCTCTTCCATCGCCGCGGCGCTCGCGTCGCTCGCCCTCGCCGCATGCGGTGGGGCGGAGCCACGCCTGGTCGCCCGCGAGGACGCTGCGCCCACGCTCGCGACGCTCGCGAGCCCGCCGGGCGCCGGGTCGGAGCGGGTGCGTGCGGGCGACCTGGCGGGCGCTCGCGTGGCGTTCGAGGCGGCGCTCGACCAGGATCCCGATCGTCTGGCCGCCCTGAACGACCTCGCGGTGAGCTACCTCATCGAGGGCCACGCCGACGCGGCGCGGCGGCTGCTCGACGAGGTGGTCGCGAGCGGCACGCCGCGCGAGCAGCAGGCGGCGCTCGTGAACCTCGGTGAGCTGTACGCCGCCGAGGGCTACGTCTCCGTGGCGCAGGCCTACCTCGAGACCGCCCGCGCGATCGATCCGGCGCGCCCCGAGCCGTGGTACGCGCTCGCGCTCCTCGCCGACGGCCGCGGCGAGCTGGACCTCGCCGCGAGCACGCTCTCCGAGGCGCTGCGCCTGGACGAGGGCGGTGCGGCGCGCGCGGCGTTCGCTTACGTCTACGTCGAGGAGCGCGTGCACCTCGAGGCCCTCGTCGCCGCGGCGGCGGGCGATCGGGCGCTCGCGGGAGCGCGCTGGCGGGAGCTCTCCGCGAGCCGCTTCGCGTCGCTCGCGGCGGTGGCGGAGAGGCACCTCGCCGGCGAGTAGGCGATGGCGATGCCGGGGCCCACGGGTGAGCTGGAGAGGCGAGAGCGCGAGATCCTCCGCGCGCTCGTCCAGGACTACATCCAGACCGGCGAGCCGGTCGCGAGCCAGCCTCTCCTCGCGCGCCACGAGCTCGACTGCTCGCCCGCGACGGTGCGCTCGGTGATGAGCGACCTCGAGGCGCTCGGCTTCCTCGAGAAGCCGCACGCGTCCTCCGGGCGGATCCCGACCGAGCGCGGCTACCGGCTCTACGTGGACTCGCTCCTCAAGGTGCGCCCGCCGTCGCCGCAGGATCGCGATCGGATCGAGCGGCTCGCCCACGCGGCGAGCGACGTGGGGCGGCTGCTCGAGGGCACCGCCGATCTCCTCCACTCGCTCTCGCACCACGCCGGCGTGGTCACGACGCCGCGCCCGCGCGTCGATCCCGTCCGCCAGGTGGAGTTCGTGCGGCTGCGCGAGAACCGGGTGCTCGCGGTGTTCGTCTCCGAGGCGGGCATCGTGACGAACAAGCTCGTGCAGCTCGAGTTCCCCATGGCGGCGGCGGACCTCGAGCGCGCCGCGAACTACCTGAACGAGAAGATCCAGGCGCTCGCGCAGGCCGCCGAGACGCTCGGCGCGGTCCGCGACCGGATCCTCGAGGACATGCGCGCGGACCAGAGCGCGCTGCACGATCTCCTCCAGAAGGCGCTCGCCCTCGCGGAGCAGACGTTCGGCTCGCCCGACGAGGAGCGCGTGCTGGTGGACGGGGAGGAGAGCTTCCTCGACGCGCCGGAGTTCGCGAACGTGCGCAAGGCGCGGGCGCTGCTCAAGGCGTTCGCCGAGAAGGATCGCATCCTGCGGGTGCTCGACCGCGTGCTCACCGCGCAGGAGGTGCAGATCTTCATCGGCGCGGAGAGCGAGTTCGCGGCGGTGCCGGACGTCTCGGTGGTGGCGGCGCCGTACGGGCGCGGCGACCACGTGCTCGGCACGCTCGCGGTGGTGGGCCCGACGCGCATGAACTACGCGCGCGTCATACCGCTCGTCGACCTCACGGCGCGGCAGCTCTCTCGCGCGCTCGCGGCGCTGTCGGACGGATAGCGGGACCGGCCAGCGACCGTCGGTTGGCCCTGAGCGCAGCGGTTGCGTGGCCGCCGCGTGCTCGAAGGGCTTCGAGGCGCGACACCTTGTGACGTCCGGCGAGCCCGTGCGAAGATGCCGAACTCGCGGGCGCGCCCGGCGCGAGCGCCGCGTCGTCCGCGCGACTCACTCTCGATCGCGAAGCCGATGGCCGACACCCACGACAAAGGCGCCTTCCGCGCGGAGATCCCCCTCGACGCCGTCGAGGACGCACTCCGCTCCGTCGAGCGGATCGCCCGCGGCGATCCCTCGCCCGCGCCCGCCGTGCCGCTCGAGGTCGACGGCGAGACGGCCCCGCCCGCCGAGCCCGGGGAGCTGGAGCGGCTCCGCGCGCAGCTCGAGCTCTCGCAGGCGAAGGGCCGCGAGGTCATGGACAGGCTCCGCGAGGAGCACGAGCGGCTGCTCCGCGCTGCGGCCGACCTCGAGAACGCCAAGAAGCGCGCGGCGAAGGAACGCGACGAGATCCAGCGCTTCGGGATCGAGAAGGTGCTGAGGGACCTCCTCCCGGTCGCGGACGGGCTCGATCGCGCGCTCGCCGCGGCGCCCGAGGGCGACGCGCTCGCGGACGGTGTCCGGCTGGTGCGCGCCGCGCTCGAGCAGGCGCTCGCGAGGCACGGCGTCACCGCGTTCAGCGCGATGGGCGAGCGCTTCGACCCGGCGCTGCACGAGGCGCTCTTGCAGGTCCCGACCGGCGCCGAGCCACCCGGGACGGTGGTCCTCGAGCACGCGCGCGGCTTCAAGCTCCACGATCGGCTGCTCCGCCCGGCGATGGTGGGCGTCGCGTCCGCGGCGCCGGCCCCGGGGGGCGGCGCCAACGAAGGGTGATCGATGGGCAAGGTCATCGGCATCGATCTCGGCACGACGAACTCCTGCGTCTCGGTGATGGAGGGCGGCGACGCCGTCGTCATCCCGAACAGCGAGGGCTCGCGCACCACCCCGTCGATGGTCGCGTTCGTCGAGGGGGGCGAGCGGCTCGTCGGGCAGATCGCGAAGCGGCAGGCGATCACGAACCCCGAGTCGACCGTCTACGGCGTGAAGCGGCTCATCGGCCGCAAGCGCGAGGACGCGGAGGTGAAGCGGTCCGCGGGGCTCGTGCCCTACCGGATCGTGTCTGCGGACAACGGCGACGCCTGGGTGGAGACCGACGGCAAGGCCTACTCGCCCGCCGAGATCTCGGCGATGGTCCTCGCGAAGATGAAGCAGACCGCGGAGGACTACCTCGGGGAGCCGGTCACCGAGGCGATCGTCACCTGCCCCGCCTACTTCAACGACGCCCAGCGCCAGGCCACGAAGGACGCGGGCCGCATCGCCGGCCTGTCCGTGCTCCGCATCATCAACGAGCCCACCGCCGCGGCGCTCGCCTACGGCATCGACAAGCAGAAGGCGGACTCCACCGAGCGCGTCGTGGTCTACGACCTCGGCGGCGGTACGTTCGACATCACGATCCTCGAGCTCAACCTCGGCGTGTTCGAGGTGAAGGCGACGAACGGCGACACCTTCCTCGGCGGCGAGGACTTCGACCAGCGGCTCATCGACTGGCTCGCGCGGCGCTTCCGGGAGCAGCACGGGATCGATCTCACGCGCGACCGGATGGCGCTGCAGCGGCTCAAGGAGGCGGCGGAGCGGGCCAAGCACGAGCTCTCGAGCGCGACCGAGACGGAGGTGAACCTCCCGTTCATCACCGCCGACCAGACCGGCCCCAAGCACCTCGCCGAGACGATCGATCGGACCACGCTCGAGGAGCTGTGCGGCGATCTCGTGGAGCGGACGCTCGCGCCGTGCCGCACCGCGCTCGCGGACGCGGGCGTCTCCGTCCAGCAGATCGACACGGTGATCCTGGTCGGCGGCATGACCCGCATGCCGAAGGTGCAGGAGGTCGTGAAGCGCTTCTTCGGCAAGGAGCCGCACAAGGGCGTGAACCCCGACGAGGTCGTGGCCGTCGGCGCGGCGATCCAGGGCGGCGTGCTGAAGGGCGAGGTGAAGGACGTCCTCCTCCTCGACGTGACGCCGCTCTCGCTCGGCGTCGAGACGGCGGGCGGCGTCCTCACGAGGATCATCGAGAAGAACACCACCGTGCCCTGCAAGAAGTCGCAGGTGTTCTCGACTGCGGTCGACAACCAGCCGCTCGTCTCGGTCCACGTGCTCCAGGGCGAGCGCGGGATGGCGGCCGACAACAAGACTCTCGCCCGCTTCGAGCTCGTGGGCATCCCGCCGGCGCCGCGCGGCGTGCCGCAGATCGAGGTCACCTTCGACATCGACGCGAACGGGATCGTGCACGTGTCGGCGAAGGATCTGGGCACCGGCAAGCAGCAGCAGATCCGGATCACCGGCTCCTCCGGCCTCACCGAGCAGGAGATCCAGCGGATGATCCGCGACGCGGAGGCGAACCGCGCCGACGACGTCGTGAAGAAGGAGCTCGCCGATCTGAAGAACAACGCCGAGGGGCTCGTCTACACGACCGAGAAGAGCCTCGAGGAGTATGCGAGCGCGCTCGGGGCGGACGACCTCGCCGAGATCAACGCCGACCTCGACGTGCTGAAGGGCGTCCTCCAGGGCGGCGACGCCGCCGCCATCAAGGAGGCGCTCACCCGCCTGGAGGGCAGCGCATACCGGATCGCCGACGCGATCTACGCGCAGCAGGGCGGCGGGAGCTAGGCCGGATCGGCCGCGGTGGGCGCCTTGGGCCGGGCGCGCTTCGGGCCGACCCGGAAGGTGTGGGACCGGTCGAGCGCGATCCGGGCAGCCCGCCGCCACCCGGCCGAATTGTCAGGGCCTCCGCGTGCGTTATATTGCGGCCGGCGCGGTCGCACCGTTCTTGGAAGGGCCTGAAAACACGTGCAAAAGCGAGATTACTACGAGGTCCTCGGGGTCGAGCGCGCCGCGGACGGGCAGGCCATCAAGACCGCGTACCGCCGGCTCGCCCATCAGCTCCACCCGGACAAGAACCCGGACGACAAGCACGCCGAGGAGAAGTTCAAGGAGGCGTCCGAGGCCTACGCGGTCCTCTCGGATCCGGAGAAGCGCGCCCGCTACGACCGGTTCGGGCACACGAACGGCGGAGGGTTCCCGGGCGGCGAGGGCTTCCCGTTCGGCGGCGCGTCCATCAACGACATCTTCGGCGACATCTTCGGAGAGATGTTCGGCGGCGGTGGCGGGCGGCGGCAGCGCCAGCGCACCCGCGGCTCCGACCTCCGCTACCACCTCGAGATCGGGTTCGAGGAGGCGGCGTTCGGCACGGTGTCGCGCATCACCATCCCGCGCCCGAAGGCCTGCGAGACCTGCCACGGCTCCGGCGCGAAGCCGGGCACCGGCCCGAAGACCTGCCCCACCTGCGGCGGCGCCGGCGAGATCCGGCTCACGCAGGGGTTCTTCTCCATCGCCCGCACCTGCCACCACTGCCAGGGCGCGGGGCGCGTCATCGTCGACAAGTGCGCGACCTGCGGCGGCCAGGGTGCGCTGCGCGAGGACGCCACGGTCGAGGTGAAGGTCCCGCCGGGCGTCGACACCGGCACCCGCCTCAAGCTCTCTGGCGAGGGCGAGCCCGCGCCCGTCCCGGGCGGCAGCCCCGGCGATCTCTACGTCGTGCTGCAGGTGCGCGATCACCCGATCTTCTCGCGCGAGGACACCGAGGTCCTCTGCGAGATGCCGATCTCCTTCACGCAGGCCGCCCTCGGCGCGACGATCGACGTACCGACTCTCGACGGCCCGACGAAGCTGAAGGTTCCGGCCGGCACGCAGAGCGGGAAGGTGTTCCGGCTGAAGGGGAAGGGGATCCCCGCGCTCTCCGGCGGCGGGCGCGGCGACCAGCACGTGCGCGTGGCGGTCGAGACGCCGACGCACCTCACGAAGGAGCAGCGCGACCTGCTCGAGCGCTTCGCCGCGATCGCCGGCGAGGAGACGCATCCCCAGGCGCGGAGCTTCTGGCAGAAGGTCGGGGACATCCTGAGGGAGAAGCGCTGAGGTTGCCGCGCGTTTGAACCCGAGTCCGGGCCCGGGCCCGAGCCCGAGCCCGGTTTCGAGTCGGGCACGGGCTCGGGCGCGGGCTCGTGCACGGGATCAGCGAACTGGCTGCGGCCCCGGCACCGCCGCAGGGGAATTGGTTCCCTCACTGCGGGTTCCGCAGTAGATCGGAACTCGCATGCGCCCCGCCTCCCGGAAGGTCTTCGCCTTTCTCCTCCTCGCTCTCGCCGGCTGCCCGAAGCGGGTGGTCGTGAACGGCCAGGAGATGTCGGTTCAGGACGCGGACGAGCTCGCCCGCCGCGAGCTCGAGGGCGTGCGCGCGGATGCGAGTCGCCTTCCGCCGGCGGAAGGCGCGGCGCGGCTCGAGGCGTTCGCGGCGCGCTACCGCGGCGTGCCGTCGGGCGGGGAGGCGCTGCACGAGGCGGCGGAGGCGCGGCGCAGGGCGGGCGATCCCGCGCGCGCCGCCGAGGACCTCCGCACGCTCCTCGCCGAGCACCCGCTCCACACCCGCGCGGTCGAGGCGAAGTACCTGCTCGCCCTCTCCGACATCGAGCTCGGGCGCACGCGCGACGGGCTCGCGAGCCTCGCGACGCTCTACGAGAAGCTGCCCGCCGAGGAGCGCCCCTCCGCGGCCGCCCGCGCCGCCGAGGCCGCGCTCGCCGCGGGCGCCGAGGCGGACGCGGTCCGCTGGCTCGCGACGCTCGCGGACACCCAGGAGGGCGATGCTCGCGCGCGCACGCTCGCGCGCGCGACCGACGCGGTGGACGCGCTGGGGCTCGAGGACGCCGAGGCGCTCCGCAAGGCGCTCCCCCAGGGCTCGCCCATGCAGGAGCCGATCGCGATGAAGCTCGCGCGGATCCACCTGCACCTGCGCGACTACCCGCGGGCGGGCGAGGCCGCGCGCGAGGTGTTCCTGCGCTGGCCGCACGGGCCGTACGCGGACGACGCGAAGCAGCTCGTGGACCGGCTCTCGCGCCTCACCTACGTCCGGCCGAACGTGCTCGGCGTGGCCGTGCCGCTCTCCGGCAACTACAAGCGGTGGGGCGAGGCGATCCTGCAGGGCGTGTCGCTCGCGGTGCAGGGCTCGGGCGTCAAGGTCGCGGTGCGCGACACGCGCGGCGAGCCGGACGGGGCCGGCGCGGCGCTCGAGGCGCTCGTGCTCGAGGAGGGCGCCATCGCGGTGGTGGGCGGCGTCACGAACGCCGAGGGGGAGCGCGCAGCCTCGGCGGCGGAGGACCTGCAGATCCCGTTCTTCTCGCTCTCGAAGCAGGAGGGGATCACCCAGGCCGGCCCGTTCGTGTTCCAGAACATGCTCACCGCGAGCGAGCAGGCCCGAGCGCTCCTGGGCCTCGCCATGGGCAAGCGCGGCATGAAGCGCTTCGCGATCCTCTACCCGTCGATGACGTACGGCGTGGAGCTCGCGAACGCGTTCTGGGACGAGCTCGAGGAGCGCGGCGGCGAGGTGCGCGCCGCCGAGACCTACGCGCCCGACCGGACCACCTTCACGCCGCTCGTGAAGAGCATGGTCGGCAAGCTCTACCTCGAGGAGCGCCGCGACTGGCAGGAGCAGTCGCGGGAGATCGCCGAGCAGGAGAAGGACCCGTTCCGCCGCCGCAAGGCGCTCGAGAAGGCGCGGGAGAGGCTCGCGCCGGTCACCGACTTCGACGCGATCTTCATTCCGGACTTCGCGCGGAACGTGAAGCTCATCGCGCCCGCGCTGGCCGTCGAGGACGTCCTCACCCAGACCTGCGAGCCCGGCGCGATCGAGAAGCTCGCGAAGCTCACCGGGCGTCCGGACCTCCGGCCCGTCCAGCTCCTCGGCGCGAACGGCTGGGGCGGCGATCCGAGCCTGTTCGACCAGTCGCCCGGCGGCGCGGGACGCCACTTGCGCTGCGCGATCTACGTCGACGGGTTCTTCGCGGGGTCTGCGCGGCCGGGCACGAAGCGCTTCGTCGAGGCCTTCCAGCAGAAGTTCCCCGGCCAGACGCCGACCATCCTCGAGGCGTCCGCGTACGACGCCGCCGGGATGGCGCGCCAGGTGATCGAGCAGAGCCGCGCCCAGACGCGGGCGGCGCTGCGCGACGGGCTCGCCGCGCTGCGCGGGTTCAAGGGGGCGACCGGCGAGATTTCCATGGGGCCGGACCGGACGCCGGAGCGGGAGCTGTTCTTCCTCACCGTCGACGCGGACGGGCTGCGCGAGATGAAGCCCGAGGAGCTGGCCGCGCCCGGCGCGGGCGGCATGTAACGGACGGCCGCGGCGCGCGCGCCTCATCCGGATCGAGCCACGCTCGGGGCGGGCGCGTACCCACCCGTGCCCGCCTCCACGCCCGCCACTAGGTTCTCCCGGGATGGACGACGTCCTCGCGCGGCCCCGGCCGCGGGCCCGCGTGCCCGTCACGAACATCGCGCTCTTCGTCGCGACGCTCGCGACCACGATCTGGGCGGGCATGCTCTTCTCGCCCGCGGCGGCGGGCGTGCACACCTTCGGCGAGCTCTTCCAGCTCGTCGGCCGCGCGCCGGACGTGCTCCTCGAAGGCCTCCCGTTCGCGCTCTCGCTCGTCGGCATCCTGTTCGTCCACGAGATGGGCCACTACGTCGTCGCTCGCCGCGCGCGCGTCGACGCGACCTTGCCCTACTTCATCCCGGTGCCGTTCGGCGTCGGCACGCTCGGCGCGGTCATCCGGATGCGCTCCGCGATCCCGTCGCGCCGCGCGATCCTGGACATCGGCGCGTCCGGCCCGCTCGCTGGGCTCGCGCTCGCGCTCCCGCTCCTCGTGTGGGGGCTCGCGCACTCGCAGATCCAGGCGGTCCCCGCGGCGACCTCGCCCAGCTCGCCGTTCGGCGTCTTCATGGCCTGGCTCGCCGGAAAGCCCACGCCGGCCGACGCCGGCCAGGTGATCCACTTCGGCTCGAGCCTCGTCACCTGGGCGGCGGAGCGGCTCGTCCTCGGAAAGCTCGCGCCCGGCACGGACGTCGTCCTGCACCCGGTCGCCACCGCCGCCTCGCTCGGGCTCCTCGTCACCGCGCTGAACCTCGTCCCCGCGGGCCAGCTCGACGGCGGGCACGTGCTCTACGCGCTGCTCGGCCGGCGCCGCGCGCTGCTCGCCGCACACGCGACGAGCACCGGCCTGCTCCTCGCCGGCATCTTCTTCTCGTGGAGCTGGCTCATCTGGTGGTTCCTCACCCGCTTCGTGGTCGGCCTCGGCCATCCCGCCGCGCTCGCCGAGGAGCCGCTCGGTCCGGGGCGAAGGGCGATCGCCGTCCTCTCCCTGCTCCTGTTCTTCGCGACGTTCGTGCCGGTGCCTGTGAGCTTCTGACGCAGCGGTCGAGCGGTTGGCTGGAGCCCCGAGCCCGGGCCCGCGCCCGTGCCCGTGCCCGACGCGAAGCCGGGCTCGGGCTCGGACTCGGGCTCGTTCACGGAGGTAGGCCATCGGTGCCCCGACGACGATCGGCTAGACTGCGCCGCGCCCATGACCTCGACCGACGAGACCCTCCGCGCGCCCGAGGCGGATCCGCGTCCGGACGTCGCCGACGCCGAGGCCTGGGCACGCGTGGTCGCCGCGTGGCAGGACGACGCGGTGCACGGCGAATACCTCGCGCGGTTCCACGATCTCGAGGGGCTCGCCGTCGCGGGCCGGCGCTACCGCGACGCCGCCCGGGAGCGGCCCGGCGACCCAGTCGCGGTGCGCTGGCGCGACGAGGTGCTCCGCCGCGCGACGGCGCAGGGGTTCGCACAGCTCCCGCGCAGCGCGCCCGCCCCCGCCCGCAGGGCGGCGCTGCGCCGGATCCTCGTCGTCATCGCGGCGGCGCTCCTCGGCGCCGCCGCGTTCGCCGCCTTCCACCTCCTCGCTGGACCGCCCGGAGCCCGACCCTGATCCCCGCCCCCGCCGCGCTCACCGTCGAGGACGTCCTCGGCCCGCGCGGCCGCATCGCCGCGGCCCTCCCCGGCTACGAGCGGCGCAAGGATCAGCTCGACATGGCGCGCGCCGTCGAGCGCGCCATGAGCGAGCGGCGCTACCTCGTCGCCGAGGCCGGCACTGGCACGGGCAAGACCCTCGCCTACCTCGTCCCGGCGGCGCTCTCCGGCCGGCGCGTGATCGTCTCCACCGCCACGAAGACCCTGCAGGAGCAGATCTGGGGGAAGGACATCCCCCTGCTCCGGGAGCGGTGCGGCGTCGAGTTCGCCGCCGCTTACCTGAAGGGCCGCTCGAACTACTTCTGCCTCGCGCGCGGGGCGGAGTTCGCGCGCGCGCCGACCTTCGCGGCGCGCGACGAGGCGGCGCTCTGGCCGCGCATCGAGGCGTGGTCGCGCACGACCGAGACCGGCGACCGCAGCGAGATCGATCTCCCCGACCAGTTCCACACCTGGAAGGACCTGTCGGCCACGACCGACACCTGCGCCGGCCGCGAATGCGAGCGGTTCGAGGACTGCTTCGTCACCCGGGCGCGCGCGCTCGCCGGCCAGTCGGACGTGCTGCTCGTGAACCACCACCTGTTCTTCGCGGACCTCGCCATGCGCACGAGCCGCGCGGGCGTCGAGATCCTCCCCGAGTACGACGTGGTGGTGTTCGACGAGGCGCACGCGATCGAAGAGGTCGCGACCGAGTACTTCGGCCTCCAGGTCTCCTCGTACCGGCTGGACGAGCTCGGCCGCGACGCCCTGCGCGTGGTGGGCGACCGGCCAGACCTCGCCGCCATGATGCGCGAGGCCACGGGCGAGCTGCGCCGCGCGGGCGAGCGGTTCTTCCAGGCGCTCGCGGACGGGCTGCACGCGAGCGGCGCGGGCGCGGGGCCGTCGCGCGGCTACGCCGCCCGCGGCGGCGCCCGGGGCCGGAGCCCGCGGCGGCGCGAGGAGGACGAGAGCGTCCGCGCGCCGCTCACCGAGGACGTGCTCCTCCCGTGCGAGCGCGACCAGGCGCGGCTCGACGCGGCGCTCGAGGCGCTGCGCGAGCTCCTCGCCGACGCCGACGCGCCGCCGCTCGCGCAGATCGCGCGGCGCGCAGGCGAGCTGCGCGTGGAGCTCGCCGCGGTCACGGCGATGAAGGAGCCGTCGCGCGTGTACTTCGCCGAGGTGCGCGGGCGCGGCGTGTTCCTCAGGGCGGCGCCCATCGACGTCGCCGAGGAGCTGCAGGCGCGGCTCTACCGCCGCACCGACACGGTGATCTTCACGAGCGCCACGCTCGCCGCGCAGGGCCGCTTCGAGTACTTCCGCCGCCAGGTCGGCCTCGCGCCCGAGTTCGACGTGGACGAGGCCCGCTTCCCGGGGCCGTTCGACTACGCGCGGCAGGCGGCGATCGTCACGCCCGCCACGGTGCCCGAGCCGAACGCGCCCGGCTTCCTCGAGGCCGCCGCCGGCGCGATCCGCGCGCTCACCGCGGTGACCGGCGGCCGCGCGTTCGTGCTCTGCACCTCGAACCGCAACATGGTCGCGCTCCACGCGGCGCTGCGGCACGAGCTGCCGTACCAGGTGCTGCTCCAGGGGGAGCGGCCCAAGGCGCGGCTCCTAGAGGCGTTCCGCGCCGAGCCCTCGGTGCTGTTCGCGACGGCGAGCTTCTGGGAGGGCGTGGACGTCCCGGGCGACGCGCTGTCGCTCGTGGTCATCGACCGGCTCCCGTTCGCGCCGCCTGGCGACCCGGTCGTGGCGGCCCGGCTGCGCGCGCTCGAGGCGGAGGGCCGAGACGGATTCTCGGAGCTCTCGGTCCCGGCCGCGGCGCTCGCGCTCAGGCAGGGCTTCGGGCGCCTCGTGCGCAGGCACGACGACCGCGGCCTCGTCGCGATCCTCGACCGGCGGCTCGTCACGAAAGGCTACGGCCGCGCTTTCCTCGCCACGTTGCCGAAGAGTCCACTGTTGCGGACGGTGGAGGAGGCGCGCGCCTGGTGGGAGCGCGGCGCCGGTCCGGTGCACCAGGCGTGACCCGGCCCCGATGTGCGTCGAGGGAGCACCGGCTCTCCGTGCGAGCAGCCTTCCAACCGCCGCGGGGGCTCACGCGATCCGCGCGGCGCGATCGGGTACAGTAGGCCCCTGGCGAGCGGCACCCGCCGCGACCGACCGCACAATGGCCCAGTTCAACGCCGAGACCCGCGAGATCGCCGTGAAGGTCGTCTATTACGGCCCGGCGCTGTCCGGGAAGACGACGAACCTCCAGGCGCTCTTCCAGAAGATCCATCCCAAGGTCCGCGGGCGTCTCATGACGCTCGACACGAAGGACGACCGGACGCTGTTCTTCGACATGATGCCCGTCTTCTTCCGCACGCGGGCGGGCGTGAAGGTGAAGCTCAAGCTCTACACGGTGCCGGGCCAGGTGATGCACGAGTCCACCCGGCGCATCGTGCTCCAGGGCACCGACGCGGTGGTGTTCGTCGCCGACTCCCGCCGCAGCGAGGCGGCGCCGACGCTCGCCTACTGGAACAACATGCTGAAGAACCTGGAGGCGAACGGGCTCGACTACCGGACCCTGCCCATCGTCATCCAGATGAACAAGCGCGATCTCGAGGACGCGCGGGGCGACGCCGAGCTCGGCGACCTCCTGCGGGTGATCCAGCCGCGCATCGTGCCGGCGGTGGCGATCCGCGGCGAGGGCGTCCTCGAGACGCTGCACGCGCTGCTCCAGCTCACCTACCGCAGCCTCGACCGGCGCTTCGGCCTCGAGTCCACCTGGCACGTGCCGGAGCGCGAGTTCCTCGGGCAGATCTTCTCGCACGTGGACGTGCGCGGCTCGGGCCTCGCGGAGGCGCCGGCGCGATGACGGTGCCGCCGTCGTTCCTGCAGCAGCGGCTGCCGCTCGGGGACCTGCTCGACCTCCGGGCGTTCGGGGACGTCTGCCACTCCTTCGCGGAGCTGTACCGCATCGGCATCAAGGTGTTCGACGAGGTGGGCAACAAGCTCGTCGAGGTGCGCGTCGGGAACACCGACTTCTGCGGCTACATCTGGTCGAAGGCCGCCGGCCGCGAGGGCTGCATGGCCACCGTCGGGGCGGTGAAGAGCGATCCGCTCCCGGAGGAGCCGGTCGCGCGCGTCATGCAGTGCTTCTCCGGCTGCCGGTACGTCGTGCAGCCGATCCTCTACGAGGGCGACCTCCTCGGCCGCGTGGTGTTCGGACCGTTCGTCCCGGACGATCTCACCGAGCTGCCGGCGGCGCTCCGCGCGCTCGCGCCCGACTTCGACGCGAAGCTCGCCGAGGGGTACCTGGAGAAGATCCGGCGCGTGCCGGTCGCCACCGCCGAGAAGATCCTGAAGCACTTCATGGATCTGCTCGACGTGATGGTCTTCACCGGCCACAAGAACCTCATCGCGGCGAAGCTGCACATCGAGGCGGTCCAGGAGAGCTACCGCGAGCTGCAGGAGAAGAACCACGAGCTCGAGGACAGCTACGCGAAGCTGAAGGAGCTCGACCGGCTGAAGTCGAACTTCCTCGCCACGATGAGCCACGAGCTGCGCACGCCGCTCACGAGCGTCATCGGCTACTCCGAGATGATGCTCGAGGGGCTCGGCGGGCCGCTCACCGCCGAGCAGCGCGAGTACCTCGGCATCATCATGGAGAAGGGCGAGAACCTCCTCCAGCTCATCACCTCGATCCTCGACATCTCGAAGATCGAGGCCGGTCGGGTGCGGCTCGTGCTCTCCGACGTGGACGCGACCCAGATCATGCGGGACGCGGTCGCGACGGTGCTCCCGCTCGCGCGCAAGAAGGGGCTCAAGGTCGCCTGCGAGGCGGGCGCGATGCCCCGCATCCAGGCCGATCGCGACAAGCTCCGCCAGTGCCTCGTGAACCTCTGCTCGAACGCGGTGAAGTTCACGCCCGCGGGCGGGACCATCAAGGTCTCCGCGGAGCCGCTCCCCGGCGACCGGCTCGCGATCCACGTGAAGGACAGCGGTATCGGCATCTCCGAGGAGCACCTCGGCAAGGTCTTCGACGTCTTCTACCAGGTGGACGGCTCGTCGACCCGCGAGTACGGCGGCGCCGGGCTCGGGCTCGCCATCGTGAAGAGCTTCGTCGAGGCGCACGGCGGCGAGGTGGGTGTCCGCTCCACCTCCGGCGCGGGCACGACCTTCACCCTCATCCTGCCGCTCCGCCCCGCCGTCGCGCCGGCGTACACCCCCATCGTCCCGATGCCTGCCGTCGGGCGCGCCTTTTGACGCGGATGCGCCGCGCGCCGCGAGCCGGCGAGTTCGAGCTCATCCGCCGCTTCACCCACGCCCTGCCGCTCGCGGGCGAGGGCGTGCGCGTCGGCCCGGGCGACGACGCGGCCGTGCTCGCGCCCCCCGCCGGCGAGGAGCTCGTCGCGACCGCCGATGCCGTCGTCGCGGGAGTCCACTTCGACCGCGGGTTCACGCCGGAGGACGTCGGCTGGAAGGCGCTCGCCGTGAACCTGTCCGACCTCGCCGCGATGGGGGCGCGGCCGCTGTGGGCGCTCGTGTGCCTGGGCGTGCCGCCGACCGCCCGGCCCGCCCAGATCGTGCGGATCGCGCGCGGCCTCGGCGCCTGCGCGCGGCGGCACCGGATCGCGATCGCCGGCGGCAACGTGACGCGCGCCGCCGAGCTGTCGGTCACGGTCACCGCCATCGGCGCGGTGCCCGAGGGGCGGGCGCTGCTCCGCAGCGGCGCGCGCGCGGGCGATCTCGTCCTCGTCACCGGCACGCTCGGCGACGCGGCCCTGGGGCGGCTCCCCGGCGCGCCCGCCGCGCTCGTCCGCCGCCAGCGCCGCCCCGTCCCCCGCCTCGCCGCGGGACGCGCGCTCGCCGGCGTCGCGCGCGCGGCGGTCGACGTCTCCGACGGGCTCGTGCAGGACCTCGGGCACCTGTGCGAG
>DATIDF010000312.1:0-10549 GCA_035456445.1 Anaeromyxobacter sp.
TCGGCGCGCACCCGGGGCTCGGGCTCATCGTCCTGCCGATCATGTTCTACCATCAGATCCAGCTGTTCGTTTGCTCGATCCTGGCGGAGCGGTACGCGCGCAGGTCCCTCGGGGCCGAGGTGCGCGCGCGCCCGTGATGACCTTCCCGCAGCGTCGAGGTCGCGGTCGGGGTCGAGGTTGAGGTCGGGGTCGAGGTTGAGGTCGGGGTCGAGGTCGAGGTCGGGGTCGAGGTCGAGGTCGGGGTCGGGGTCGGGGTCGGGATCGGGATCGGGATCGTGAGGTCGAGGTCGCGGTCGTCCTTCGACTTCGCTCCGCGGCTGACGCCGCGTCGCTACGCTCAGGATGAACGGCCTCGGGAGATCCCGTCGCCGGCGCGTCCGTCCCCTCCGATCCCTCTCACCTCGATCCCCTCCCCTTCTCCTGCCCGCAAGCGCGCCCTTCCGCGGCGGCGCCTCAGCGCCGCCTACGCGATCGTGACGCCCCCACCGACCCTCTACCTCTACCTCGGCCCCCTCTTCCCCACCGCAGGCGCGCTCCGCCGCGGTGGCGGCGCGTCTCCGCCAGGCGCGCGGTCGTGACGCTTCGGCACCTCGGCCGTGCGCGGACGCGGTGGCGCGTGCCGGGCGTGCTCGGCGCGGCCTCGCTCGGCGAGCGGCTCGATCCGCGCGTCGGGCATGCGCGGGTCGGGGCGCCGGGCGGCGCGCAGGAACCGCTCCGCCGCGGCCGCGGCGACCTCGAAGCGCGTCTCCTGCGGCAGGATCACTATCTTGCCGATGTCGTCGCGGGTCACCCCGCCGCGCCGGCAGAGGAGCGGGAGCACCCAGCGCGGATCGGCCTGTCGCGAGCGGCCGAGCGCGAGCCGGAACCAGACGCCGTCCGCCGGCGCCCGGCGGGGAGCGCGCTTCTCGGCGGCGCGCGCGGGCGCCTCCCGCGCGGCGCGGGCGGTTTCGGGCAGCTCCTCCGGCGCGGGGCGCCGGGCACGATCCCGCCGGACGAGCGCAACCGCCACCTCCACGGCGGAGCGCGCCTCGAGGAGCCGGCGCGCCGCCGCGAGATCCTCCTCCGCGCCATCCGAGGCGAGCGCGGCGACGTCCGCGGCGAGCCGGTCGGCGTCGCCCGCGCGGATCGTGTCCGCGGTCGGCACCGGCGTCCACTCGGCGGCGGCGACGCCCGCGTCCCGGAGCATGCGCTCGAGCCGGTAGCGCTCGGACGGGGCGGCGAGCAGGACGGCGACCCCCTTCCTCCCGGCGCGGCCGGTCCGTCCGCTCCGGTGCTGCAGCGCCTCCGCGTCGCGGGGCAGATCGGCGTGCAGCACGAGGGCGATGCCGGGCAGGTCCAGCCCGCGCGCCGCGACGTCCGTGGCGACGAGGACGCGCGCCCGGCCGTCGCGGAGGGCCTTCAGCGCGCGAAGCCGCTCCGCCTGCGTGAGCTCGCCGGAGATCGCGACCACCTCGAAGCCGCGCTCGCCGAGGCTCGTGGCGGTGTGCTGCACCGCCTCTCGCGTCGCGCGGAACACGAGCGCGCTCGGCGGGTCGGCGTCGCGGAGCACGTTCACGATCGCGTGCTCGCGCTCGCGAGGGGCGATGAGGTGCGCGCGGTATGTGATGTCGGCGTGCGCCTCGCCGGCGGGCGTCGCGGCGACGCGCGCGGGCTCGCGCGTGTAGCGCTTCGCGAGCTCGACGATGGGGCGCGGGAGCGTCGCCGAGAAGAGCACGGTGCGCCGGTCCGGTGGCGCGGAGCCGAGGAGCTTCTCCAGCTCCTCCCGGAAGCCCATGTCGAGCATCTCGTCCGCCTCGTCGAGGACGAGGGCGCGCACCGCCGAGAGATCGAGCGCGCCGCGCTCCAGGTGATCGACCAACCGTCCGGGGGTCCCGACCACGACGTGCACGCCCTCGCCGAGCGCCCTCGCCTCGCGCCGCGGATCCATGCCCCCCACGCACGACGCCACGCGCCCGCCCGCCTCACCGTAGAGCCACTCGAGCTCTCGCTGCACCTGGATCGCGAGCTCTCGCGTCGGGGCCACGACGAGCGCACCCGGCGCTCCCGCCTCTCCGAACGCCGGCGCCTCGCCGAGGAGCGTCTCCGCCAGCGCGAGGCCGAAGGCGATCGTCTTGCCAGAGCCGGTGCGCGAGGAGACGAGCAGGTCCCGGCCACGGTGCGCGGCGTCGAGCACCGCCGCCTGGACGGGCGTCGGCTCGGTGTAGCCGCGCCGATCGAGCGCCGGCAGGAGCGAAGGGTGCGCCCCGATGGAGCTAAAGGTGTTCACGGGCCTCGTTCTACCCCTGCCGCGCCTGGCGGCGTTAGGCACTTCTCACGACGCGCTCGGGGACTTCTTTAGGAAGCGCTCTCCTCCGCACGCAGCGTCCTTGCGTGGCGGGCGCGGAGCGATGCCGGTGGGAGTGCGGAGGTACGACGGTCGATGCAGCCGGCGGTTCCGGGATCGCTATCCGATCAAGTGGTGCCGCGGCGCGCCCGGAGCGTCGCCGCGCTCGCGCTCATCTGCACGTTCGCGCTCTTCTCCCCGGGGCTCTCCGGCGCGCGAGGCGGCCGACCGCTCCGTCACCCTGCTGTCGCTCCGGATGCTCCTGCACCCACCCGCCTCGCCGACACCGGGCTCTACGCGGACTTCGCGGCACGGCGGGTCGCAGCCGATGTCCTCCCCTACACGCCGCAGTACCCGCTCTGGTCGGACGGAGCGACGAAGCGCCGCTGGGTCCGGCTCCCGCGCGGTGCTGCGATCGACGCCTCGGATCCGGACGCGTGGGTGTTCCCGGTCGGCACGAAGCTCTGGAAGGAGTTCAGCTTCGGGCGCCGCGTCGAGACCCGGCTCCTGGAGCGGCTCGCGGACGGGACGTGGCGCTTCGCGGCTTACGTGTGGAGCGCGGACGGCTCCGACGCGCGGCTTGCGCCGGAGCGCGGCATCCGCGGTGCCGCCGAGAGCCGACCCGGGCTGCCTCACGACATCCCCTCCGTCTACGACTGCCGCGCCTGCCACGAGGGAGGCCCCACGCCCGTGCTCGGGTTCTCGGCGCTGCAGCTCTCGCCCGATCGCGATCCGCTGGCGCCGAACGCGGAGCGCCCCGGGGAAGGCGACGTGGATCTCGCCCGCCTCGTCGCGCTCGGCCTGATCCGCGGCATGCCCGCTGCGCTCGTCGCGCGACCTCCACGGATCGCCGCGCCGACGCCCCGGGCGCGCGCGGCGCTCGGCTACCTCCACGCCAACTGCGGCAACTGCCACGACGCCCGCGGCCCGCTCGCCTCGCTCGGTCTGACGCTCGTGCAGCCGATCTCGCGCGCTGGCGCGCCCTCACCAGCGGTGGCGACGGCGGTCGGGGTGGCGAGTCGCTTCCGTCCGCACGACCCCGGCGAAGGAGCCGGCGCGCCGGTCCGGATCCGTCCCGGGCGCCCCGAGGCGAGCGTCCTCTACAGACGAATGGCGTCGCGCGACCCGCTCGCGCAGATGCCGCCGCTCGGCTCCCACGCGGTGGACGAGGAGGCGCTCGCGGTCGTCGCCGCGTGGATCGCCGAGCTCCCGGCTGATTAGCCCGTCGTCTTCACCGGACCGTCGAAGCGCCCACCGTCGCTGACCGGAGGAACACATGAAGAGAATCCTGCCTCTCTCGCTCGCCGCCGTCGCCCTGCTCGCCGCGGTATCCGCCGCCCACGCGAGCGGTGCGGCCAAAGGCGACGTCGCGCGTGGCAAGTACGTCGTCACCGTGAGCGGCTGCAACGACTGCCATACGCCCTGGAAGCTCGGACCGAACGGACCGGAGCAGGACATGTCGCGCATGCTCTCCGGTCACCCCGAGCAGCTCACGATGCCGCCCGCACCCACGTTGCCAGAGGGCCCGTGGATGGTCACCGCTTCGGCGACGTTCACGGCCTGGTCCGGCCCGTGGGGGGTGAGCTTCGCCGCGAACCTGACCCCGGATGCGGAGACCGGGCTCGGCAAGTGGACCGAGAAGGAGTTCATCGACACGGTGCGGTCCGGCCGGCACTTCGGACGGGGGCGGCCGATCCTGCCGCCGATGCCGACCCAGAATGTCGCCGTGATGACCGACGCCGACCTGCGCGCCGTGTTCGCGTATCTCCGCTCCATTCCGGCGATCAAGAACCGCGTCCCCGAGCCGCGCCCGCCCGCCGTCGTCTCCTCCAGCAAGGAGCCCGCCCCGACACCGCCCTCGCGCTGACCCAGCCACTTTCGGGCGAGGGGACCGGGGCAACCGCCCCGGTCCGCGTCCCTTCATCCTGCGGCTTCTCGACTCGCACGGGAGCCGCTACCGTGCCTCAACCCGCCCCTGGGTCCAGCGGAGTCGCGGTGACTCGACAGGAGACGCTCCAGCTCGCCAGCCGGCAGCGCGTCGCGAGCGCGCTGCAGGAAGCGTCTCCGGAGACGGAGGCGCTCCGCCCCGGTCATCTCCTCGACGGGCGCTACCTCTTGCAGGGGGTGCTCGACGAGGGCGGGACGTCGAGCGTCTGGCGGGCCGAACACGTCCGGCTCGGCCGCGCGGTGGCGGTGAAGATCCTGCGGCCCGAGGTTGCGGGCAGCGCCACGGACGTGGAGCGCTTCCGGCACGAGGCCCAGATCGCGGTGCGCCTGTCGTCGCCTCACGTCGTCGACGTGCTCGACTTCGGAGACGCGCCCGGCGGCGGGCTCTACATCGTCATGGAGCTCCTCGCGGGAGAGTCGCTCCGGGAGCGGCTGCGGCGCGAGGAGCGGCTGGCCCCGGCGCGCGTGGCCGAGCTGCTCCGCCAGCTCCTCGTCGGCCTGGACGCAGCGCACCGCGCCGGCATCGTCCACCGCGATCTGAAGCCGGACAACCTGTGGCTCGTCCCGCTCCCGGACGGCGGGGAGCGCCTCAAGATCCTCGACTTCGGGATCGCCAAGCTCGAGGGACCGGCCTCGGGCACGAGGCCCACGCACGGCGGGCTCGTCGTCGGCACCCCCGAGTTCCTGTCTCCGGAGCAGGCGGTCGGAGGCGACGTGGACCACCGGGCCGATCTCTACAGCGCCGGGATCGTGGCGTGGCTGCTCGTCACGGGCTGCCACCCGTTCCCGACGCACGATCCCCGCACGCTCCTGCGCGCCCACGCCTTCGATCCCGTCCCGTCGCCCACGCGCGAGATCCCCTCGCTCGAGGAGCACCCCGCGCTCCTGCGCTTCATCGCGCGCGCGACGGAGAAGGACCGCGACCTGCGCGCGCAGAGCGCGGCCGAGCTGCTCGAGGTGCTCGCCGGGCGGGCGCCCCGGCCGGCGCAGAGCTCCCCGGGCGCGCGGGCCGCGCCCGCGGGTGGACCGCTCCTCGCGCCGCTCGCCGCGCTTCGCTCCCTCCCCGCTGCGCTCCTCTCCACCCTCCGCAGGCCGCGCGCCGGCCCCGCCTTGGCCGGTGTGGTGGTGGCGCTCGCCGTGGCCGCGGCGCTCGCCTGGGCGATGCTGCGGCCACCTCCTGCGTGGCTCATCGCTTCCGGCCGCCTCGCAGAGGCGCAGGATCGGATCGCGGCGCTCGCCGCTCGCCGCGGCCCGTCGGACCCGGAGGTGCTGTACCTGGGCGGGCTCCTCGACGCGGCGCACGCGGAGCGCGGCGCCATGGAGCGGCTGCCGAATGCGTTCATCGCCTGGTCGCGCGCGCTCGCGGGCGGGAGCCCGGACGCCCTCGAGATCCTGCGCCGCGAGGCGACCTCGGCCCGCTGCGACCGGCGCCGGCTCGCGGCACGCGCCCTCGGCGACGCCCGAGCGAGCGCCGCGCTGCCGCCGCTTCGCGAGCTCGCGGCGGCGGAGCCAGCCGTCCGGGAGCCTTCCGGCGCGCTCGCCCGGGTGATGCGCGATCTCGACTTGCGCTGCGGCGCCGGCGATCTCGCGCGGCGCGCGATCGACGAGATCGAGGCGGCGGGGATCCGCTGACCGTCGCCCTCGGCCCCAAATGCCACACGACCGAGCAGCGCGTCAGCCTTGCCCGTCGTCCGCCGCGCGGATGGCGCGATCGAGGATCTCGATCGGGTGCGCCGCCCGGAGCTCCGCGCCGCGCTCCGACAGCATGCGGCGGATGTGAAGCGAGCAGCCCGGGTTCGCGCTCGCGAGCAGCGTCGCGCGCGTGGACAGCACCGCGTCCGCCTTGCGCCGCCCGATCTCCGCCGCGCTCTCCGGCTCCACGAGGTTGTAGACGCCCGCCGAGCCGCAGCACTGCTCGCCGTCCGGAATCTCGACGAGCTCGAGCTCCGGGATCGTGCGCAGGAGCGCCCGCGGCGGCTCGTTCACGCGCTGCGCGTGGCCGAGGTGGCAGGGCGAGTGATACGCGACCCGCGCGCGGAGCGCTGCGCGGCGGGCGCGGGGCGGCAAGGACGCGAGGAGCTCGGTGACGTCCTTCACGCGCGCGGCGAAGGCGCGGGCCCGTGGAGCGAACGCGGGGTCGCCCTCGAAGAGCGATCCTACGTCCTTCAGGTGCGAGCCGCAGCCGGCGGCGTTCACGACCACGACGTCGATCGCCTCGCGCTCGAACCGCTCGACGAGCGCGCGCGCGAATCGCCGCGCCTCGTCCTGGCGGCCGGCGTGCAGGGACAGCGCCCCGCAGCAGCCCTGGCCGCGGGGGACGACGACGTCCACGCCCTCCGCGGCGAGCACGCGCACGGTCGCCGCGTTCACGCCCGGGAAGAAGACCCGCTGGACGCAGCCAGCCACGAGCCCGGCCCGGAGCCGCCGCGCGCCGCGCGCCGGAGTGCGCTCCGGGAGCCGAGCGGTGAGCTCTCGGAACGACACGCGCGGCGCGAGCGCCTCCATCGCAGCGAGCCGATGCGAGAGGCGGAACAGGCCGAGCCGGCGCGCGAGCCGGCGAAGGCCGAGCGCCTCCCCCAGCCAGAGGAGGAACGCCGCGGCGCGGAGGCGGCCAGGCCGCGGGAAGAGCGCGAACACGAGGGCGCGGTGCAGCCGGTCGGCCGGCGCGCGCCGCAGCTCCCGCTCCACCCGCACGCGCGCCGCCTCGATGACGTGGTCGTAGCGGACCCCCGACGGGCACGCCGGCATGCAGGCCATGCAGCCGAGGCAGCGATCGAAGTGCTCCGCGACGATGGGGGACATCGCGATGCGCCCGTCCTCGAGCGCGCGGAACAGGTCGATGCGGCCGCGCGGCGAGTCCATCTCCTCCTGCCAGCTCTGCCAGGTCGGGCAGACCGGCAGACAGAAGCCGCAGTGGACGCAGTCGTCCGCGGGATTGCGCGCGCGCTCCGGCGCGCCGCCGCTGCGGCTCGTGCCCCGATCCTCGGCGGGGACGCCGCGCGCGTCCCGCGCGACGGTCCGCTGCGTGGCGGCGCTCACGTCGTCGGCGGTCGCCATCAGATCCCCCCCACGACGCGGCCGGGCGCGAGCCGCCCGTCCGGATCGAGCTCGCGCTTCAGCCTGCGCATCACCTCGAGCGCCGGCGGCGGGTCGCCCCATGGATCGACCAGGTCGCGCAGCGCGGCGGGCGCGGCGGCGAGGACGAGCGAGCCGTTGCCCGGCCGGAGCGTGGCGCGTGCCGCCGCGATCGCGCTCCCGGTCGCGTCGGCGCGGACGAGCCTGCCACCTGCGAAGGCGATCCCGAGCGTGGGATAGAGCACGAGCGCCCCCGCGCCGAGCGTCGCGGTCACGGCCTCGACGGCGCGGACCGCCTCCTCCAGCGCGGCGGGCCGGAACGCCGCCTTCGCGCGCACGTCGCCCGCGGCGCGCAGCGCGTCGT
This sequence comes from Anaeromyxobacter sp., assembly GCA_035456445.1. Taxonomy (GTDB): domain Bacteria; phylum Myxococcota; class Myxococcia; order Myxococcales; family Anaeromyxobacteraceae; genus Anaeromyxobacter. Next base: position 7,710 of record DATIDF010000312.1, read on the forward strand.
GCCGCGCCCACGGCGCCGCCTCGTCGGCGCCCGCGAGCCGCTCGCCGCGCGCGTCGAGCGCGAGGAGCCGATCGGTCTGCTCGCGCACGCCGGGGGCGAACCCCTCGAAGCGCATCGCGAGCCGGAAGCGGCCGTCGCCCTCCTGCAGCGCCGCCACGGCTGCGGGCTCGAGCCGCGCATCGAGCGTGGCGCGGGTGAGCGCCCGAACCTCCGCGGGCGACAGCCCGCCGAACGCAACGGTGGCGCACGCCTCCGGCAACGGGTGGAGCCGGAAGACGACCTCGGCGACGAGGCCGAGCGAGCCGAGCGACCCGCACAGGAGGCGCGGCAGGTCGAAGCCCGCCACGTTCTTCACCACCTTCCCGCCCCCGCGAGCGACGACGCCGTCCGCGCGCACGAGGGTGATCCCGATGACGAGGTCGCGCACTGCGCCGTGCCGCGTGCGGCGCGGCCCGAACGCATTCGCCGCGAGGACGCCGCCGACGGTCGCGCGCTCCGGGTGTGGCGGATCCAGCGCGAGCCGCTGCCCGTGGGGCGCGAGGTGGCGCTGCAGCGCGGCGATGGTCATCCCCGCCTCGACCGCGACGATCTGATCGGACGGGGCATGCTCGCGGATGCGATCGAGCCGGCGGGTGTGCAGCACTGCGTCGAGGCGCCGGGGCGGGGCGCCCAGCTCGAGATCGGTGCCGCCGCCGACGAACACGATCGAGGCGCCGTCGCGGGCGAGCGCGCGCATCGCCTCGGCCGCCTCGTCGAGCGAGCCGGGCTCGACCGCCACGCGCGGGCGCATGCCCAGCACGGCGTCTCCGTCCGCCGGCGCGCGCACCGCGCTCACCACCGCTCCGCGAGTCCGGCCACCTCGGCGGGGTGGGGGCGGTAGGGGCCGGGCCGCTCGCCGCAGAGGCGCGGCGTCGGGAAGACCTTGCCCGGGTTCATGAGCGCGGCGCCGTCGAAGGCGCAGCGGACGCGCTGCATCGTGTCGAGATCGTCGGGCCCGAACTGCTCCGCCATGTAGGCGGCCTTCTCCGCGCCCACCCCGTGCTCGCCGGTGATCGAGCCGCCGTACTTGATGCACAGCCGCAGGATCTCGCCGCCGAGGCGGGCCGCCCGCTCCTCCTCGCCCGGGACGCGCGCGTCATAGAGCACGAGCGGGTGGAGGTTACCGTCGCCTGCATGGAACACGTTCGCGACGCGCAGCCCCGCCTCCTCTGCCAGGCGGCCGATGTCGCGCAGCACGCGAGCGATCTCGGACCGCGGGATGACGCCGTCCTCGACGAGGTAGCTCGGGCTGATGCGGCCGACCGCGGCGAACGCGGACTTGCGCCCCTTCCACATGAGCTGCCGCTCCGCCTCGTCGCGCGGCACGCGGACCTCGAGCGCGCCCGCCGCGCGCGCGATCTCGATCGCCCGCGCGGAGACGTGCTCCACCTCGGCGTGCGGCCCGTCCGCGTCCATGAGGAGCGCCGCGCCGACGTCCGGCCAGTCGAGGCCGGTCGCCGCCTTCGCAGCGACGATGGCGAGCCGGTCCATCATCTCGATGGCCGCCGGCAGGATGCCCGCCGCGATGATGCCGGAGACCGCCGCGCCCGCCTCGTCGGTGGAGGGGAACGTCGCGAAGAAGGTCCGCGTCGTCTCTGGCTTGCGCAGGAGTCTCACGGTGACCTCGGTCACGACGCCGAGCATGCCCTCGCTGCCGACGAGCGCGGCGAGCAGGTCGTAGCCCGGCGCGTCCGCCGCCGGGCCGCCGAGGTCGACCACGCTGCCGTCGGAGAGCACGACGCGCGCGGCGAGCACGTGGTTCGTCGTGAAGCCGTACTTGAGGCAGTGCGCGCCGCCCGAGTTCTCCGCGACGTTGCCGCCGATCGAGCAGACGCTCTGGGAGGAGGGATCGGGCGCGTAGTAGAAGCCCGCGGTGGCGACCGCGCGCGAGACGTCGAGGTTGATGACCCCGGGCTCGACGCGCGCCCAGCCGTTCTCGGGATCGAGCTCGAGGATCCGGCGCATGCGGGAAAGCGAGAGCACCGCGCAGCCGGGCACCGGCCGCGCGCCCCCGGAGAGCCCGGTCCCGGAGCCGCGCGGGACGAGCGGCACGTTCGCCTCCCGCGCCACCCGGACTACCGCCGCGACCTCCTCGGTAGAACCCGGCAGGACGACGAGCTCCGGGCGCACGCGACCGTGCTGGAGACCGTCGCCCTCGTAAACGAGGAGCTCCGCGGGGTCGGAGATGACGTTCCGCGGACCGACGATCTCGGCGAGGCGGCGCGCGACCCCCTGCGAGGCGCGACCGTCACGGCGGACGCCGCCCTCGCCCTCGGCGCCTGGGCCGGTCACCGGTAGAGCACCTGTGGGAGCCACAGCCCGATCCCCGGGAAAAGATACAGGACCAGCACGGCGAGCACCTGGATCGCCATGAACGGCATCATCCCCGCGAAGATCTGGTTGAGCGTCACGTGCGCCGGCGCAACCCCCTTCAGGTAGAAAGCCGCCATCGCCACGGGTGGCGACAGGAACGCGGTCTGGAGGTTCAGCGCCACGAGCAGCCCGAAGAAGAGCGGGTCGATCTGGAAGTGGCCGAGGAGCGGGATGAAGATCGGCATGAAGATGACGATGATCTCCGTCCACTCGAGCGGCCAGCCGAGCAGGAAGATGATCACCTGGGCGAGGAGCATGAACTGGATCGGTGTCAGGCTGAGCCCGAGCACCCAGTGCTCGATGATCTGCTGTCCGCCGAGGAGCGCGAACGCGGCGGAGAAGATCGACGACCCGACGAACAGCCAGCACACCATCGCGGTGGTCTTCGCTGTTAGAAACGTCGCTTCCTTGATGTTCTGTCGCAGCTC
>DATIDF010000313.1:0-13078 GCA_035456445.1 Anaeromyxobacter sp.
GGCGCGGAGCGTCACGCGGAGCGCCTCGACCCGGCGCTGACATTCGGTCACGGGTGTCATGGCCGACCAGAATGAAACAGCCGATGCGGGCGGTGCAACCCCTCGCCGCCCTGCAGGAGCCCTCGGCTCGAGAGCCGTCGAACGCCTTCGCCTCCTCCGCGCTGAGGACCTTGCGGGCGGCGCGGGCGGCGCGCTATCCCGCGGTCGCGGCCGGCCCGGAGCCGCGCCACGTCGCCGTCATCGGTCTTCGTGACCCGTAGCACACCGCCCGCGGGGCCCCCGAAAATCGCAAGGAAACGGGCGCTCGACGGCTTGATCCGGACCCAGAGTCCGCGAGACAGTTCACCCATGCCGGATGGTCATCGTGCGGCGATCCCCGATGTGCGTCGGGCGCGGGTGGCGCTCATCGGCGCATTCGCCGGCGTGATCGCTGCGCTCGCCAGCGCCGGGGTGGCGCTCAACGTCGCGCTCAATGGGCCCGTTCGCGAGCTCGAGACGATCGCCGACGATCACGCGCGCGCCGTCCAGATCACCGCGAAGCTCCGTTCGTCGATGTCCGTGGCCCGGCGGCAGGTCATCGGCGAGGCGACGGCGCCGCCACCGCGGAGCGCGCGCATCGAGATCCGGCGGGCGTACGGCGCGCTCCAGGCGACCGCGAGCGAGCTCGCCCCGCTGTGCGACACGGAGCTCGAGGCCAGGAAGCTCGAGTCGCTTCGTGCGGCCCTGGACCGTTCCGCGGCCATGACGGAGGCGATCGAGGCGCGGCTCGCCAGCGGAGACCACGACGGCGCCCTGGCGAACGTCGGAGCATTCCTCGAGATCACGTCGGAGGCGAACGATGCCGCGGACGCGATCCTCGGGTTCAACGCGGTCCAGGTCGAGCGCTCCTTGCGCGACGTCCAGCGCTCGATCCGGGTGCTTGCCCTCGCGATGATGGGCCTCGCCGTCGTCGGCGGCGTGGGGGCGTACACCCTGCTTCGCTTCGCGCTCCGCGGCCTCGAGACCCAGCAGGTCCTGTGGGAGGCGCGCTTCACCGAGGTCGACGCCTTCGCCTCGCGTGCGGCGCACGAGCTCCGCACTCCGCTCCAGACGCTGACGCTCGCGCTCGCGTCCGGCAGTGCCAGCGCGCTCGATCGGGCGCGGCGGAGCGTCGAGGGCATGCGCAGGACGATCGACGCGTTGCTCGAGTTCTCGCGTGCCGGCGTGGCTCCGCGAGGGCACGCGTCGGCCGACGTGCGACGGGTGGTTGCGGAGGTGCAGGAGGAGTGCGCGCCGCTCATCGAGCAGAAGCGCGCGACGGTCGACGTCGACGTCGAGAACAGCGTTGCGGTCGAGATGGATCTCGAGCACTTCCGGACGATCCTCCGGAACCTGGTCGGGAACGCGCTGCGACACGGGTCCACGCCAGCCGGCGTGCGGATCTCCGTTCGAGCCGCCACGGAAGACGGACGGGTGCGCCTCGAGGTCGGCGACGACGGCCCGGGCATGCCGCCGGCGGCGCTCGCGCACCTGTTCGAGCCGTTCGCGCGAGGCACCGACGCGCCGGGAGGCTACGGCGTCGGGCTTGCGACGGTGCACCGCCTCGTCGAGGGGCACGGCGGAACCATCGCGATCGAGACCGCTCCTGGCCGCGGCACCACCGTGCGAATCGAGCTACCGGCCGCGGCGCCGCACGGTGCCGACGACGCCGAGCGAAGATCGGCCCTGTAACGCGATCCGCGGTCACGCGTACTCCTCCGCAGCGCCACTCTCGGCGCGGAGGAGATCAAGACATGCGCTCGAAGCTCCGCCTCACCCTCGCGGCCGCACTCACGCTCGCCGCCACCACCACCTTCGCGGGCGAACACGGCTCGCTCACCGGGTACGACGAGGCCGACTACGGCAACACCCCCGCCGCGCCGTCCTGGAGCGCGACGATCCAGACCCCGCAGCAGGACGACTCGAAGATGCAGCCGCCCGAGGCTGCGCCCGGCACCGAGAAGAAGAGCGGCGTCACGGCCGAGGTGGGCTACGACGCGACGCGCATGCTTCCCGACGACTCGTGATGGCCGGTTCGGCCTCAGCGCGCAGTCGGATCGTGCGACCGCCGCCGATCGGCTCGAACCCCGGGCGCGCGGCTCGCCGGAGCCGCGGTCCGGGAGTCCGGTCACGATCCCGCGCGCGGATCCGGCTCGAGCGCGAGCCGGTCCGCAATCCACCGCGCCTGCCACGCGCGCTCGGCCTCGAACGCCGCGAGCCCGCCGCCCAGCGAGGAGGCGAGCATCGCGGCGATGTACGAGGTCGTGGCCGGGCCGACATGCAGAGCGTTGTTCGCGGCGTCGGCGACGTATTCGGCCGTGCGGGAGGTCGGGCCCGCCCTCGCGGCGGCGGCCGCGATGGCTTCCAGATCCGGCGCGTCGGCGAGCGCCTCGCGCACCGTGTCGGGGACGTGCGGGAGCGCCAGCTCCCGGGCGCGCAGCGCGCACGCCTGCGCGTAGTCCCTCATGAGCCCCCGGTCCCATGCCGCGACCCGCGAGAGGAGCCGGCCACGTGGAGACGCGATCTGGTACCGGGCCTCTCGCACCGGCTCCTCGAGCTCGATTCGCCAGAGCTCGTCATCGAGCCAGTAGGGGAGATCGCGCCTGCGGCAGGCGTAGATCCACATCTCGGTGTCATCTGCCGGAGCGCTCACCCAATCGCCAGGAGAAGGCCACTGGAAGCGCGTGAACGGCGCGCGGGCGCCCGCGCCGAGGAACTTGAAGGCGATCACGATCCACCTCCCGAGCCCCTCTTCCAGTCGCGGAACGTCGCGAGCAGCGCGTCGCGCATCTCGGGCTCGATCGCCTCCTCGGTGATCTCGCCGGCGCCCACGAGGACCTGACGCATCTGCTCGAGGTACGTGCGACACCAGTCGCAGTAGGTGAGGTGCAGCTCGAAGCGTGTCCGCTCGTCGACCGGCAGCCTCGCCTCGAGGTAGTCGGTCACCAGCTCGACGAGCTCACGGCACGTGAGATCGGGTACCGACCGCGTCATGGCGGACCCTCCCGTCCCAGCCGCTCCTCGACGAACGCGCGCACCTTCGAGCGGGCGCGATGGAGCAGCACCCGCTGGTTGCCTTCCGAGATGTTCAGGTGCTCGCACACCTCGCCGGACTCCCAGCCGTCGACGTCGCGAAGGGACATGACCGTCCGCTGCGCCGGCGGGAGCGTTTCCAGCGCCTCCCCCACGAGCGCGACCAGCTCGCTCGACTCGACGCGCGCGTCGGGCCAGGGCTCGGGCGGCGCCGACCAGTGACCGGCCCAGCGGTCCCCCTCCTCCCTGAAGCGGTCCGGCGACACCGACGGCGCGTCCTCCTCCGGCGTCGGGTCGAGCGACGACATCGGCACGGTGCGGGACTCGCGCAGGCCCCGCGCCTTCGCGCAGTTCACGAGGATGCTGAAGATCCAGGACTTCAGCGACGAGCGACCCTCGAACAGGTGGAGGCCCCGCAGGACGCCGACCCAGGCCTCCTGGACGACATCTTCCGCGACGGCACGGCTCCGCACGAACATCCCGGCGACACGCAGCATAGCGCCGTGATGACGGTTCACGAGCGCGAGGAACGCTTCCTCGTCGCCGGCGCGGAGGGCCGCGAGCTCTCGATCCTCGGCCGCGATCCCGACCGGCTCGGACATGCTCGGCGGCTCCATCCCGCGGCACCCCCTCCGCAACGCCCAGGCATCGGCTCGCGCGGGATGTAGCTCTCGCTCCGCGCCGTCACTGCGTTCCGATGGGGACGACCGTTCGGCCGGGAGCGGGCGATCGGTGGAACCACACGGGCGCCCGCCAGTCGGACCGCTCAGCACACCTGTAACGGCGGAGAAACTCCAACTCTCTTCCTCCGTAAGGACGGATCAGAGCGAGGGGACGTCATGGCGCGCACGAACCACGAGAGCGGCTTCAGGCAGGCGGCGTTCCGGAGCTGCACGACGGGCGCCGTGATCGCGACCGGGCCGTGCCACGACGTCAGCCTCCTCCCCGGCGGCGTCGACGCCGATCTGGACGAGTGGCAGGCCGGGTTCGTCGACGTCATCGGCCGGTTCATGGACCGGCGCGAGGCGGCGGAGGCGCTCGGCCACGCCGGGCGGCTCGAGGCGCGCGCCTACTTCGCCGGCGACCCGGAGCCGACCCTCGAGGCAGGCCACTCCGAGAGCTGGCGCCGGCTGCGCGCCGCCTGACGCGACGGGGCCCGCCCGCTACCTGGGGGCGTAACGGTGGTCACCTTCCTTCACACCACCAGTCTCGCGGCGGTGCCGTGCATGCATGCGCCGGGACACGAGGCAAGCCATGGACTTCGACGCGATCGTGATCGGCAGCGGCCAGGCGGGCGTGCCGCTCGCCACCCGCCTTGCCCGGAGCGGCCGGAAGGTGCTCCTCGCCGAGCGCGGCGCGCTCGGCGGCACTTGCGTCAACACGGGCTGCACCCCCACGAAGACGCTCGTCGCGAGCGCGCGCGCCGCGCACGTGGCGCGGACCGCGCGGCGGCTCGGCGTGCGCGTCGAGTCGGTCGAGGTGGACTTCCCCGCGATCATCGCGCGGAAGAACGGGATCGTGCGCAGCTGGCAGGAGGGCATCGTCCGGCGCATCGCCGACGCCGGTCCGAACCTCCGGCTCGTCCGTGCGCAGGCGCGGCTCGTCGGCGAGCGGATCGTGGAGGCGGGCGGCGAACGCCACCGCGCCGCGACGGTGATCCTGAACGTCGGCGCCCGGCCCATCGAGCCGCCCATCCCCGGGCTCGCCGCCGTGCCCTGGCTCGACAACCGGCGCGTCATGGAGCTGGAAGAGCTCCCGTCGCACCTCGTCGTGATCGGCGGAGGCTACATCGGCTGCGAGTTCGCCCAGGCCTTCCGCCGGTTCGGCTCGGCGGTGACGATCGTCGAGCCCGGCTCGCACCTCCTCGGCCAACAGGACGAACCGGTCTCCGAGGCGATCGAGGGCGTCTTTCGCGACGAGGGCATCGCGCTCCTCCTCGACGCTCGCGCCGAGCAGGTCTCCGGCGAGGCGGGGCGTGTCGCGGTCCGGCTCTCGAGCGGAGGCGAGGTGGTGGGCTCCCACCTCCTCGTCGCCACCGGACGCCGGCCCAACACCGACGATCTCGGCGCCGACGCCGCCGGCGTGAAGCTCGACCAGCGAGGGTTCGTGGTGGTGGACGACCACTACCGCACGAGCGCGCCCGGCGTGTACGCGGTGGGCGACTGCACGGGGGGCCCGCAGTTCACGCACACGTCCTGGGACGACCATCGGCTCCTGTTCGACGTCCTCGCCGGCAGGCCCGGGCGCGGCCGGAAGGACCGCCTCATCCCTTACACGGCATACACGGACCCGCAGGTGGCGGGCGTCGGGCTCACGGAGCGCGAGGCGAAGACCAAGGGCGTCCGGTACGAGGTCGCGACCCTGCCGTTCGCCAACGTCGCGCGCGCGATCGAGACCGACGAGAAGGCGGGTGTCCTGAGGATCCTCGTCGACCCGAGCACGGAGCGGATCCTGGGCGCGTCGATCGTCGGGGCCGAGGCGGGAGAGCTCATCCACGTCTTCGCGGCGCTGATGCAGGCCGGCGCGCCGGTGCGCGCGGTGGTCGACATGGAGGTCGTTCACCCCTCGTTCAGCGAGGGCCTCCAGTCGCTGGTCATGTCGCTCCCGCGGTACGCCCTGTCGTGAACCGTGATGCCCCTGGCGCGGCCGGCGGGCCGATGAGCGGCGAGCTCCCCGGCGATCTGGCCTGCCGCGAGCTCGTCGAGCTCGTCACGGAGTACCTCGAGGGCGCGCTCTCGCTCCAGGAGCGGACCCGGTTCGAGCTGCACCTCGCGGTCTGCCCGGGTTGCGCCGCTCACGTCCGCCAGATGCGCGAGACCCTCCGGATCGCGGGCCGGCTCTCCGAACGCTCCCTCTCCGGGGAGGCTCGAGAGAGCTTGCTACGCACGTTCCGCGACTGGAAGAGGGCGCGCCCGCCGTAACGACGCCCCCGCGCCACAGAACTGCAGGTCATCGGCGCGGGTCCTCTGATTCTCGCCGTGGAGGAGACATGGCAAGGACGGCAGAGGAGCGGAGGCTCGAGGAATCCCGCGCACGCACGGCCCACTGGAAGCGCTGGGGTCCGTACCTCTCCGAGCGCGCCTGGGGCACGGTGCGCGAGGACTACTCCGACTTCGGGACCGCCTGGGAGTACCTGTCCCACGACCATGCCCGCTCGCGCGCGTACCGCTGGAACGAGGACGGGATCGCGGGCGTCTCCGACCGGCACCAGACCCTGTGCTTCGCGCTCGCGCTCTGGAACGGGAACGACCCGATCCTGAAGGAGCGGATCTTCGGCCTCACCGGGAACGAGGGCAACCACGGCGAGGACGTGAAGGAGCTCTACTACTACCTCGACTCGACCCCGACGCACTCGTACATGCGGATGCTCTACAAGTACCCGCAGCGCGAGTTCCCCTACGCGGAGCTCGCCGCCGAGAACCGCCGCCGGACGCGGAAGGACCCCGAGCTCGAGCTCTGGGACACCGGCGTCTTCGAGGGCGGCCGGTACTTCGACGTCTTCGTCGAGTACGCGAAGGCGAGCCCGGACGATCTCCTCGTCCGGATCGAGGCGCACAACCGCGGACCCGACGCGGCGCCGCTCGACCTCCTCCCGACGCTCTGGTTCCGGAACACCTGGAGCTGGAACGGCGAGAAGCAGCGGCCCTCGCTCCGCGCCGAGCGAGGCGCCGGGTCGCGCGTCGTCGCACGGCACGCCACCGAGGGCGCCTACGTCCTCCACTGCGAGGGAGCGCCGGAGCTCCTCTTCACCGAGAACGACACGAACGTGGCGCGCCTCTTCGGCGCGCCGAACGGACTGCACTACGTGAAGGACGCCTTCCACGAATACGTCGTGAACGGGCGCTCGGACGCGGTGAACCCGGACCGGATCGGCACGAAGTGCGCGGCGCGGTACCGGACCACGGTGCCGGCGGGAGGGAGCATCGTGGTGAAGCTCCGCCTCCGCCGGACGGCGATGGAGGAGGGCACGGCGGTCGGAGCGGACTTCGACGAGGTCTTCGCGGCGCGCAGGCGCGAGGCCGACGAGTTCTACGGGGCGATCGCGCCGGAGGGCCTCTCGCAGGATGAGAGAGACGTCCAGCGCCAGGCGCTCGCGGGGATGCTCTGGTCGAAGCAGTTCTACCACTACGTCGTCCGGGACTGGCTCCGTGGCGACCCGGCGCAGCCGAAGCCGGCCGACGGGCGCAGACACGGCCGGAACGCGGACTGGACGCACCTCCACTCGGCCGACGTCCTCTCGATGCCGGACAAGTGGGAGTATCCGTGGTTCGCGGCGTGGGACCTCGCGTTCCACTGCGTGCCGCTCGCGATGGTGGACGCGGACTTCGCGAAGGAGCAGCTCCTCCTGCTGCTGCGCGAGTGGTACATGCACCCGAACGGCCAGATCGCGGCCTACGAGTGGGCGTTCGGCGACGTGAACCCCCCGGTGTTCGCCTGGGCTGCGCTGAAGGTCTACGAGATCGAGAAGCAGCGCACCGGCCGCGGCGATCGGAAGTTCCTGAAGCGCGTCTTTCACAAGCTCCTCCTCAACTTCACATGGTGGGTGAACCGCAAGGACGCGGAGGGCCACAACGTCTTCCAGGGCGGCTTCCTCGGCCTGGACAACATCGGCGTCTTCGACCGGAGCGCGCCGCTCCCGACGGGCGGGCACCTCGAGCAGTCCGACGGGACGAGCTGGATGGCGATGTACTCGCTGAACCTGCTCTCGATCGCGCTCGAGCTCGCCTGCGAGGAGCCGGAGTACGAGGACGTCGCCTCGAAGTTCTGGGAGCACTTCGTCCACATCGCCCGGGCGATGAACACGATGGGGCTCTGGGACGACGAGGACGGGTTCTATTACGATCTGCTCCACATGCCGTCGGGCGAGGAGATCCCGCTCCGGGTCCGCTCGCTCGTGGGGCTCATCCCGCTGTTCGCGGTGGAGAGCTTTCCCTCGGAGCTCCTCCAGAGGTTCCCCGCGTTCCTGCGGCGGCTCGAGTGGTTCATCGACAACCGGCCGGATCTGACGGAGGGCGTCGCGTGCATGCGGACGCTCGGCGAGGAGGACCGGCGCTTCTTCTCCGTCGTCTCTCCCGAGCGGCTCCGGAAGGTCCTCCGCGTCATGCTCGACGAGACGGAGTTCCTGTCCGACTACGGCATCCGCTCGGTGTCCGCTCGTCATCGCGACCGCCCGTTCGAGCTGCCCGTGGACGGGATGGTGCACCGCGTGAAGTACGAGCCGGCCGAGTCTTCCTCCGGGCTCTTCGGCGGAAACTCGAACTGGCGCGGACCGATCTGGTTCCCGACGAACTACCTGCTCATCGAGTCTCTCCGGAAGTTCCACCGCTACCTCGGCGACGGCTTCCGCGTGGAGATGCCGGCGGGCTCCGGGAAGATGGCCACGCTCTCGGAGGTCGCGGACGAGCTCTCGCGACGGCTGTCGCGGATCTTCCTCCGGGACGCGCGCGGGCGGCGGCCCTGCTTCGGCGGCGCGCGGCTCCTGCAGGAGGATCCCCACTTCAAGGATCACCTCCTGTTCCACGAGTACTTCCACGGCGACGACGGCGCGGGTGTCGGAGCGAATCACCAGACCGGCTGGACCGGGCTCGTGGCCGCGCTGATCGGAGACGTGCCGTAACGAAGCTGCGCGAGCAGCGCACGTTGGCTTCAGGCGTCGGGCGTCAGGCGCGTCGCGCCAAGCTCGCTGCCTCTCCTGACGTCTGAAGTCCGAAGCCTCGGCTGAAGAACCCCCAAGGAGCTCAAAATGAAGGCGATCGCGGTCGTCCCCGGGAAGAAGCACAGCGCACAGGTGGTCGAGGCGCCCGGTCCGAGCATCGCGGAAGTTCCCGGCGGTCGCGGCGTGCGGGTGAAGGTGCTCCGCGTCGGAGTGGACGGGACGGACCGCGAGATCAACGACGCGCAGTACGGCCGGCCGCCGGACGGCGAGCCGTACCTCATCCTCGGCCACGAGAACTTCGGGCGAGTCGAGGCCATCGGCCCGAACGTCACGGAGCTCGCGCCCGGCGACTACGTGGTCTCGACCGTGCGCCGGCCGGGAAAGAGCCTCTACGACGCGATCGGCACGCAGGACATGACCACCGACGACGTCTACTACGAGCGCGGCATCAACCTCCTGCACGGCTTCCTCTCCGAACAGTACGTGGACGCGGCGGACCACATGGTCGTGGTCCCCCGGGGCGCGAGGGACGTCGGCGTCCTCCTCGAGCCGCTCACGGTCGTCGAGAAGGGCATCGCCCAGGCGCACGAGATCCAGCGCCGGCTCCGGGTGTGGCGCCCCCGGCGCGCGGCGGTGCTCGGCTCAGGCACCATCGGGCTCCTCGCGACGCTGGTGCTCAGGCTCCGCGGGCTCGCGGTGACCACCTTCGGGAAGACCCCGAGGCCGAACCGGAACGCCTCGCTCGTGGAGGCCCTGGGCGCGCGGTACGTCATCACCTCCGAGACGAGCGTGCCGGAGGCGGCGAAGCGCGACGGCGCCTACGACCTCGTCTTCGAGGCCTCGGGCTTCTCGCCCCTCCTCTTCGACGGGATGGAGGCCCTCGCGAAGAACGGCGTGCTCGTCCTCTCGTCCGTGACGGGTGGCGAGCGCAAGATCGAGGTGGACGCCGACCGGCTCAACCTCGGGTTCGTGCTCGGCAACAAGGTGATGGTCGGCACCGTGAACGCGAACCGCGAGCACTTCGAGCTCGGGGTCCGCGACCTGGCGCACGCCGAGTCGGCGCATCCCGGCTGGCTCGCGAGCCTGCTCACCCACCCGGTGAAGGGGCTCGACCGCGTCGGCGAGCTCTTCGACAAGCTCAACGGCGGCGCGAGGGACGCGATCAAGGTGTTCTGCGAGGTGGGGGAGTCATGAGGGCTGCGAAGCAGGCTTCAGGCTTCGGGCGTCAGGCCTCAGGCTCGGTCTCTGGCGCGCCGAGGCCCGAGGTCCGAGGCCCGAGGCCCGAGCTTTCGACACCCCCGCCCATCGTCGTCGGCCGCGAGACATGCCAGGACTACGCGCGCGCGTCGCGCCTCGAGTGGCTCGAGACGAACGGCCTCGGCGGCTTCGCCATGGGGACGGTGTCGGGCGCGCCCACGCGCCGCTACCACGGGCTCCTCGTCGCCGCGCTCACCCCTCCCGTGGAGCGATTCGTCTTCCTCTCGGGCCTCCACGAGGCGATCGTCGTCGGCGGCGCCGAGCACCCCCTCTCGACGACGCAGTACCCCGGCGCACTCCACCCGCGCGGCTGGCGATCGATCGTCGAGTTCCGGCTCGATCCGTTCCCGATCTGGACGTTCGAGGCGGGCGGCGTCCGCCTCGAGAAGCGGCTCTTCCTCGTGCAGGGCGAGGATACCGTCGTGGTGCGCTACCGCGCGACGGGCGCGTGCCGGCTGCGCATCGGTGCGTTCGTCGCGTTCCGCGACTACCACGCGCTCGCGCACGCGAACGCGAGCCTCGACGGGACCGTCCGCGAGGACGGGACCGTGATCCGGCTGCGGCCCTACGACGGGCTGCCGGAGCTCCGCCTCCACCACGCGGGCGCCCGCGTGGAGCGCGGCGGCGACTGGTACCGGAACGTCGAGTACCAGGAGGAGCTGGAGCGCGGGCTCGACTTCCGGGAGGACCTCTGGCGCGCGTGCACGCTCGAGGTGGAGCTCCCGGCCGGCGGCGAGACGTACGTGGCCGCGACGCTCGGCGAGCGCCGTATCGACGCCGCGGCGGCCGACGCGCTCGAGCGCACGGAGCGGGAGCGGCGCAGGACGCCGTACGCGGATCCCCTCGCCGCCCGCCTTTCCGTCGCCGCGGATCAGTTCCTCGTCCGCCGCGCCGACGAGATCCCATCAACGCGGCGAAGCCGCCTCGATACCGGGGGCCCCCTGGGGGGCGGCCTTCCCACCATCGTCGCCGGGTACCCGTGGTTCACGGACTGGGGGCGCGACACGATGATCTCGGTGCCCGGGCTGCTCGTCGCCCGCGGCCGGCTCGACGAGGCCCGCGACGTCCTCCGCGGCTTTCTCCGTCACCTCGACCGGGGGCTCGTGCCGAACCGCTTCCCCGATCGCGGAGAGCGGCCGGAGTACAACACGGTGGACGGGACGCTCTGGCTGTTCCAGGCGGTCCACGCGTACGAGCGGGCCGGCGGCGACCCGCAGTTCATCCGCGAGATCTACCCCGCCATCCGGGAGATCCTCTCCTGGCACGTCCGCGGGACGCACCACGGGATCCGCGTCGACCCGGACGACGGCCTCCTCGTCGCGGGCGATGCCGGGACGCAGCTCACCTGGATGGACGCCAAGGTCGGCGACTGGGTGGTGACCCCGCGCCACGGGAAGCCCGTGGAGGTGAACGCGCTCTGGTACGACGCGCTCCGGCTCGCGGAGCGCTGGGCGGACGGGCTCGGGCATCGGGAGGAGGCCGCCGCGCACGCGAGGCAGGCGGAGCGCGTCGCCGCGTCGTTCGACGCCGCGTTCTGGGATCCCGAGCGCGGGTACCTCGCCGATGTCGTCCGCCCGGACGGCGCGGACCGCCGCCTCCGGCCGAACCAGCTCCTCGCCGTGTCGCTCCCCTTCCCGCTGCTCGACGCTGCCCGCCGGCGCGCAGTCGTGTCGGCCGTCGAGCGCGCGCTCCTCACGCCGTACGGGCTCCGCACCCTCGCGGCGGGCGAGCCGGAGTACGAGCCGCTCTACCGGGGCGGCCCGCGCGAGCGCGACGGCGCCTACCACCAGGGTGCGGTATGGCCCTGGCTCCTCGGCCCGTTCGTGCGAGCCCGGCTCGCGGCCTTCGGGCACACCCCCGAGAACGTCGCGCGGTGCCGCGCAATCGTCGCCGGGCTCGCGTCGCACCTCGAGGACGCGTGCCTGGGGCAGGCGTCGGAGATCCTCGAGGCGGAGCCGCCGTTCCGGCCGGTCGGCGCGCCCGCGCAGGCGTGGAGCGTCGCGGCGGCCCTCGAGCTCGTCCTCGGCGACCTCGCGGAGCGGAGGTGAAGCCGTGGACACGAGGCTCCACTGGCCCGAGTACCTCGGCGAGGCAGCGCTGCTCGGCGCTTTCATGCTGGTCGCGTGCGCGGCCGGCGTGCTGCTCGATCACCCCGCCGCAGCCGCGGTCCGGGCCATCCCGGATCCGTTCGCCCGGCGCGTGCTGTTCGGCGTCGCGATGGGCGCGACCGCGATCGCGATCATCTACTCGCCCATCGGCAAACGGTCTGGTGCGCATATCAACCCGTCCGTCACGCTCGCGTTCCTCCGGCTCGGGAAGGTGAAGCCGCGCGACGCAGCGTTCTATGTCGTCGCGCAGCTCGCGGGCGCGACGGCCGGCGTGCTCATCGCCTGGGCGGCGCTGGGCGCCCGGCTCGCGGATCCGGCGGTCCACTTCGTGACCACGCGCCCCGGCGCGAGCGGGCTCCTCGTCGCCTTCGTGGCCGAGGCCGCGATCTCGTTCGTGCTCATGGCCGTCGTGCTCGCCGTCTCCGGCTCGCGCCGCGCCGCCTGGACGGGCGTCTGCGCCGGCACGCTGGTGGTCCTGTACATCACCTTCGAGGCGCCGCTCTCCGGCATGAGCATGAACCCCGCGCGCTCGCTCGGCTCCGCGATCGTGGCCGGCGAGCTCCAGGCGCTCTGGATCTACCTCGTCGCGCCGCCCCTCGGGATGCTGGCCGCCGCCGCGGCGATGCAGAGACGGGCCGCGCGTGCCTGCGCGAAGCTCCACCACGCCCCCGATGTCCCCTGCATCTTCTGCGGCCAGGGCATGTCCTCGGCCTCGCCGAGGAGGGCTGCATGAAGACCTCGAACACGAACGCGAACGCGAACGCGACCCCGCTCGTGGTTCGACAGGCTCACCACGAGCGGTCGATGAGAGCCGCTCGCCCTGAGCCTGTCGAAGGGCGAATGGGCGTGCCCGCAGCCTCCCCGACCCCGACCCCGACCGGACCAATCGAGGCCGTTCATCCCGAGCGTAGCGAAGCCGCGTCAGCGGCTGAGCGAAGTCGAGGGACGACCCCGACCCCGACCCCGACGGACCAAGTGGCCGGTCATCCCGAGCGTAGCGCCGCCG
>DATIDF010000314.1:0-6401 GCA_035456445.1 Anaeromyxobacter sp.
TGTAGGCGGAGCCCGAGATCGCCGAAGCCGAGCGCGTAGGCCACCTCGCCGCCGAACGCCGAGCCGCTGTGTCCGTCACCGCCGCCCACGTCGAACGCCTGGCCGCCCCAGGCGGTGATGAACAGGCGCGGGCTGCCGTCCTCCTCGTCCGAGCCTTCCCAGCCATACTCGTCCTGCGCGTTCGCGCCCGCGAGCGCGTCCCTCGACTCCGCGCCGCCTGCGGCGGCGCTACGCTCGGGATGAACGGCCGTGAGAGATCCGGTCATCAGGGTCGCGGTCCAGGTCCCGCTCGGCCTCGCGGTCGAGGGCGCTTTCGCGGCCGCGACGCCCCCTTCACCGACAGCGTCGGCAGCGGCGAGAGCGAGGGCGAGCGTCAGCGGGGCGAGCACGCCCGCGAATCATAGCCTCGCGCCACGACGAGCCCTCGTCCCGGTTGAGCCGTTCACTTCCCGAGGAGGAACTGCTCGTAGATCTCGTACCCTCGCGCGAGCGCCTCGAGCTCCACCCACTCCCCGCGCTGGTGCGCCTGGCTCGTCGCGCCGGGCCCGAGGTTCGCTGCGGGGATGTCGTGCACGGCGAGCCGGGCCACGTCGGTCCAGGCCTGCTTCGGCTCGACGGCGATCCCGGTCCGCTCCCGGAGCCGCCGCACGATGGGATGATCCGCGTAGGCGGGGCAGGCCGGCGAGAGATCGGTCAGCTCGATCTCGGCTCCGTGGCGAGCGGCGAGCGCGGTGAGCTCGCGGGCGGCGTCGTCGAGCGACCGGTCCGGCGCGAAGCGGTAGTTGAGGTTCAGGGTGCAGCGGTCCGGGACGACGTTCCGCGCCCGGCCTCCCTCGACGCGCGTCGCGGAGAGCACCTCACGGAAGACGAGCCCATCGCTCGTCACCTCGCGCGGCGCGCGCCCGTGCAGCTCGGCGAGGAGCGCGCCCGCGCGGTGGATGGCGTTCTCGCCGTGCCAGGGGCGGGCGGAGTGCGCGGCGCGGCCCGTGAACGTGACGGTCGCGTGGATCGAGCCGACGCAGCCGAGCTGGAGCACGTTGTCGGTCGGCTCGAGACACAGCGCGAGGTCCACGCCGTCGAGGAGCCCGGGCGCGCGGAGCAGGTCCTCGAGCTCGTTCTCGAGGTACGGACCCTCCTCGCGCGCGTACAGCACGAGGACGAGATCGCAGAAGCGGGTCTCGCGCGAGAGCCGCTCGGCGAGCTCCATCGCGACCGCGAGACCGCCCTTCATGTCCGACGCACCCGGCGAGATGATCCGGCCGCCCTCGCGGCGCGGCGGCTGGCGGTCCTCGTCGTGCACCGGGACGGTGTCGAGGTGACCGCAGAGCGCGATGACCGGGCGACAGGCGAGGCGGGCGCCGTCCACCCGAACCACGAGCGAGTCCTTCACCCGCTCGACGCGCGCGAAGCGCGCCCGGGCCCAGGCCTCGACCGCGTCGCAGAGCGCGCGCTCCTGCCCGATGGGCGAGAACATCCCGCACAGCGCGGCGGTGCGCTGCGCGAGCGACTCGGCGAGCTCGCCGCCAGGGGGGAGCTGCAGCGGCATGGCGCCTAGACCTGGACCTCGAAGTCGCGCAGCGCCTGGTTGAGCGAGACCTTCCGGTCGGTGGACGGGCTCCGCCTGCCCACGATGAGTGCGCAGGGGATCTGGTAGGTGCCGGCCGGGTACTGCTTGGGGCGGGTGCCGGGGATGACCACCGAGCGCGCGGGGACGCGGCCCTTGTAGACCACCTCCTGGGCGCCGGTGACGTCGATGATCGGCGTCGACGCGGTGATGACGACGTTCGCGCCGAGCACCGCCTCCTCCTCGACGAGGACGCCCTCGACGAGGATGCAGCGGCTTCCGATGAACGCGCCGTCCTCGATGATGTTCGGCCGGGCTCCGGGCGGCTCGAGCACGCCGCCGATCCCCACCCCGCCGGCGAGGTGCACGTTCTGGCCGACCTGCGCGCACGAGCCGACCGTCGCCCAGGTGTCGACCATCGAGTTCGCGCCGACGCGCGCGCCGATGTTCACGAACCCGGGCATGAGCACCGCGCCCGGCTCGAGGAACGAGCCGAAGCGCGCGACGCCGCCCGGCACGAGCCGCACGCCCGCCTCCTCCAGGCCACGCTTCAGCGGGATCTTGTCGCGCGTCTGGAACGGCCCGAACTCCTGGGTCTCCATCCCCGTGATGCCGAAGTAGAGGTTGACCGCCTGCATGAGCCAGGCGTTCACCTTCCACTCACCGTCCACCTTCTGCGCGACGCGCAGCTCGCCGCGATCCAGGCCGTGCAGCGCCTGCACGACGGCGGCGCGGTGGACGGGATCGGCGAGCTTCTGCCGGTCCCCGAACGCGGCCGCGATGCGCCGCTCGATCTCGTTCCAGTCGGTCATGCCCTCACCCTTCGCCAGGCCTCGATGGCCTCCTCGCACTCCTCGAGCGTCGGCACGAGCGCGACGCGCACGTACCCTTCTCCTGCCCCGAACGCCGTCCCCGGCGCTACCACGATCCCCTCGTCGAGCAGGCGCAGCGCGTACGACGCCGCGGTGTCTCCGCCCGGCACGCGCACCCACAGATAGAGCGTCGCCTCGGAGGCGTCCGCACGGAGCCCGTGCTCGGAGAAGAACGCGAGGAAGCGGTCGCGCTTCCTCCGGAAGATCTCGCGCCGCTCCGCCGGGTGCGCGTCGTCGGACCAGGCCGCGGTCGCCGCCGCCGCGACGAACTCGGGCGAGGCGACGCCGGGGTGGCTGCGCAGCGAGCGCAGCACCGCGACGAGGTCCGGATCGCCGGCGAGGAAGCCGGAGCGGTAGCCGGTCATGCCGCTGCGCTTCGAGCAGGAGTGGATCGCGACGACGTTCTCGATCTGCTCCTCCAGCATCGAGGGCGGCGGCGCGCCGAAGTAGACGTCGGCGTAGCACTCGTCGGAGGCGACCACGAAGCCGTACCGGCGCGCGGCCTCGCCGACGCGGCGCAGGTAGTCGCGCGGGGCGACGGCGCCGGTGGGGTTGTGGGGGTAGGAGATCCAGAAGACGAGCGTCTCGCGCAGTACGGCCTCGCCGACGTCCTCCGGCTCGAGGAGGAAGCGCCGCGCGGCCGTGAGCGGGACCTTCACCGGCTCGAGCCCGGCGAAGCGCGCGCCGACCTCGTAGGTCGGGTAGCCGGGGTCGGGCATCACCACCTTGCGGCGGGCCGGGTCGCCCACGAACGCGAGCGGGAGGTGGAAGATCCCCTCCTTCGCCCCGGCGCAGGCGAGCACCTGCGACTCCGGGTCCACGGTCACGCCGAAGCGGCGTGCGAGGTACCCGGACGCGGCGCGGCGGAGCGCGGGCGTCCCGAACGCGCTCGGGTACTGCGACACCTCGGGGACGGCGGCGCGGAGGGCCTCGCGGAGAAAGGGCGGAGTCGGCTCCTTGGGATCGCCGAGGCCGAAGTCGAACAGGCGCTTCCCGGCCCGGGTGAGGGCGCGACGCCGCTCGTCCAGCTCGACCATCAGGTTCTTGCGGACCGCCGCGAGGGCCGGATTCTTCGGGGTGTTCTGCACGGGGACCGACGACAATAATCGAACTCGCGGCGCCGGTGCATTATAAGCGACCGGCATGCTCCACTACGACGTCGTGGTCATCGGCTCTGGCCCCGCCGGCGAGAACGGCGCCATCCAGGCGGAGTTCGTCGGCAAGAAGGTGGCCCTCATCGAGAAGGAGGCGGTCCCGGGCGGCGCCTCCGCGAACACCGGCACGATCCCCTCGAAGGCGCTCCGCGAGACGGCCCTCGCGATCAAGCAGGCGCGGAGCCGCGACGCGCACGGCATCGAGCTCCGGGTGTCCGGCACCGTCACGATCCCCGAGCTCATGGGCCGCCGCGGCCTCGTCACCGCGCGCGAGCACTCCCGCATCCGCAACGCGCTGAACAACGCGGGCGTGGAGCAGTTCCGCGGCATCGCGAGCTTCGTCGACCCGCACACCATCCGCGTGAGCGTGCCCGACGGCGGGGCGCAAGAGCTCCACGCCGACATCGTCCTGCTCGCCCCGGGGACCCGGCCGTTCCACCCGCCGCAGTACCCGATCGACAACGTCAACGTCTACGACTCGGACTCCATCCTCCTCCTCGATCGCGTGCCGCGCTCGCTCGCCGTCCTGGGCGGCGGCGTCGCCGGCTGCGAGTACGCCTCGCTGTTCGCCGCCCTCGGCGTGAACGTGAAGCTCGTCGACTCGAAGGACCGGCTCCTCACCTGGCTCGACGCCGAGCTGTCGGGCGCGCTGCAGGACGTGTTCAAGTCGAGCGGCATCGACCTGCACCAGCGCACGCGCGCGGCGAGGCTCGATCCTGGCGAGAAGGACGTGCTCGTGACGCTGGAGGACGGTGGGCGCATGGTCGCCCAGAAGGTGCTCGTCGCGTCCGGCCGCATCGGCAACGTCGAGTCGCTGAACCTGTCCGCGGCGGGGCTCGAGGCGACCGAGCGCGGGCTCCTCAAGGTGAACGCGCAGTTCCAGACGGCGGTGCCGCACATCTACGCGGCGGGCGACGTGATCGGATTCCCTGGGCTCGCGTCGGTGTCGATGGAGCAGGGCCGCGTCGCGATGAGCCACGCGTGCGGGGGCATCCTGAACCAGCGCGTCTCGAGCATCCTGCCGATGGGCATCTACACCATCCCCGAGGTCTCCTCCGTGGGCGACACCGAGGAAACGCTCAAGGAGCAAGGGCGCTCGTACGTCGTCGGCCGCGCGAGCCTCGAGGCCAACGCGCGCGCGAACCTCATCGGCGAGGCGGTCGGCTTCCTGAAGCTCATCGCCGACGCCGACAACGGCCGGATCCTGGGCGTGCACTGCATCGGCCCGCACGCCTCCGAGCTCGTCCACACCGGCGCGGCGGTGATGGCCCACGCGGGCGACCTGCAGTACTTCATCGAGGCGGTGTTCAACTACCCGACCCTCGGCGAGGTCTACAAGTACGCGGCGTACGACGCGCTCGACCGGATGCGCGAGCGGCGCGAGGGGAACGTCTGGCCGTTCGAGCGGCCGGCGGCGCGGTCGCAGGTTCCGTGACTGCCCCGCGCCTCCGCTCACTTCGACAGACTCACCCTTCGACAGGCTCAGGGTGAGCGGCCTCGTTTGAACCCGCTCGTGTTGAGCCCGTGTCGAAGCACGAGCGCGCGTGGTCACTTGGCGTCGTACTGATCGATCGGCACCTCGAGCATCCGGCCGTTCGGGAGCATGTTGGGCGGCACGCACGCGCCCGCGCTCACGATCTTGAGCCGCTCGCACCGGTTGAAGTCTCCCTCGCAGTAGTACGTCTTCCAGACGCGCAGCGACGACTTCATCGCGAACGCCTTGTACAGCGGACACCCCGATATGCGAGCGCAGGCCATCTCGTCCTCCAGCTCCGCGATCCCGCACTTGTTGCTGCGCGATCCGCGGGCCCGGCGGCGGATTCTACGTCCTCGCCGCCTCGACGGCGCGCGGTACGCCCGCGACATGGCGTCGCGAAGCGGTGAGGTGTCGCCTACCGTGCGTGAAGCATGCGCCGCGGCAGCGCAGCGCGCGGCTCACACCTCCGGTGCGCCGCGCACTCCGCCCGACATTGCGCAGGTCACCCGAGCCGCGCCCGCGCCTGCGCGAGCGCCGCGTGCACCTGCTCGAGCGCGCGCTTCGCGGCGGCGAGCTCGTCCCGCTCGCGGCGGAGCCGGTCGAGCTCCCCGGCGAGCTGATCGCGCTCGCGCGCGAGCTCGCCGATCGCGGTGCGGAGCCGCGCGCCCTCGGTGGAGCCGGCGCGGAGCTCCTCGGAGAGCCGCTCGACCTCCTCCTCACGCTCGGCGCGCAGGCGAGCCTCCTCGTCCGCCTTGCGCGTGACCTCCTCGAGCAGCCGCGCGCGCTCCTCGTCCAGGGCGGCCATCGCCTGAGCGCGCCGCAGCGCCTCGTCGCGCTCCTCCTCGAGCGCGGTCATCTCGCCGAGGAGGTCCGTGAGGACGCCGCGCTTGTCGGCGAGCTCCGCCTCCGCGGAGACGAGCCGCTCTGCGGACGCGCGCGCCTCGCCGGCGGTGCGGGCGAGCTCGCCGCGCGCCTGGTCGAGATCTCCGCGGAGCGCGTCCTCGCGCTCGCGGGCGCGCACGAGCTCGACCTCGAGATCGCGGACGAGCCCGAGCACGCTCTCGGCGGCGCGCGCAGGGTCGGTCGGAACGGGATCGAAGCGGGGTGCCGGGCGGGCGGCCTCGGCGACGCGTCGCTTGATCTTCTCGAGGCGATCGCGGCGGGAGAGGACGTCGTCCGGGGAGCTGGCGACGAGCTGCTCGACGGATCCGTTCCCGTTCGCCCTTCGACTTCGCTCCGCCGCTTCCGCGGCGGAGCTACGCTCAGGGTGAACGGACTCTCTGGAAGTCGCGGGCGGGGGCGCGGTTGAGGTCGGGGGCGCGGCCGGGGTCGTG
>DATIDF010000315.1:0-12957 GCA_035456445.1 Anaeromyxobacter sp.
GAGCGTCCGGAAAGGGATAGCGCGGCTCGTCCTCGCGGAGCTCGTCGCAGGGAACGCGCGCGAGGATCTTGGGCACGCTGCCGAGCTCGACCGCGGCGCCCTTGCGTCACCCGGATGCCGCGCGGCGCGTGACAGCCGCCGCCGCCCGTGCTCTCCTCGCGGACCTCCATGAAGAGCTTCCTTGCGAGCCTGGCGATCGGTGTCGCGGCGGGAACGTTCGGCGGCCTGGTCGGTCTCGGAGGCGGGATCGTGATGATCCCGCTCATGGTTCACTTCGCCGGCCTGCGCCAGCATCAGGCCCACGGCACGAGCCTCGTCGCGCTCGTCTTCACCGGCGTCGGCGGGGCCGCCACCTACGCGAGCCGGGGCGCGGTGGACGTCACCGCGGCGGCGAGCCTCGCCGTCACCGCCATCGCGACGGCGCGGCTCGGCGCCCGCCATGCGCACGCACTGCCGGAGTGGAAGCTGAAGCGCACGTTCGGCGGATTCCAGCTGGTCGTCGGCGCGCTCATCCTCTCGAAGCCCTATCTCGCCGGGGCCTCGGTCCCGGCGGCGGGGGTCACGAAGCTCGCCGTGCTCGTCGTCACCGGCGGATTCACCGGCTTTCTCTCCGGGATGATGGGCGTCGGTGGCGGCAGCCTGATGGTGCCCGCGATGGTGCTCCTCGCTGGGTTCCCGCAGGTCCTCGCCCAGGGGAGCTCGCTGCTCGCCATGGTCCCGGCGGGCATCGCCGGCGCTCACCAGCACTGGCAGCTCGGCAACATCGTCCGGCGCGTCCTCTCGGGCCTCGTGCCGGGGATCCTGCTCGGCACCTGGCTCGGGAGCAGCCTCGCCCTCCGGCTCACCGACGCGACCCTGCGCTTCGCGTTCGCGGCCGTGGTGGTCTACGCCGGCGTGCGTTACCTCCGCGCGCCAAGGCCCGCGCCGGCTCCGGCTGCGGCCGGGTTCTGAGCGGCGCTCACGCCCCACGACGTCGGCTCTGCCGGGACCTCGCCGCCGTCAGTGGCGAACGTCCCCCGCGGCTCCTAGAAGTGACCCGTCGTCGGTGCTCTCCCGCCCGCGTGGCGCGCGTTCTGCACCGCGGGACGCGCATCCGATGGAATGCCCGGATTCCGAGCTGATCATCGACTTGCCGGGAGCACGGCGCACGTCTGGCGAGCAGCCGCGCCCGGAAGGCGGGCTCCGCGCGGGCGCGGGGCGGGTCGAGATCGCGCGCGTGGACGGCGCGAGCGCGATCGTCGCCTGCATGGCGGCGAGCCCTCTCCAGCTCCTCTCGCCGTCTCCCCGGGGCCGCTGCGCGTGGATCATCTCGGCGAGCCACGGCGGCGGCCTCGTCGCGGGAGACGACGTGTCGCTCGAGCTCGACGTCGGGGCGGGCTCGACTGCGCTCCTCTCCACGCAGGCGGGCACGAAGATCTACCGCTCGCGCGGCCCGGCGGCCGCGCAGCGGCTCGACGCGCGCGTCGGCCAGGGCGCCACGCTCGTCGCCCTCCCGCAGCCGGTGAGCTGCTTCGCGGGAGCGCGGTTCCGGCAGGTGCAGCGGTTCGAGCTCGCACCCGGCGCGAGCCTCCTCTGGCTCGACACCCTCGTCGCGGGCCGCGTGGCGCGCGGCGAGCGCTGGGCGTTCGACGAGTACCGCTCGCGCGTGGACGTCGCGATCGGCGGCCGGACGGTGCTGACAGACGCGCTCCGCCTCGTGCCCGGCGAAGGCCCGGCCATCGGCGAGCGGCTCGCCGGCTTCGAGCTCCTCGCCACGGCCGTCGCGCTCGGCCCGGCCGTCGCGGAGCACGCCCGCGCGCTCCACGAGCGGCTCTCGGCGGCGCCTGCCGAACGGGACGCGGCAGTCCTCGCGGCGGCGAGCCCGCTCGGCGACGGCGTCCTCGTGCGCGTCGCGAGCCGGACCGTCGAGGCGGGTGTCGCGTTCCTGCGGGGCTGCCTCGCGTTCGTCGAGGCCGTCGCCGGCGCGGACCCGTTCGCCCGCATCCCCTGAACCCGGAGGGACGAATGCACCTCAGCCCACGAGAGATCGACAAGCTCATGCTCCACCAGGCCGGAGTGCTCGCGCAGAAGCGGCTCGCGCGCGGGCTCCGCCTGAATCACCCCGAGTCGGTCGCGCTCATCGCCACGCAGATCCTGGAGCTCGTGCGCGACGGTCGGCGCGTCGCCGAGCTGATGGACCTCGGTCGCAGGATGCTCGGGCGCCGGCAGGTGCTCCCGGGCGTGCCCGAGCTCGTCCCCGAGGTGCAGGTGGAGGGGACGTTCCCGGACGGCACGAAGCTCGTCACCGTCCACCACCCCATCGCGGCCGAGCACGGCGATCTCGCGCTCGCGCTCTACGGCTCGTTCCTTCCCGTCCCGCCGCTCTCGGCCTTCGCGGAGACGCCGCCCGCCGGGCCGGAGGAGGCGATCCCGGGCGAGGTGCTGCCCGCGCCGGGAGACGTGGTGTTGAACGAGGGGCGCGAGGCGATCTCGCTCGCGGTGACCAACCTCGCCGACCGGCCCGTGCAGGTGGGAAGCCACTACCACTTCGCCGAGGTGAACCCGCTCCTGCGCTTCGACCGCGCACGCGCCTACGGCCGGCGCCTCGATCTGCCGGCTGGGATGGCGGTCCGGTTCGAGCCCGGCGAGACGCGCACGGTGGAGCTGGTGGAGATCGCGGGGCGCCGGATCGTGCGGGGCGGCAACGCCCTCGGGAGCGGACCCGTCAGCGAGGACGGCCGGCGGGACGTCGTGGCGGCGGCGCGGGCGCGTGGCTTCGCGCACGAGGAGGAGCGCTGACATGACTCGGCGGATGGATCGGCGGCAGTACGCGCACGTGTACGGACCGACGACGGGCGATCGGGTCCGGCTCGGCGACACCGCGCTCGTGCTCGAGGTCGAGCGGGACCTCACGGTGTACGGCGACGAGTGCGTCTTCGGCGGCGGCAAGGTCCTGCGCGACGGCATGGGCCAGTCGGCCGGCGCGCCGGCCGACGAGGTGCTCGACCTCGTCGTGACGAACGCGCTCGTGCTCGATCACGCCGGCATCACCAAGGCGGACGTGGGCGTCCGCCGCGGCCGGATCGCCGCCATCGGCAAGGCGGGCAACCCCGACGCGATGGCGGGCGTGACGCCCGGGATGGTGATCGGGCCGGGCACCGAATGCATCGCCGGCGAGGGGCTCATCCTCACGGCCGGCGGCATCGACACGCACATCCACTTCGTCTCGCCGCAGCAGGCGTACGAGGCGATCGCGAGCGGCGTGACGACGATGCTCGGCGGCGGCACCGGACCGGCGACGGGCACGAACGCGACGACGTGCACGCCGGGCGCGCGGCACGTCGCGCTCATGCTGCAGGCGACCGACGCGCTCCCCGTGAACATCGGGCTCCTCGGCAAGGGGAACGCCGCCGCG
This sequence comes from Anaeromyxobacter sp., assembly GCA_035456445.1. GTDB lineage: Bacteria > Myxococcota > Myxococcia > Myxococcales > Anaeromyxobacteraceae > Anaeromyxobacter. The sequence continues at coordinate 3,395 of DATIDF010000315.1, forward strand.
CCGGAGGGGCTCGCCGAGCAGATCCGCGCCGGAGCGGTCGGTCTCAAGCTCCACGAGGACTGGGGGACGACCCCGGCGGCGATCGACACCTGCCTGCGGATCGCGGACAAGCTCGACGTGCAGGTCGCGATCCACACCGACACGCTCAACGAGTCCGGCTGCGCCGAGCACTCCATCGCGGCGTTCGCCGGGCGCACCATCCACACCTTCCACACCGAGGGGGCTGGCGGCGGGCACGCGCCGGACATCATCCGCGTGTGCGGCGAGCCGAACGTCCTCCCCTCCTCGACGAACCCGACCCGCCCGTTCACGGTGAACACGCTCGACGAGCACCTCGACATGCTCGTCGTCTGCCACCACCTCGATCCGTCGCTCCCGGAGGATCTCGCGTTCGCCGAGAGCCGGATCCGCGGCGAGACGATCGCGGCCGAGGACATCCTGCACGATCTCGGGGCGATCTCGATGATGAGCTCCGACTCGCAGGCGATGGGGCGCGTCGGCGAGGTGATCACCCGGACCTGGCAGACCGCCGACAAGATGCGCCGGCAGCGCGGCCGGCTTCCGGAGGAGCGCGGCGACAACGACAACCTCCGCATCCGGCGCTTCGTCGCGAAGTACACGATCAACCCCGCCATCGCGCACGGCATGGCGGACGAGGTCGGCTCGGTCGAGCCGGGCAAGCTCGCGGACCTCGTGCTGTGGCGGCCCGCGTTCTTCGGGGCGAAGCCCGAGCTCGTGCTGAAGGGAGGGCTCATCGCCTGGGCGCAGATGGGCGACCCGAACGCCTCGATCCCGACGCCGCAGCCGGTCCTCGCGCGCCCGATGTTCGGGGCGCTCGGCCGCGCGGTCGGCGCGACGAGCGTCGCGTTCGTGTCGCGCGCCGCTCTCGCGGACGGCACGGTGCACGGCTATGGCCTCGCGAAGCGGCTGGTCGCGGTGCACGGCTGCCGTCACCTCGGCAAGAAGGACATGAAGCTCAACGACGCGCTGCCGCGGATGGAGGTGGATCCGGAGACGTACGAGGTGCGCGCCGACGGCGTGCTCCTGCGCTGCGAGCCGGCCGCCCGACTCCCCCTCGCGCAGCGGTACTTCCTGTTCTGATGACGCCCTGGCTCTCCTTCCAGCTCGCGGACTCCGCGTTCCCCTCCGGCGGCTTCGCCCACTCCGGCGGGCTAGAGGCGGCCGTGCAGCTCGGGCGTTGCCGCGGCCCCGCCGGGCTCGACCGGTTCGTCGAGGAGGCGCTCTGGCAGGCCGGCTCGCTCGCGCTCCCGTTCGTCGTCGCCGCGCTGCGCGCGCCGGAGCGGCTCGCCGAGCTCGACGCCCGCTGCGACGCCGCCACGCCGGGGCACGTCGCGAACCGGGCGAGCCGCGCGCAGGGACGGGCGCTGCTCCGGGCCGCGATCGCGCTCGGGCCCGCCGCGCGGGCACTCGAGGAGGAGGTCACGCGCGGTGGCCTCGCGGGGCACCTCGCGCCCGTCTCGGGCGCGCTCCTCGCGCGGCTTGGTGCCTCCGAGGAGGAGGCGGCGCAGCTGTATCTGTTCGTCGTCGCGCGCGGGATCGTGTCCGCGGGCGTGCGGCTCGGGCTCATCGGGCCCCTCGAAGCGCAGGCCGCGCTGGCCCGCGCCGGCGCGGTCGCGGAGACGGTCCTCGCCGCATCGGCCGGTCGCGCCCCGGAAGACGCTGCGGCGTCCTCGCCACTCCTCGATCTCCTCCAGTCCCACCAGGACCGCCTCTACTCGAGGCTGTTCCAGAGCTGAACATGAATGCACTCTCGCTCCACTCCGGCCACGATCACGGCCTCGGCCCGGGCTCGTTCCAGGACCGCGGCGCTCCGCACGCTCGCGACGATCTCCGCCGGCGCGCCTTCACCGTGGGCGTGGGCGGTCCGGTGGGGAGCGGGAAGACCGCGCTCGTCCTCGCGCTCTGCCGCGCGCTCCGCGCCTCGCGCTCGCTCGCCGTCGTGACGAACGACATCTTCACCCGCGAGGACGCCGAGTTCCTCGTCCGGAACGACGCCTTGCCCGCCGAGCGGATCCGCGCGGTCGAGACCGGCGGGTGCCCTCATGCGGCGATCCGCGAGGATGTCACCGCAAACCTGCTCGCGCTCGAGGAGCTCACCGAGGCGCACCGGCCCGAGATCTTGTTCTGCGAGTCGGGCGGCGACAACCTCGCCGCGCACTTCAGCCGCGAGCTCGCCGATTACACGATCTACGTGATCGACGTTGCCGGCGGGGACAAGGTGCCGCGCAAGGGCGGTCCCGGAATCACGCAGGCGGACCTGCTCGTCGTGAACAAGACCGATCTCGCCGAGGCGGTCGGCGCCGACCTCGGCGTCATGGCGCGCGATGCAGCGCGGATGCGCGGGGACGGTCCCGTGGTGTTCGCACAGGTCACCCGCGGCGTGGGAGTCGAGGAGATCGCTGCGCACGTCCTCCACGCCTACCGGCACGCGGTCGGGGCTCCCCACTAGCAGGCATCAGCGCCGCCCGAGGTCACGCCCGCGACGGCTCACCCCGGCACGACCAGGTGGAACGAACCGCTCGGCGCCGTTGACGTGTCCGGTCGAGCGCGAACCCTCGGTAGTGCGGGAAATTTCCAACCCGATCTCCGCGTTTTCCGTAATGTTGACCGTGAATGGAGACTTTGCCGCGGCTCAGCAAAGGTGGTTGAGTGTTCGTAGGGCTGCAGCAAGGAGACACGGGGGCGCGCGCCCCCTTCGTCGGGCGGCAGGATGAGGCGAGGCGCTCGTATGACGCGCTGGCGCCCGTGCTGTCAGGCGAAGGCTGCCGAGCGGTTCTGATCCTCGCCCCCACCGGCGGCGGCAAGACCGCATTCGTCGAGCATCTCGCACCGACCCTGGAGTCACGAGGGGCGGTCGTGGTTGCGGGCAAGTTCGACCAGGTCGTTCGCGACATTCCCTACGCCGCCCTCATCGAGGCCCTCCGGGCGTGGCTGCGCCGCGCCTCCGTGCTGCCGCCTCCGGAATTCGAGCAGGTGCGGCACGATCTGCGGCAGCGGCTGGGGGCCTCGGCGCCCGTCCTGGGCGGTCTCCTCCCGGAGCTCGCCGTGTTCCTCGGGGATCTGCCGCCGGCGCCGGCGCTCGGGATCCAGGAGGACCGTAACCGCTTCCAGTTCGCCGTCCTGGCGCTCCTGCACGCCATGACCGACGGCGGGAGGGCCTGCCTCCTCTTCCTCGATGACCTGCAGTGGGCGGACGCGGCGACGCTCGACGTCATCGTCCGGATCTGCCTCGATTCCGGCCTGCCGCGGGTCGGCTTCGTGCTGACCCACCGCACCGAGGACGAGGACGCTCTCGCGCGCACGTCGCTCGCCCTCCGTCCATTGGCCGACGCCACCCCAGTGCTGACCCGCCTCGCGCTACCAGCCCTGTCGGCAGGCGACATCGGCGCGATGATGCAGCTCTCCCGGCATGCCGCGCCCGGCCCGGGCGCGGCGCAGGCGTTGCTCGCGAGAACCGGCGGCAACCCGCTGTTCGTCACCGAGGTCCTCCGGTGGGAAGCAGCGCCCGGCCCGGCTTCCCCGACGCGGCCGAACGTCCCCGTGGACGAGGATGTCTCCGGGCTGCTGCTGCGCCGCCTGCGGGACCTTGCCCCCGACCAGCAGGCGCTCCTCGGCACCGGCGCCATGATGGGATCGTGCGTCGAGCCCGCGATGCTGGCCGCGGTCCTGGACCGGGATGAGCCCTCCGTGCGATCCCTCCTCGAGCAGGCGGTGCGCGACGCCGTGCTGGTCCGCGAAGAGGGGAACAGCGCGGGCGCCTACCGCTTCCGCCACGATCAGTTGAGACAAGCCGCGCTCGATCTCGTCCCCGCCTCGCGGCGTTCATCGCTGCACGCGCGCATCGGCCAGATTCTGGGCGAACGAGTCGTGGGCGGCGATGCCGCCGTCGCGTTCGATGCCGCGTTTCACATTCACCTCGCCGGCACGGACGACCTGCGGGACGACCAGCGCCTCCTCGCCGCGAGGGTCGACCTCGCCTGCGCCCGGCGCGCCCGGCGCGCCGCCGCCGAGCGCTCCGCGTACGAGCATGCCTCTCGCGCCTGCGGGATCCTGGGCGCGGCGGGCTGGAGCGCAGCGTACGAGCTCACGCTCGAGCTCCACACCGAAGCCGCGTGCGCGGCGTTCGCCGTCGGAGCGGCCGAGGATTTCCGTCGCCTCGCGGGGCGCGTCAAGGAGCATGCCCGCAGCTTCATCGACGAGCTTCCCATGCAGGAGGTCCTCGTCGTTGCGCTCACGGGCTCGGGCGACGTGCCCGCCGCCTTCGATCTGGTCTGCGAGGGGGCCCGCAGGTTCGGCCTCTCCCTCCCAAGCGAGCCCGGCGCCGACGACATCGCGGCCGCAGCCCGGAGGATCGACCTCGCGCTGGCGACCATGACCCCGGAGTGGCTGGCGAAGGCGGATCACGTCGACGATCCGTCCATCGTCGCGCTGCTCCGGTTGCTCGGGCTCGGCAACGCGGCGGCCTATACCGCACGTCCGCACCTGCTGCGCATGCTCGTCGCCCTCGAGCTGGACCTCTCGGCCCGGCATGGCTTCTCCGATGTCACGGCCCTGGCCCTCGCGTATCTCGGCGCACTGGACTGCGCCTCGCCGGAGACGGTCCGGCGGGGCATCGGAATCCGCGCGCGCGCCCTGGCGGCCGCCAGGCGCGTTTCGGACGGGGCGATCCTCGCGCGCACCCTGGACATCGTGCACGGCATGACGTCCACCTGGACCGGACCCCTGTGCGCCGCAGTGACTCCACTGCTGGAGAACGCGCAGCTGGGGCTCGAGCACGGGGCGTTCGACTATGCTGGCTACAGCGCGCTCAAGAGCTGCTTCTTCGCCCTTCTCTCCGGCACGCCGCTCGACGAGGTGGCCACCCGGCTCGATGCGTGGCGCCACACCCTGGCGGAGTTGGGACAACGGCTGGCCTACGCCTACCTGTCGCGGGATCGTCAGGTAGTCGAGCTCCTCCGAAGGCGGGCCGCGGGGCAGACCCGCGTCAGCGGCGAGTTCAGCGACGAAGCCTCGTGCTGGAGAGACTACGACGCGCAGGACGACCACTACGGCGCGCTCTACCTCGCGGTGGGCAAGCTCCTCCTCGCCGCCGTCTTCGTGGACCCTGCCGCCGCCTCCGAGGCGTCCGTCCGCCTGGCGCGGCACGCCAAGGGCGGGTACGGGCTGCCGCACCTCGAGTTCGGCCGCTTCTACGCGGCCGTCTGCGCCTGGGATGCGGTCTACGCCGGCCTGACGGAACGCGCAGACGCCATGGACCGCATCGGCGAGACCCTGGCCGAGATCACCGATTGTGCCAAGCTCGTCCCGTCGACCTTCGCGCACAAGCGCTGGCTTCTTCGCGCCCTGTCCGCCGACCTGCGCGGCGACACGTCCGAGGCATTGGAGGCGTTCGATTGCGCAATGGAAGGTGCCCGGTCGTCGGGCTATCTCCACGAGGCCGGGCTCGCCGCCGACCGAGCCAGCCGGGTGTGCGCCCGCATCGGACGCTGGGAGGAGGCCGAGGCCTATCGCGCCCGCGCCGAGGAGGCGTGGACCGGCTGGGGGGCCTCGGCGCGGACCAGCCGGTGCGCAGGCGCGGTGCCGACGCAGCGCGAGGCCGAGGCGGTCGCGTCCACCACCGACGAACCACGCGCCATCGAGCGCCTCATGGAGAACGTGCCCCGCTGGTTCTGCGCGCGGCGGGCGTGGCTGGTCCGCGTGGGCGACGACCTCGAGATCGTCGCCACCGCCGACGGCGACCGGCTGCTCTGCCATCCGGCGAGCCCCGATCCGCTGGGCTCCGTCCCCGCTCTGGACCCCGCGCTCGTCGCCCGCGTGGCCGCCGCCGCAGCGATGCACGAGCCCGTTCCCGGGCCGGCGCCTGCCGGCGGGGTCTGCCTGCTACCCCTGGTGTTCCAGACGCGGACCCACGGGGTCCTCGCCCTCGACCTCCCGCCAGGGCGCCCCTCCGCCGAAGCCCTCGTGGCCGCGACCTTCGCCTGCGCTCATGTGGCGGCCGTCATCGACGCAGCCCGATTCCAGGCCTCCCTCAGCCGGCAGGCGCGCGAGCGCGACCGGGCGGAGGAGGCCCTCCGGAAGAACGCGTCCCTCCTCCGGAACATCCTCGACGCGACCCGGGCCGTCATCTACGTCAAGGGGGTCGATGGCCGATACATGCTCGTGAATCGCGTCTACACGGAGCTGTTCGGCGTCACCAACGACAACCTGTCCGACAAGACCGATTTCGACATCTTCCCGCAGGAGATCGCGCAGAGGTTGCGGAACAACGACCTGGAGGTCCTCCGGTCGCGCCAGCCGCTCGAGCGTTTGGAGGAGGTGCTGGTGCGCGGCGAGCAGCGAATCTACATGTCGGTCAAGGTTCCGCTGTTCTCGGACGCCGGCATTCCGTACGCCGTCTGCGGCGTGTCGGCGGAGATCACCGAGCTGAGGCGGGCCGAGGAGACGCTGCGCGAGTCGGACCGCCGAAAGAGCGAGTTTCTGGCCATGCTCTCCCACGAGCTGCGCAATCCGCTCGCGCCCATCCGCAACAGCCTCCATATCCTCGGCCGCGCGGAACCGGGCGGTGAGCAGGCGCTCCGGGCGCGGGCGATCATCGACCGCCAGGTGGGGCACCTGACCCGCCTCATCGACGACCTGCTCGACGTGACCCGCATCTCCCGCGGCAAGGTCCAGCTCAAGCGCGAACGGCTCGACTTGAACGAGCTCGCGCAGCGCACAGCCGAGGATCACCGCGCGGCGTTCGTCGGCGGCGAGGTACGGCTCGAGCTGCTGCCGGCGCCGGCCGCGGTCTGGGTGAACGGCGACCGGACGCGATTGGCGCAGGTCATGGGCAACCTTCTTCAGAACGCGGCCAAGTTCACCCCGCGCGGCGGGAACGTATCCGTGTCGGTCGAAGGGGACTCCAGTCGCGGGCACGCCACCGTCCAGGTCCAGGACACCGGCAGGGGCATCGCGCCGGAGATCCTTCCACACGTATTCGAGGCCTTCACACAGGCCGACAACAGTCTCGATCGAAGCAAGGGCGGACTCGGCCTCGGCCTCGCCCTCGTCAAGGGCATGGTCGAGATGCATGGGGGGTCGGTCAGCGCAGCGAGCCAAGGTCCCGGCATGGGCGCGACCTTCACGATCACGCTGCCCCTCGAGACAGCCATCCAGCCCGAGCAGAGCCCGCGTCGTTCCCGCAGCGGGGCGCGACCCTGCCGCGTCCTCATCATCGAGGACAACGTCGATGCGGCCGACAGCCTTCGCGACGTGCTCGAGCTCGGCGCGCACGTGGTCACCGTCGCCTACAGCGGGCCCGAGGGGCTTGCAAAGGCGCGCGCCTTTCGCCCGGACGTGGTGATGTGCGACATCGGCCTGCCCGAGATGGATGGCTATGCCGTGGCGCGGGCGATGCGCGCCGACGCGGAGCTCGGGCGCCTGACGCTCATCGCCCTGACCGGCTATGCGCAGCCTGAGGATGTCGCCGAGGCCAGGGCGGCAGGTTTCGACGTCCACCTCGCCAAGCCACCGAGCATCGAGATGCTGGAGCAGGTGCTCGCAGGCGTTCGCGGCGAGCTCGGCGAAGGACTTGAAGCCGCAGGCGCGATGATCGATGACGCCGATCCCGTTGTTCAGCCCCTCCATCCTGCCGTTCGAGAGCGGTAGCCGGTCTTTGGCCGACGATCACGCGCCGTGATTCACGGCACGAGCGGGCGAGCCGCTCACTCCATCTCGGCCTTCGTCCAGTTGACGCGCTTCAGGCCGGCGCCGACAGGGACGCCCGGCTTCACCCACGCCACCTCGTAGCGACCGCCGTCCGGATCGGTGAAGCCGAAGGTCAGCAGTGAGCCGCCCCGCTCGACGATCCGGCCCGTGCTCGCTATGACTCCACGCGCCCATGCCTGCTCCCCGCCCCGGCCTCCTGCCCGGCCCCGACCGGAAGCTCCGCTGCGTCTGGGGCGCCTCCGCGCCGGAGTACCTCCCGTATCACGACGAGGAATGGGGGCTTCCGACGGCGGACGACGTGCGCCTGTTCGAGAAGGTCTGCCTGGAGGGTTTCCAGTCGGGCCTGTCCTGGCTCACGATCCTCCGCAAGCGCGAGGCGTTCCGCAGCGGCTTCGCAGGCTTCGACCTCGAGAAGGTGGCGCGCTTCGGGGCGCGCGACGTGACACGCCTCCTCGCCGACGCGGGGATCGTGCGCCATCGCGGGAAGATCGAGTCCACCATCAACAACGCCCGCCGCGCCTGCGAGCTCCGCGACGAGCTCGGCTCGCTCGCGGCCTACTTCTGGGGCTTCGAGCCGGACCCCGCATCGCGGCCGAAGCGGCTCACCTGGGCGGCGCTCCGCGCGATGGCGACGACGCCGGAGTCCGTCGCCCTGTCGAAGGATCTCCGGCGGCGCGGCTGGACCTTCGTCGGGCCGACCACCATCTATGCGTTCATGCAGGCGGTCGGGATCGTGAACGACCACCTCGACGGCTGCGCGTTCCGCGCACGCGCCGAGCGCGCCCGCCGCGCCTTCGAGCGGCCGCGGTGAGGCTCGGGCGACCGATGCCTCCCGCAGCTTTTCCTCAGGCCCAACGGACGCGCTCGCGCGGCGCCCGGCTCAGTCAGCTAGCCGTGCGCCCCCGCCCCCATCGTCCGCGCGAACTCCTCGCCGGCGCGGCGCATCTCCTCGACCGTGAGGTCCTTCTGGTGCGTCGCGAACGACCAGAGATAGCCGAACGGATCCGCGACGCCCGCACAGCGGTCGCCCCAGAACATGTCGGCCGGCGGCATGGTCGACTTCGCCCCGGCGTCCACCGCGCGCTTGAACGCCGCGTCGGTGTCGGGCACGTAGAGCCACATCGTCACCGGCACCGGGGAGTCGGCGCTCGGCGCCCCTCGACTCATCCCCGGCATCTCGTCGTTCATGAAGAAGACCGAGTCGCCGATGCGCAGCTCGGCGTGCCAGATGCTTTTCCCGTCCGGCGCTGGCATGCGCGAGATCTCCTGCGCGCCGAGCGCGCGCTTGTAGAACTCGATCGCCTTCGCGCAGTCGCGGATGACCAGGTTCGGCGTCAGCGTGTGCATTCCTTCCGGGATGGGCTTCACTCCTGCCATGGCGCTCCTCCTTGGATCGTCTGGCCAGTAGCGGCGGCGCGCGGCGGGATCGAGGCCTCCTCGGGTCGCAAGCGGACGCTCGCGTCGGGCTTGGTCATCCGTCGCGAGCGCGCCATGTCGATCTGCCACCGCTCCTCGAACGTCTTTGCGAAGGAGCGGTCGTCCACGACGAGGGCGCCCTCCTCGAGCCACTCCATCGAGAGGAAGTCGAGGTTCATGGAGCCAACGAGGGAGAGGCGGTCGTCGATGAGCATCGTCTTCGCGTGCATCATCGAGGGCAGGTACTCGTAGATCTCCACGCCGCTCCGCTCGAGCTGCGGATAGAGGCGCCGCTGGGCGAACGTCACGGTGGGATGGTCCTGGTATGGACCGGACAGGAGCAGCCGCACGTCGATCCCGTCCTCCTGGCGCGCGGACAGCGTGCCAACCACTTCCGGGGGCGGAACGAAGTAAGCATT
>DATIDF010000316.1:0-27680 GCA_035456445.1 Anaeromyxobacter sp.
TCTTCAAGGCCGACACGCCGTTCACCCCCGGGGGAAGCGCGATGCCGCGTCGCGATCGCGCCCGGCGGGGAGCGCGCGAGGCCGTTCGATCCGGGCGCGCCCGCCCCGCGCTCGACACGACATGCGCGCGCAATGTAGCAGCGGGTGGAGCGCGCGCCAACCCGGCCGGCGCGGCCGGGATTCCGCGGGCGCCTGCGCCGATTTCGGCCTAAGATCCGCCCGTTCGATGCCCGGCCCGACCCGCACCACCCGCCGCTCGTTCCTCGCCGCGGCCGCGGCCGCCGCCACCCTGGCCGCCCTCCCCCGCCGCGCCAGGGGGCTCACGGACGCCTCGAAGCTCGTGCTCGCCCAGGTGCAACACGGCGGCGGCTGGAACCCGCGCCCGTCCGCGCTGCGGCGGCTGGGGTGGGAGCTCGCGCGCCGGACCTCGATCGAGACCGCGAGCACGTCCGTCGCCGTGCGGCTCGGCGAGGCGGGGCTTCACCGCTTCCCCTGGCTCTACCTCGCCGGCGCGGGCGCGCTCCCCGCTTTCAGCGAGCCCGAGCGCGCCGCGCTCCGGCGTCACCTGCAGTACGGCGGGTTCCTCGTCGTCGACTCCGCCGACGGGGCGGAGGGCGGCCCCTTCGACGCGTCCGTCCGGCGGGAGCTCGCGAAGGTGCTCCCTGCTTCCCCGCTCGCGCCGGTGCCGCGCGATCACGTGCTGAACAAGAGCTTCTACCTGCTCGATCGCCAGGGCGGGCGGGTCCTCGTGAAGCCGTGGATCGAGGCGCAGACGCTCGACGGCCGCCTCGCGGTGGTCTACTCGCAGAACGACCTCGGCGGCGCCTGGGCGCGCACGGAGCTGGGCGACTGGGAGTACCCGTGCACGCCCGGCGGCGAGGCGCAGCGGGAGACGGCGTTCCGGCTCGGCGTGAACCTCGCGATGTACGCCCTCTGCACGGACTACAAGGACGACGCCGTGCACCTCCCCTTCATCCTGCGGCGGCGGAGCTAGCGTGGAGGGCGGCTACAACGCCTGGCGGCTCACCGCGCTCACCCCGCTGCCCGCGTGGGCGATCGCGCTCGCCGCCGTGGCCGCGGCCGGGGCGGTGCTGCTCGCGCTGCGCGGGTTGCGCTCGGAGCCGCGGCGAGCGCGGCGCGCCGTGCTCGTCGGCCTCCGCGCGGTCGCGGCGCTCCTCGCGCTGTTCCTCCTCGCCGAGCCGGCCCTGGAGCTCTTGCAGACCGCGCGCGTCCGCAACCGCTTCGCGATCCTGCTCGACGCCTCGCGCTCGATGAACTTCCCGGTCGAGCGCGACGGCGAGCCGCGGGCGGCGGCGGCCGGCGCGTTCCTGTCCGAGCACCGCGCGGAGCTCGAGCGGCTGTCCGACCGCGTGGATCTCGAGTGGTACACGTTCGGCGCCGACGTCGCACCCGTGGATCCGGCCGAGGCCGCGCGCGGCGTGCCCGGGCGCGCCGGCCGGACCGATCTCCTCGGCGCGCTCGACGCGATCGGCTCCGGCGCGGGCGGCTCCACCCGGAGGCTCGCGGGGGCGCTCGTGGTGTCGGACGGCGCGGACAACGCGGCGCTCGCGGAGGGCGCCGGCCCCGAGGCGCGCGCGAAGGCCCGCGCGCTCGGCGTCCCCGTGAACGCGATCGCGGTGGGACGCAGCGCGCCGAAGGACCTCGCTGTCGAGCGGGTCGCGGTGGACGAGTTCGCGTTCGTCCGGAACACCGTCACGATCGACGTGGTGCTCCGCGCGCGCGGGTTCTCCGACGAGGAGGTCCGGCTCGTCCTGCGGCGAGAGGGGGCGGTGGTGGCGTCCGCGACGGTCCGGCTCGAGCGCGGCCGCGACCGCTATACCGTCCCGCTGTCGTTCGCGCCCGATGAGACGGGGACGTTCGTGTTCACGGTCGCCGCGCCCGTCTTCCCGGGCGAGGCCGTCGCCGAGAACAACGCGCGGTCGTTCGTCCTGCGCGTCATCCGCGACCGCGTCCGCGTGCTCCTCGTCGCGGGACGGCCGAGCTGGGACGTCCGCTTCCTGCGCGGGCTCCTCAAGCAGGATCCGAACGTCGATCTCGTGAGCTTCTTCATCCTCCGCTCGAACGCGGACGACGCGGGGCCGCAGCAGGACCTCTCGCTCATCCCGTTCCCGGTCGCCGAGATCTTCGGCGAGCAGCTCCGCACGTTCGACGCGGTCGTCTTCGTGGACTTCGCCTACGCGCCCTACCGCGGGCTGGAGATCGAGCGATTCCTGCCGGCGCTGCGGGAATACGTGCGGGGCGGCGGCGCGCTCGCGATGGTGGGCGGCGAGCAGAGCTTCGGCGACGGCCGCTACGGGGAGACCGCGATCGCCGAGGTGCTCCCCGTGGCGCCGGTCGACGGCTCCACGATGGCCGAGGGTGAGCTCGCGCTCCGGCTCACCTCGGACGGGAAGCGCCACCCCGTCACGAGGCTCGCCCCTGGCGACGCCGCGAACGAGAGCGCCTGGCGCGGTCTCCCGCCGGTGACCGCAGTGAACCTCACCCGCGCGCTCGCGCCGGGGGCGGGCGCGTCGATCCTGCTCGAGGCGCCGGGCGTGCTCGTGGACGGCAAGGCCGCGCCGCTCGTCGCCGTGCGCGAGGTGGGCGAGGGGCGCACGCTCGCCGTCGCGACGGACGCCTCGTGGCGCTGGGGCTTCCTCGCCGCCGAGTCGGGCCAGGGGAACCGCGCCTACCTGCGCTTCTGGAACCAGGCGCTGCGCTGGCTCGTGCGCGACCCTGGCCTCGCGCCGCTCCAGGTGGAGCCCGACGCACCGGCCGCGGAGCCGGGGGCGCCCGTCGGGATCGAGGTCACCGCGCGGCGGCCGGACTGGGGCCCTGCCTCGGGCGAACGGGTGAGCGCGGAGCTCGTCGACGACGACGGCCGGAGCGTCGCGCGCGGCGAGGCGGTCGCGGGCGAGGACGGCGTGGCGCGCGTGGAGCTCGTCCCGCCGGGCCCCGGCGCGTACAAGATCGTGGCGAGGGGCAAGGACGGCGAGACCGCGACGGGCGCGGTGGCGGTGCGCGGCGCCGGCCCCGAGGACGCCGACGCGGCGCCGCGTCCTGAGCTCCTCTCTGCGATCGCGGAGGCGACGGGCGGGGCGTTCTCCGCGCTCCCGGGGGGCGATCTCCCCGACCTGAGGCTCGCGGATCCCGAGGTCGTGGAGATCGGGCGGCGCAAGTCCGTTCCGGTATGGGACCGCTGGTGGTACCTCGCCGCGCTGGCGGGCGTGCTCGCCGGCGAGTGGATCCTGCGGCGGCGATGGGGCTACTGGTAGTCGCGCGCTCGTCCGCAAAGCCTTCGGACGGCCGATGCGCCGTCCATCGACCCCACTCGGCGCGGAGGGCGCGTTATGTTGGGTCCATGAAGATCGCGAACGGCACCGTCGTCGGAATCGATTACTCACTCCACCTCGGCGACGGGAAGGTCATCGACGCGTCCGAGCCCTCGGAGCCCCTGACCTACCTGCACGGCGAGGGCCAGATCGTCCCCGGCCTCGAGTCGGCGCTCGAGGGGCTGTCCGCCGGAGACAAGAAGCAGGTGATGGTCTCGCCGAAGGACGGTTACGGCGAGCGCGACGCTCGCGGCGTCCAGGAGGTGGACCGCAAGGCGTTTCCGCCGGACTTCGATCCCCAGCCCGGTATGGAGCTGACCGCGGAGGGCGAGGACGGCGAGCCCGTTCCGTTCGCGATCCGCGAGGTGCGGAGCGACAAGATCGTCATCGACCTGAACCACCCGCTCGCCGGCAAGACGCTGCACTTCGACATCACCGTGCGTGAGGTCCGCGAGGCGACCGCCGAGGAGCGGGAGCACGGGCACGCGCACGGACCTCACGGCCACGATCACTGATCGCGGGGGGTCGCTGCGGGTTTCCGGGCTCGGCGCGCCTGGCCGAGCCGGACCCCGACTGCCTCAGTTGACCGTGGGCGTCACGTCGTACGTCCAGGTCTCGCCGCGGACGACCGTGAAGCGCTCGGTGACGCTCGCTGCTCCGAGCCGCACCTCGACGCGATGAGCGCCGACCTCGATCTCGCGCCGCACGTCGCCCTTGCCGATCCGCTTGCCGTCGAGGAGGACCTCCGCCTCGGCGGGCGCCGTCACGACGATGAACCCCTTCCCGGCGGACACCGCGGCGACCCGGCGCGCGGGCGGCTTCCGCTCTGCCGCCGCTCTCGCCGGTTTGGAGGGCGCCGTCGGCGCGGCGCGCGCCTCGGGGTCGGGGGCGGGCTCCTGCGCCGGGCTCGCCGCGGCCGCGTCCGACGTACGCACCGGCGCGGACGGGGTCTCGATGGCCGGAGCCGGCTGCCGCTCGGCGACGTCCTCGCGGAAGAGATCGGGGAGTAGCTTGCCGCGGGTGGCGGCGAAGCCCGCTCCGAAACCGACCACCGCGCACGCCGCGGCGATCGCGAGCGGCGCGCGCGAGCGGCGCGGCGCAGCGGGGGCAGGCGCGGGGAAGACGGACACCGTGTCGGGAGAAGAAGCTGCAGAAGGCGCGGGCGCGGCGCGCGCGGGGATGACGACCGGCTGGGGCAGCGGTCGCATCGGGTCGCCACTCTCGGGATGAACGGCCCCGAAGGCTCCGGTCGGGGTCGTCCTTCGACTTCGCTCCGCGGCTGAAGCCGCTTCGCGGAGCCTGTCCTGAGCGTAGCGGTCGAAGGCCGCGGAGTCGAAGGGCTCAGGATGAACGGCCTCGAGAGATCTGTCGGGGGTCGAGGTCGAGGTCGAGGTCGAGGTCGAGGTCGAGGTCGGGCTCGGGCTCGGGCTCGGGCTCGAGGTCGGGCTCGGGCTCGGGCTCGGGCTCGGGCTCGGGGTCGAGGTCGGGGTCGAGGTCGAGGTCGAGGTCGAGGTCGGGGTCGAGGTCGAGCAGCCCCCTTTGAAAACCGAGGTGCGAGATGGAGAGCCCGCGGAGCTCGCTCCGTCGCAGCAGCAAGGCGCCGCTCATCGTGGTCCTCGTCGCGCTCGTCGCGGCCGGGATCTGGGCCAGCCGCCGGTTCGGCGGCCGCGAGGAGCCGCCCGCGCCGCCGCCGGCGCCCTCGGCCGGAACCGAGCCCGGCGCAGCCGCGCCCGGAGCGCCTGCTCCCGGCGCGGTCACCGGCGTCCCCGATCTCGGGGCGAACGTCGGCGAGGAGGAGGTCCGCGCGCTCGCCGACACGGTCTCGCCGAGCGAGCTTTACCGGCGGATCCTCGCGCAGGGCGACGTCGCGCGGCGCGCCGCGGTCCTCCTCGACAACCTCGCCGAGGGCGCCTCGCCCCGCAGGCAGCTCGAGCCGCTCCGGCCCGACCGCCCGTTCGCGGTGATGCGCCGCGCCGGCGGCGAGACGGTCATCGATCCTGCCTCCTACGCGCGCTACGACCCGTTCGCCGACGCCGTCGCGTCGGTGGACGCCGGGGTCGCAGCGCGGGTGTACCGCTCGCTCCACACGGTCCTCGAGCTCGCGTACCGCGCCCTCGGCTATCCCGAGGCGTCGCTCGACGCGGTCACGGCGCGCGCGCTGCACCGGATCGCCGGCGCTCCGGTGATCGAGGGCGACGTCCCGGTCGCGGAGCGCGAGGGCGTGTTCGTGTTCCAGGACGAGCGGCTCGAGGGCGCGCGCGAGGTCGAGAAGCACCTCCTGCGGATGGGCCCGCGGAACACGCGCCTCGTGCAGGCGAAGGCGCGGGAGCTCCTCGAGGCGCTCGGATTACCTCCGCCCGGAGCGGCGAAGGCCGTCAGGTGAGCGGCACCTCGACGAAGCCCTCGCCGTCGAAGCGGTAGCGCTTCAGCTCGTCGACGCGGCCGCCGCGGACCCCGAGGACGAGGTACTCGGCGCCAGGAACGACCTGGACCCCGTCCACCACGGCATCGGCACGGTCCTTCTCCGAGAAGTAGGCGCCGACCTCGACGTGCGAGTGCCAGACCGCGACGAGCTCCCCGCCGCTCGCGGCGAGCTCCTCGTGCACGCGGAGCTGGGCGCGCGGGTCCATGAGGTAGCCGTCGCGGCTCGTGCGCGGAAACTGCTCTGGATCGCGCGCGTGGTAGCGGTCGGCGACGTTCGGGACCGGGACGGCCTGGAGCGCGCCGGCGCGGCGGACGACGAAGCCGCACACCTCCCGCGCGGGGTCCGCCTCGCAGAGCGCGCGGAGGCGATCGAGGAGCTCGGGTGGGTAGGCGATCACCAGGTGATCCTCCGGTCCCAGCGGCGCGGCTCGAAGTACCGGTCGGCGCGGTCCGGGAGGACGGTCACGACGTTCCCGCGCTCGCCTGCGGCCGCCATGCGCCGCGCCACCTCGAGCGCGCCCGCCACCGCGGCGCCCGAGGAGTGCCCGACGCGCAGCCCCTCCTCGCGACCGAGCCGCTCCGCCATCGCCCAGCCCTCCGAGGTGGGCATGGAGATCTTCCCGTCGAGCTCGGCCTCGACGTAGATCGGCGGCACGATCGAGCTCGCCATGTGCTTCAGGCCCTCGAGCCCGTGCAGCGGCTCGGCGGGCTCGACGGCGAGGCAGCGGACGCCGGGCGCGACCGCGCGCAGGCCGCGCGAGGTCCCCATCACCGTCCCGCTCGTGCCGATCCCCGCCACGAACGCGGCGACCGCGCCGTGGAGCGCCTCGGCGATCTCCACCGCCGTCCCGAGCTCGTGCGCGCGCGGGTTCTCCGGGTTCCCGTACTGGTCCGGGTAGAACCAGCGGTCCGGCTCGGCCTCCACGAGCTCGCGCACCTGGCGGATGGCGCCGTCGGAGCCCTCGAGTGGATCGGAGAACACGAGCTCGGCGCCGAACGCCTGCGCGATGCGCTTGCGCGCCGCGCTCACGTTGCGCGGCATGACGAGCGCGCAGCGGAGCCCGAGGGCGGCGCAGATCCAGGCGTAGGCGACGCCGGTGTTGCCGCTCGTCGCGTCGACGAGCGTTCGCTCCGGCCCGAAGCGGCCGTCGCCGATCGCGGCCTCGATCATGCGCAGCGCGGGGCGGTCCTTCACGGAGCCGCCCGGGTTCATGAACTCGCACTTTCCGTAGATCCGGATGCCCGGTAGGTCGGCGCCGATCCGGCGCAGCCGCACGAGCGGCGTGCTCCCGACGAGCCGCGCCACCGTCTCGACCGGCGCCGGGCCGTGGCGGAGCCGGGGCGTGCTCATCGTGGCCCCTCGCGCGGGAACCACTCGGCCATCGAGAAGTAGCGCTCGCCGGTGTCGGGGAGCACCGTCGCGACGCGGCGCCCCGGGCCGAGCGCGATCGCGACGCGGATCGCGGCGACGACGGCGGCGCCGCTCGAGGTGCCGACGAGGAGCCCCTCCTCGCGGGCGAGGCGGAGCTTCATCGCCCACGCCTCCTCGTCGCTCACCCGCTCGACCCGATCGTACGCGGCGCGGTCGAGCACTCGCGGGACGAACCCCGCTCCCAACCCCTGGATCCGCGTCGCGCCGGGCGGACCGCCGGAGAGAACCGCGCATGCGTCCGGCTCGACCGCGACGACGAGCGTCTCCGGACGAGCCCGGCGCAGCACGTCGGAGACGCCGGTGATCGTGCCGCCCGTGCCGACCCCGGCGACGAACGCGTCGATGGGGGCACCGAGCGCGTCGAACGCCAGGGCGAGCTCGCGCCCGGTGCCCTCGCGGTGCGCCGCCGGGTTCGCGGGGTTCTCGAACTGCTGCAGGAGCAGCGCGCCGTCCTCCGCCGCGAGCTCCCTCGCCCGCGCGACCGCGGGCGGCATGCCGTCCTCCGCTGGCGTGAGGACGAGCTCGGCCCCGTACGCCTCGAGCGCCTGCCGGAGCTCGAGCGAGGTCGAGTCCGGCATGACGAGCGTGAGACGGTAGCCCTTCACGGCGCAGGCGAGCGCGAGCCCGAGGCCGGTGTTGCCGCTCGTGGGCTCGACGACGTGCACGCCCGGCCCGAGCCGGCCCTCGCGCTCGGCCGCCTCTATCATGGAGACCGCGATGCGGTCCTTCACCGAGCCGCCGGGGTTCGAGGACTCGAGCTTCGCGTACACGTCCGCGGCGCCGGCGGGGACGACGCGCGCGAGCCGGACGACGGGTGTCCCACCGACTGCCTCGAGGATCGTCTCGATCGGTGGGCCGGCGCGCGTGCGCCGCGCGGGCGCGGGGAGGGGCACGATCAGTACCGCGGCACGGTGGGGTCGATCTCCTCGCTCCAGCGAAGGATGCCGCCCTGGAGGTTCCACACGCGACGGAAGCCCGCCTGCTGGAGCTGCCGGACGGCCTTGGCGCTCCGCGCGCCGCTCTTGCAGTAGAGGACCACGTCGCGGGCGCTGTCGAACGTGCGTAGCGCGTCGGCGAACGACGAGAGCGGCGCGAGGCGCGCTCCCTCGATCCGGCCGATGTCCCACTCGTGCGGCTCGCGCACGTCCACGAGGTCGAGCTCCGCGCCGCCGCGCCGCCGCTCGTCGAGCTCCGCGACGGTCATGGCCGGGACGGTATCCGTCTCCTCCTCGTCGCGGATCCCGCAGAACTGCTGGTAGTCGATGAGCTCGCGGATCTCGCGCGTGCCGCACGCCGGGCAGCTGGGATTCTTGCGCAGCTTCACGGTGCGGAACTGCATCGAGAGCGCGTCCACGAGCAGGAGGCGGCCGACGAGCGGCTCGCCGATGCCCGCGATGAGCTTCACGGTCTCCGTCGCCTGCACGAGCCCGACGAGGCCGGGCAGGATCCCGAGCACGCCCCCCTCCGCGCAGGAGGGGACGAGTCCGGGGGGCGGCGGCTCGGGGTAGAGGCAACGGTAGCACGGCCCCTCGGCCGTGCAGAACACGGTGGACTGCCCCTCGAACCGGTAGATCGAGCCGTAGACGTTGGGCTTGCCGAGCAGGACGCACGCGTCGTTCACGAGGTACCGCGTCGCGAAGTTGTCGGTCCCGTCCACGACGAGGTCGTACTCGCGGATGATGTCGAGCGCGTTCTCGGAGGTGAGCCAGGCCTCGTGCGCGACCACCTCCACGTGCGGGTTCAGGTCGCGGATCCGGTCGCGGGCCGACTCGACCTTCTTGCGGCCGACGTCCTTCGTGCCGTGCAGCACCTGACGCTGCAGGTTCGTCTCGTCGACGACGTCGAACTCGACGATCCCGAGGCGGCCGACGCCCGCTGCCGCGAGATAGAGCCCGATGGGCGAGCCGAGCCCGCCCGCTCCCACCATGAGGACGCGCGCAGCCTTGAGCCGGCGCTGACCCTCGACGCCGACCTCGGGGATGATGAGGTGCCGGCTGTAGCGGAGGATCTCGTCCTGGGAGAGCGGCGGGAGCTCTGGAGCGGGGCGACCGATCGACATCTCGTTAGCCTCCTGCGATCGCCGGGACGACGACGATCTCGGCGCCATCCGGTACCGGCGTCTGGAACCCCTGCTGGAACCGGATGTCCTCGTCGTCCAGGTAGAAGATGACGTAAGGGTACGGCTCGCCCTTCGCATCGCGCAGCCGTGGGCCGAGCTCGGGGAACCGGCCCGCGACGTCGGCGACGATCTCGCCGACGGTCGCGCCGCGCGCCTCGTGCACGGTCGTTCCGCCCGCGGCCTTCGCGAGCACGGTGGGGAGCCTCAGGGTCACGGGCATCGTCGTTCCTCCTCGTTTCAGGCGTCCACGAGCGCCGCGACCTCGCGGAGCTTGGCGGAGATGACCGGCGCGTCCGGCAGCGCCGGCACGACCGCGTCGATGGTCTTGAGGCCGTTCCCGGTGATGCAGAGCACGAGCTCGTCCGACGAGCGCAGCTTCCCCTCGCGCGCGAGCCGCAGCGCGGCGGCGACCGTCACGCCGCCGGCGGTCTCGGTGAACACGCCGGTGGTCTCGGCGAGGAGCCGGATCCCGGCGACGAGGTCGTCGTCGCTCACCGCCGCCGCGGCGCCGCCGGAGGAGCGGATGGCGCGCGCGGCGAAGGCGCCGTCGGCGGGGTTCCCGATCGCGATGGAGCGCGCGATCGTGCGCGGGATCACCGGCTCGACGGTCTCTCCGCCGCGCTCGACGAGGTTCACGATGGGCGAACAGCCGGACGCCTGCGCACCGTACATCCGCGGTCCGGTCCCCGCGACGAGGCCGGCGTCCGCCAGCTCGTGGAAGCCCTTGTCGAGCTTCGTCACGAGCGAACCGCCCGCCATCGGCGCGATGACCGCGTCGGGGAACCGCCAGCCGAGCTGCTCGGCGATCTCGAACGCCATCGTCTTCGAGCCCTCGCCGTAGTAGCTGCGGAGGTTCAGGTTCACGAGCCCCCAGCCGAAGCGATCGGCGACCTGGGCGCAGAGCCGGTTCACGTCGTCGTAGGTCCCGCGCACGCGCACGAGATGCGGCCCGTACACGGCGGTGCCGACGATCTTCGCCTGCTCGAGGTCCTCCGGGATGAAGATCCACGCGGCGAGGCCCGCGCGCGCCGCCTGCGCGGCGACGGCGTTCGCGAGGTTTCCGGTCGAGGCGCAGCCGACGGTCTCCAGGCCGAGCCCGATCGCCGCGTTGAGCGCGACCGCCACCACCCGATCCTTGAACGACTGCGTGGGATGCGAGACGGCGTCGTTCTTCACGAGGGCACGCCGCACGCCGAGCGCGCGGGCGAGGGCGGGCGAGTCCAGCAGCGGCGTGAAGCCCGTGTCGAGCGAGACCACCGGCTCCCCGAGGATCGGGAGCCACTCGCGGTAGCGCCAGATCGAGCGAGGGCGCGCCTCGATCTGCGAGCGCGTGGGCAGGGCGCGAGCAGGCGCGTACGCGGGCTCGAGCGGCCCCACGCACTCCTCGCACACCGCCACCGGGCGGGCATCGAAGCGGGCACCGCAGCGGCGGCAGACGAGGGGGGAAAGCTCCGGGCGCGACGGGGTCGCGAGGGCGGACGGCGCGACGCGCGCCACCGCGAGGGGCGAGGACATGAGGACGACTTCCTTCTCCCACACCGGGCTGCGAGCGCACCCGCACGTCCGGTGAGAGGCTTTTTAGCGGTTGGTTTTACGTGGCCGCAATACGCCGCAAATCGCCACGGGCTAAGATCGTCACTGCGACGAACACCGGCATCTTATTTAGCGGATGATGCTCCTGTCAAGCGGAGGTCCGGATCAGGCCGCGCATTCGCCCGCCTGGGTCGCGGGGCTGAAGTCGTCGCTCGCGCCCGGCTCGACGAAGTCCTCCGGCGAAGCGTCCTCGAGCCGCAGCGCCTCGAGCGGGCCGAGCACGGCCTTCACACGATCGAGCGAGCGCGCGAAGAACGGGCCAGCTGCCTCGCCGTCTCGCCGCTCGGCGAGGTAGAGCTCCGTCAGCTGGGCGACCGCTTCCGGGATGCGCCGCGCCGGCACCTTGCCAGCGAGCTTCCCGAACTCCGCGACGCCGTCGCCGGTGCCGCCGCCCACGAGCACGAAGTACTGCGGCACGGCGCGGCCGCCGAGCTTGCGCGCGCTCCCCTGCAGGCCGATGGCCGCGAGGTGATGCTGGCTGCAGCCATTCGGGCAGCCCGAGACGTGCACGGGGAGCGCCGCCGTCAGGCCACGGGCGCCGAGCCGCTCGCGCACGCGCTCCCCGACGAGCCGCGCGATCCCGCGCGTGCGCGTCACCGCGAGCCGGCAGACATCCGCGCCCGGGCAGGCCACGACGTCCGCGGCGCTCCCCGCGCCGTCGCGGCCCAGCCCGGCCGCGGCGAGCCGCGCGAACAGGGAGGGCACCTCGTCGTCCGGCACGAAGCGGAGCACGACGTGCCCGTCGCTCCCGAAGCGCACCGCGCCTTCGCCGTGCGCGAGCGCGAGGTCCGCGAGCACCTCGAGCTGCGCGGCGGTGACGTCGCCCTGCGGCAGCGACACGGTGACCGCCGAGAACCCCGGCTGGCGCTGGGCGCGGACGTTCGTCGTACGGAACCCCGCGAGCGCGCAGGGCGCCGGATCGCGCACCGGCACGACGGCCGGCGGCTCGCCGGGGCCTCGCAGCCGCGCGGCGGTGACGCGCGCGATGATCTCGTCGATCGTGGGCGGCTCCGCGCGGGCGTGCAGCGGCGGCCGGGCGTCTTCCGGCGGGGCGTCCGGATCGAACGGAAGCCGCGGCGCGCCCTCCGCCCGCACCCCCGCGAGCTCCGCCTCGATGAGCGCCCGGAAGGTGTCGAACCCGAGCGCGCGGACGAGGAACTTGAGCCGGTTGCGCAGCTTGTTCACGCGGTCGCCGCGCGCGTGGAACACGCGGACCACCGCCTCGGCGAGCGCGAGGAGGTCCTCCGCGGGGAGGAACTCGAGAAGCGGCGCGCCGGCGGTGCAGAGCGAGGAGGTCCCGCCCGCCACCGTCACCGCGAACCCGCGCACGCTGCGCCCATCCTCGGCGCGGACGCGGGCGCGGAACCCGAGGTCGTGGATCGCGGTCGCGACGTGATCGTGGGCGCAGCCCTCGAAGGCGATCTTGAACTTGCGGGGCAGGGCGCTCGCGAGCGGATGGCGCAGGAAGTGGCGCGTCACCGCCTCGGCGTACGGGGTCACGTCGAACGCCTCGTCCGGCGAGACGCCGGCCAACGGGCAGGCGACCACGTTGCGGACCGCGTTCCCGCCCGCGCCCGAGGTGGTGATGCCCTCCTTCGCGAGCCGCCGGAGCGCGGGCTCGAGGTCCGCCGGCCGGACGAAGTGCACCTGGAAGTTCTGGCGGGTCGTCACGTGGCCGTAGCCGCGCGAGAACCGCGCCGCGACGTCGGCGAGCGCGCGGAGCTGCGCGGCGCCGGTCGCGCCCTGCGGCAGCTTGATGCGCAGCATGTGGACGCCGTCCTGGCGCTGCGAGTAGGCGCCCCGGGCCACGCGATAGGCGCGCCACGCGTCGGCGTCGATCTCCCCGCGCTCGAACCGGCCGAGCGTCTCGACGAACGCGTCGATCTCGCGGTCGTCCGCGAAGCTGGCGCGGGCGGACGGGGTGGGGTCGGTGGAGCGGGACATGCGGGATCCTCTCAGGCGCTCTCGGCAGGCGCGAGCGGTTCAAGGGCACGCGCGTCGGCGTGCGAGGAGGTGAGCTGGAGGGCGGCGACGGCGCCGATGACGAGCGTGCCGGGGAGGCTCGAGCGATCCGCGGGCAGCGCCGTGTGGCGCAGGCCCGCGAGCGTGCCGCTCCAGGCGAACGCGCCGGGGGTCGACGCGCCGAGCACGATCGCGGCGGGCGTCTCTCGCTCCCAGCCGCGCGCGAGGAGCCGCGACGCGATCCGGGCGCGCTCGCCGACGCCCATGAGCACGACGAGCGTGAGCGTCGTCTCCGCGCCCAGCCGGTCGAGGATGGGGCCGTAGGTGGCCTCGTCATGGCCGGCGACCACCGCGAAGCCGGCGGAGAGCCCGCGGTGCGTGACCGGGATCCCGGCGAGCGCCGGCGCGGAGATCGCGGAGGAGACGCCCGGCACGATCTCGAACGGCACGCCCGCCTCGGCGAGCGCCTGGGCCTCCTCTCCGCCGCGACCGAACACGAACGGATCGCCGCACTTCAGCCGGACGACGCGCTTGCCCTGCCGCGCGGCGCCGACGAGGAGCCGCTCGATCGCGCGCTGCGAGACGCTCGGGCGGCCGGCCCGCTTCCCGACGTGGAAGCAGTGGGCGCGCGGCGCGAGGCGCAGCACGTCCGCGTCCACGAGCGCGTCGTAGAGCACCACGTCCGCCTCTGCGAGCCGCTCCGCGGCGCGCCGCGTGAGGAGGCCCGGATCGCCGGGGCCGGCCCCGACGAGCGAGACGAGGCCGGGCGGCAGCGGCGCGGAGCTCCCCGGGGAAGGCGCGCGCGCGTAGAGGGCGTTCAGCTTCTCGAGGAGCAGCGGGCGGCGCGTCGCGAGCGGCACGCGCGCGCGCTTCCAGCCGTCCCGCTCGGCCTCCGCGGTGTCGACCCAGGAGGCGACATCGCCCGGGAGCAGCGCGTCGAGCGCCTCGCGCAGCAGGCCCGCGAGCGCGGGCGCGCGGCCGCCCGTGGAGATCGCGACGGTCGCGTCGCCGCGGCGGACCACCCCCGCCGTGTAGGCCGTCGCGGTCTCGGGGTCGTCCACGGCGTTCACGAGGAGGCGCCGCGCCTCCGCGGCCTCGGCGACCTCCCGGTTCACCTCCGGCGTCGCCGCCGCCACGGCGAGCCAGGCGGCATCGAGGTCCGCGGCGCGGAATGCGCGCCGGTGCACCACCGCCGCTCCCGCGGCGACGTCCTCGCGCACCAGCGGCGCGACCACGGTCACCCGGGCGCCGGCCTCCGAGAGCTGACGGACGCGCAGCGCTGCCATGGCGCCGCCGCCCACGACGACGACGTCGCGCCCGGCGAGCTTCACGAACAGGGGGACGAGCGGCGCCATCACATGACTCCCCTTCCGAACGGCATGAGGACGCGAATCCTAGATGGCGGACGAAGTTCCCGTCAAGCGGACAACGGACGCGTGTCCATTTTAACGGATGTGGGCGTCGCCCCTGGGGCCTCCTCCCTCGCGCCCGCTGCTCCTATCTCATCGATGGGAGGACGCCGATGCGGGTCCGAGGAGCCGTTGCCGCGCTCGGCGTCTGGGGCGCGGCCGTGATCGCCTCCGCGGGAGCCGTCGCGGAGGAGGCAGCCCCTGCGAGCCCGGCACCCGGAGCGTGCGCGATCCACTCGCCGGAGGCCGCGACCCTCTCGAGCGCGGCGTGCGTGGCGTGCCACGAGGGCGCGCGAGCCGGCTCGCACTCGCACCCAGTGGACCGCTCGTATGCGACGGCGCGAGCGGGAAGCTCTTCAGACCTGCGCGATCCGTCCGAGGTCGCCCGGTTGGGGATCCGGCTTCCGGACGGAGAGCTGCGCTGCACGACGTGCCACGACGGCGCGTCCCCCTGGGCGCACTACATCGCCCTCCCGCCCGGCGCGGAGGTGCGGGCGGCGTTCAACGCGCGCGACCTCGGCTCGGAGGGTGAGGCTCCGGCTCGGACGCCGAATCCGGGCGACGAGGTGTCCGCGAAGCCGCTGTGTCTGGGGTGTCACGCGTTCTGATGAAGACCGCGACGGCGACCGGATCTCCTGAGGCCGGTCATCCTGAGCGTAGCGACGCGGCGTCAGCCGCGGAGCGAAGTCGAAGGAACTCGACCCCGACCCCGACCGGAACCATTGCGGCCGTTCATCCTGAGCGTAGCGACGCCGCGCCAGCGGCGGAGCGAAGTCGAAGGACACGCCAGCGTTGCGGCGCCACATGGCGTGGCGCTAAGGTCCGCGGCGAGCATGGACTACGACGCCGATCGCGCGCCCGAACCGCGCGCCTGGAAGGACGCAGCGCAGGAGGAGCGGCTCCGGGCCGTCGAGGCGCACCACCACGCCCTCGCGCGGCCGCACCCGCCGATGCCGAAGCCGCGCGTCCACGCGGCGCTGCACCTCGTCGTGGAGGACCAGCTCGCCTCGGGCGAGCCGCCCGAGGCGCGCCGCGCGATCGAGCGGCTCGTCGCGGGCGGCCTCGCGCGCCACGACGCGCTCCACGCCGTTGGTCGCGTGGCGGCGGACGCGCTCGACGCCGCGCTCGCCGGCGGCCGCTTCGACGCGGGCGCGTACGCGCGGGCGCTCGACGCGCTCGCGCCGGGGCGCGCGCCGTGATCCGCCTCCTCCTCGTCTGCGCGGGGGGCGCGCTCGGCAGCGGCGCGCGCTACCTCGTCTCGACCTGGGCGGCGCGCGCGCTCGGCGCTGATTTTCCGCGCGGCACGCTCATCGTGAACGTGTGCGGCTCGTTCCTGCTCGCGCTCCTCATGGGCGTCGCCGGCCCACGCGAGGCGATCTCGCCCGAGGCTCGCCTCTTCCTCGGCGCAGGTGTCCTCGGCGGCTTCACGACCTACTCGTCGTTCAACTACGAGACGCTCGCGCTCCTCGAGCGCGGGGTGATCCACGCCGTCGCGAACGTCGCCCTCACGGTGCTCGGCTGCCTCGGCGCGGGCCTCGCCGGGCTCGTGGCGGCGCGCGCGCTCGCGGGCTGAAGCGCCCCCTCGCGCCCTCGCTCCAGGCACGCCGTCGCGCTCGGGCGGTGGAGACCCGCTTGATGGCGAAGTGCGCTCCCATGCACAGGATTACCCTGAGTGAGCTTGATCCGGCGGCTCCCGGGGCAGCGTGGAGCGCGGCCGGCGGGGGAAGCCATGCGAAAGCAGCTCTTCAGGGCGCCAGTAGCGCTCGCCGCGCTCGTCGCTGCGACGAGTTGCGCGCACGGGCAGCGGCAGGATACCGCGCCCCAGCAACCGATCGCGCAACAACAGCAACAGCCGGCAGCGCAGCAATCGGCCACGCAGCCGCAGATCCAGAACCCAACGGCGATCGCACAGCCTGGCGCGTCCCCACCGGTCGCTCGGCCGCTCGCCGATCGCTGCGTGGATCTGCTCAACGGCAGGAGTCCGCCCGGCGAGGATGTCGTGGCGCTCCGCGCGAGCTGCGAGGCGCTCGTGCGGCGTGGCGGCGTCGACGGCGTGGAGGCGGGACTCGCGTCGTCGACGCCTCCACAAGGCGCGAGCGCGCAGACTGGGTTCACGCAGGCCGGAAGCGAGCTCTCCGGACGCGACAGCCGCAAGGTAGGCATGGGGCACACCGCCCGCGGCCCGGTGAACAACACGCTCCTCACGAATCCGCTGGGGTGGTTCAGCGGCCTCGGCGTGAACCTGGCCTACATGCGGCCGTTCCCGTGGGATCACGCGTCGTGGGTGGCGGGGGCGCGGTACTCCCGGACGAAGGCCTCCAACGGCGAGGTGAGCGCTTTCGGGATCGGCGCCGGCGCCGACCTGTTCATCTTCGGGCACAACAACGAGGGGGTCCGCATTGGTCCGCGGCTCGATCTCGCCTTCGGGCGAGAGACGATCCAGGGGTCCACGGACTTCGCGCGGCTCGGGGCAGCCGCCGAGCTCGGCTACAACTTCATCGCCTCGAACGGCGTCACCGGCTCGGTCGGGGGCGGGTACGGCGGGCGGATCGCCGGCGACTCGCAGGACGAGGACTTCGCGAGCTACACGGGCGGCGAGGACGGCCCCTACCTGAAGCTCGGCCTCGGCTACAGCTGGTGAGACGCGCCGGTGAGACACATCCGGGCGGCGCGCCTCGTTCGACGCGCCGCCCGGAGCAGCTCGGCAGCAGGGGAGTTGCCGAGGGTCAACAGGTCATGCCCGAGCCCTTCCGCGCGTACGCCCAGGCGGTGACCGCGATGGCGAGGGCGTAGTACGCGACGAAGCCGACGATCGCCGCCCCCGGACCGCCGGTGAGGGCGAGCGAGGTCCCGAACGCCTTCGGCACGAAGAACGCGCCGTAGGCGGCGATGGCCGAGGCGAACCCCGCGACCGCCGCGGACTCGGTGGCCGCGGCGCGCTTCGCGGCGGCCATTGCGACGGCGCCCGCGCCGTCGGGGACGCGGTGCAACGTCGCGAAGATCGCCGGGATCATCCGGTAGGTGGAGCCGTTCCCCACGCCGGTCGCGGCGAAGAGCAGGACGAACGTCGCGAGGAACGGGCCGAACCGCCCCGGCGCGCCGCCATGCGGCAGGAACGCGAGCGCGCCGAGGGCGAGGCCGGTCATCGCGAGGAAGTTCCAGAGCGTCACTCGCGAGCCGCCGACGCGGTCCGCGAGCCAGCCGCCGACGGGCCGGAACAGCGCCCCGACGAGCGGGCCGAGGAACGCGTAGCGCACCGGGTCGACGCCGGGGAACGATCCCTTGATGAGGAGCGGCAGCGCCGCCGAGAACCCGATGAACGAGCCGAAGGTCCCGAGGTAGAGGCCGGAGACCAGCCAGGTGTGCCGCCGGCGGAAGATGCGGGCCTGCTCGCGGAACGACGCCCGCGCGCTCGCCACGTCGTCCATACCCAGCCAGGCGAGCGCCGTCGAGAGCACGATGAACGGCACCCAGATGAAGCCGGCGTTCTGCAGCCAGAGCTGCTGCTCCACGCCCCCGCGCACGATCGTCTGGGGCGCGCCGCCCCAGGCCCCGAACACCCCCGCGGTGATCGCGAGCGGCACGCCGAGCTGCATGCCCGAGACGCCGAGGTTGCCGAGGCCGCCGTTGAGCCCGAGCGCGGTGCCCTTCTTCGCGCCCGGGAAGAAGAAGCCGATGTTCGCCATGCTCGAGGCGAAGTTCGCGCCGCCGAGGCCGGCGAGGAGCGCGAGGAGGAGCAGCACCGGATAGGGCGTGGTCGGGTCCTGCACCGCGATGCCGATGCCGATCGCCGGGACGAGGAGCGAGGCGGTGGTGATCGTCGTCCACAGCCGCCCGCCGAACACCTGGACCGCGAACGAGTAGAAGATGCGGAGCGTCGCGCCGGAGAGGCCGGGGAGCGCGGCGAGCCAGAAGAGCTGGCCGGTGTCGAGCCGGAAGCCGACGTCGGGCAGCCGCACCACGACGACGCTCCAGACCATCCACACGGAGAACGCGAGGAAGAGCGCGAAGATCGAGATCCACAGGTTGCGGCGCGCGATCGGCTCGCCGCTCCGCGCCCACGCGGCCGCGTCCTCCGGATCCCACACCGAGAGCACCTGCGGCTCGAGCGCGCGCGAGCGCAGCACCGCGCCGGCGGGCTTCGGCAGGTCGACGCCGGCGGGGGCGCGGGACCAGATCGTCCGGCCGCGGACGCCGCCGACGAAGCGGAGCGGGAACGCGACCACGTGCGCGAGCCGCGAGAACGGGATGAGCGCGATGAGGACGAACGCGAGCACCGCGTGGAGCTTCACCGCCGTCGGGAGCACGGCCGCGTGGGCCGGTTCCGGCGAGAAGGTCGCGAGCGAGCGCAGCCACGGGACGGCGGTGTGCAGATACCAGACCGATCCCCAGCGGAGCGAGAGCGTCACGTAGACGCCGAGCCCGACCTGCGCGAGGAGCAGCGCGAGCACCACGACGTCCATCGCGCTCGTCGTGGCGCGGACGCGCGGGACCGCGAGCCGCCGCCAGAGGAGGATCGCTCCGGCGACGAGCGCCCACACGCCGAGCGCGAGCCCCGTGACCTCGAGGACGTGCAGCCGTCCCGGGCTTCCGAGCACGCGGCTCATGATCCCGGGCGCGAGCGCCGCGAACACGTGGGCGCCGAGGATCGCGAGGATCGCGAGGTGCCACGGGATGGCCCCGAAGTGCAGGAGGCGCGACTCGAGGAGTTGCGACGAGCGCGCGGTGATGGGCGCGCCCGCGCCGGCGTGGCGCAGGACCAGCCCGGCGGCAGCGAGCGCCACGGCGACGTAGGGGACGACGGCGAAGAGCACGAGGTCCGTCATGGTCCGGCCTCCTTGGACGCCACGGGCAGCTCGGCCGGCGCGGGCAGCGCGGCCACCAGCGCCTCGAGCGCGGCGCGGTACGGGTTGTCGTGCACGAGCGCAGCGGCGGCCTGGCGCGCGGCGGGCGCGAGCACGAGCACGGCGACGTCCTCCGCCTCGCCGCCCTCCGGCGCCTCGGCGAGGTAGCGGAGCAGCTCTGCGAAGTGGTCGGGCACCTCGCCCCCGGGTGCGATCCCCGCCCGAGCGCGCAGCGAGGCGAGGTGCGCGAGGAGCGCGTTCCGCCGGGGCCCCTCGCCGCAGAGGTGCAGTCCGGCGTACGGGCTCACCGCCGGGCGCAGATCGAACGTGGCGGTGTAGAGCTCCTCGGCGCCGCCCGGGCCGAGGAGGGCGAGCCGGTCGGCGAGCGCGTCGAGCGCGGCGGCGGTGCCAGCCGGGAGCCGCGCGGCGTGACACCGGAGCCGGCCGGCGAGCGCGTCGTCCGGGTAAGAGAGGAGGTCGGCGAAGGCGCGCGCCGCCTCGCGCGAGAGCGCGGCTCCGCTCACGGCACCCTCGCGCGCAGGCCGGCCGCGCCCTGCAGGTTGACGAGCTGCTCGGTCTCCGCCTCGCGCCCGCCCGGCGGCCGCACCACGCGCTCGCGGATCGTCGGGTACACGGTGAGCCGGTGGATGGCGTCGGCGACCTCGGGCGTGAGCCCCGCCTCGCGGAGCGCCTCCTCCGCGGCGGCGGCGGAGACGTCACCGACGGTCGCGGCCCGCCGGCGGGTGCGGACGGCGACGAGCCGGCGCAGCGCGGAGGAGACCACCTCCGCGTTGCCCGCCGCGAACATGGCGGCGAGATACCGCACCGGGATGCGCTGCTCGCTGGCGCCGGCGAGCGTCGCGCCGTCCGCGGACGTGGCCGCGGTGCGCACGGGCGAGAGCGGCGGGACGTAGAACACCATCGGCAGCGTGCGGAACTCGGGGTGGAGCGGCAGCGCCACCTCCCACTGCCGGACGAACCGGTCGGCCGGCGAGCGGAGCGCCGCCTCGAGCGTCGCGTCGGGGACGCCGCTCCGGCGCGCCGCGGCGATCACCTCGGGATCGGAAGGATCGAGGAGGGCGGCGCGCTGCGCGGCGACGAGCTCGCGCTCCGGCGCGCGCGCGGCGCGCAGGGCCGCGTTGGAGTCGTACAGCAGCACGCCCTGGTAGCGGATCCGGCCGACGCACGCCTGGAAGCAGGCCGGCGGCTCGCCGCTCTCGATCCGCGGGTAGCAGCCGATGCACTTCTCGGACTTGCCCTCCGACCAGGAGTGGAACGTCTTCTTGTACGGGCACGCCGGCACGCACATCCGCCACCCGCGGCAGGTCTCGCGGTCGATGAGCACGACCCCGTCCTCGCCGCGCTTGTAGATCGCTCCGGACGGGCAGGCCGCCGCGCAGGCGGGGTTCAGGCAGTGGTTGCAGGTGCGCGGCAGGTGGAAGAAGACGAGCCCCTCGAGCGCGAGCAGCGCCTCGCGCTCCGCGGGATCGAGCGCGGCCAGGTTCGGATCCGCGGCGGCGTGGACGTCGGAGCCGGCGAGGTCGTCGTCCCAGTTCGGGCCCGCGCTCGGGTCGATGGGCCTGCCGGTCACCGCGGAGATCGGGCGTGCGGTGGGCAGATCGTCCGACGGCTTCGGCGAGAACAGGTCCTCGTAGCGGTAGGTCCACGGCTCGTACTGATCGTCGAGCGTGGGCAGCCGCGGCGCCTGGAACAGGTGCTCGAGGATGCTTCCCCGGCCGCCCATGCGGAGCCTGAGCTCGCCGTCCTCGACCACGAAGCCGCCCCGGTGGCGCTCCTGATCCTCCCAGAGCGCGGGGTAGCCCGTCCCGGGCCGCGTTTCCACGTTGTTCCACCACATGTGCTCGGAGCCGCGCCTGTCGGTCCACAGGTTCTTGCAGACCACCGAGCAGGTGTGGCACCCGATGCACTTGTCGAGGTGGAAGACCGACGCGAGCTGCGCGCGCACGTCCATTCCCATGGCGATCTCCTCATTCAACGGGGGGCTGCGCCCCCCGCCCCAGCAGCGGAGCTGCCGGGGCCCCACCCCGGCTCGCCGGGTCCCGTGCGCCACCGCGGGCGGCTTCGCCGCGAACGCGGTGACGCCCCGGCGGGCTCGCTTCGCTCGTTGAAAGTTGCAGCGTCATTGATCGTCAGTACTCCGGCGCGCGCTCGAGCCTGCGCACGAGCGCGTACGCGTCGCGGTTCGTTCCGGTGGGTCCCCAGTAGTTGAAGCCGTACGAGATCTGGCCGTACGCCCCGAGCATGAGCGTGGGCTTCAGCCGCACGCGCATGAGCGAGTTGTGCACGCCCGCGCGGCGGCCGCCGCGCGACGGCGATCGCGGTGTCGCCACGGTCCGCTCCGGCGCGTGGTACTGCATCGCGATCCCGCGCGGCACGCGCGCGCTCACGACCGCCTTCGTCACGACGGCGCCGTGGTCGTTCACCACCTCGACCCAGTCGCCGTCGCGGATGCCGATCCCGGCGGCGTCGCGGTCGTTGAGCCACAGCGGGTGGATCCCACGCGACAGCGTCAGCATCCGGACCGTGTCGCCGTAGGTCGAGTGGATGCTCCACTTACCGTGCGGGGTGATGAAGTTCACCTTCAGCACCGGGCCCTGGGCGTGCGTCGCGTCGAGATCCTGGAGGAGCGCGGGGTCGAGCTTGGGCTTGTAGGTGGGGAGCCCCTCGCCGGCGGCGAGGAAGCCGGGGTGATCGAGGTAGAGGTGGGCGCGACCGGTGAGCGTCCGCCACGGGACGAGCCGCTCCACGTTGAGCGCGTAGGCGGTGTACGGCCGCCCGTCGTTCACGATCCCGGTCCAGCACGGGCTCGTGAGGACGCGCCGCGGCTGGGCCGCGAGGTCCTCGAACGTCGTCCGCACTCCGCGCGTTCCCTCGGCGAGATCCGCGAGCGGCACCCCGACCTTCTTCTCCTCCTCGTGGAACGCCCGCCAGGCCACCTCACCGTTCGTCTCGGGCGCGAGGTGCAGCACGACGTTGGCAGCGTCGCGCGCGGTCGCGACGGACGGGTACGTCCGGCCGCCGAAGGAGACGGTCGGGCGCTCGCGCAGGAGCTCGTCGTACAGGTCCGCGACCGGGATGGAGAGCCCGTGCGCGCCGACGCCCTGCTCACGGGTGAGGGGCCCGAGGGCGCGGAAGCGGTCCGCGAGGTGCGCGTAGTCGCGCTCGACGACGGACAGGTTCGGTCCATTCTTCCCCGGCACGAGCGGCCCAGCGCCGTCCGCCCAGTCCGGCGCGTCCGGATCGCCCATCTCGCCGGGCGTGTCGTGCGCGATCGCGGTCGCCACCACGTCGAGCAGGGGGGAGGGGAGGTGGACCTTCGCGAGCGCGGTGACTGCGTCGGCGAGCGCCGCGAACGCGTCGAAGTCGCTCTTCGCCTCCCAGCACGGCGGGACCGCCGCCTGCATCGGGTGGACGAACGAGTGGAGGTCGGTCGAGGAGAGATCGTCCTTCTCGTAGGAGGTCGCCGCAGGCAGGACGATGTCGGCGAGCAGCCCGGTCGTGGTCATGCGGAAGTCGAGCGCGACCACGAGGTCGAGCTTGCCCTCCGGCGCGGGGCGCACCACCGCGTCGCGCACGCCATCCGGCGACTCGTCGGCGATCGAGAGCGCCTTCACGCCGAGGTAGTGGCGCAGGAAGTACTCGTGACCCTTCGCGCTCGAGGAGAGCGCGTTGCCGCGCCAGGTGAGGAGCACCCGCGGCCACGCCTCCGGCGCGTCCGGGTCCTCCACCGCGAGCCGCACCTTCCGCTCCTCCAGCGCGCGCACCACGTGCGCGGTGATCGCCTTCGGGTCCGACGCGCCAGCCGCGGCGGCCTCGCGCGCGACGTCGAGCGAGCTCTTGTCGAACTGCGGGTAGAAGGGGAGCCAGCCCTTCCGCACCGCACGGACCTGGTGGTCCATCGCGTGCGCGCGGTCGCCGCGCGACGCGGGGTCGAGGCGCCCCTCGCGCTCGGCCCGCTCATAGCGCCACTGGTCGGAGTGGACGTAGTGGAACGACGGCGCGTTCTGGAACCGCGGGGGCTTCGCCCAGTCGAGCGCGCCCGCGATGGAGGCCCACGGCGCGATCGGCGCGAGCTTCTCCTGGCCGACGTAGTGGTTGAGGCCCGCCCCGTTCTTGCCGATGCAGCCGCAGAGCATGAGCGTCGTGAGCGCGGCGCGGTAGGCGAGGTCGGCGTGGTACCAGTGGTTCACGCCGGCGCCGATGATCACCGAGCAGCGGCCGCCGGTGCGCTCCGCCGTATCCGCCCACTCGCGCGCGAGCCGGACGACCTGCGCGCGATCGACGCCCGTGTACTGCTCCTGCCAGGCCGGGGTGAACGGCGCGGCCGGGTCGTCGTAGCTCGAGGGGTACTCGCCCGCGAGCCCTCGCCCGACGCCGTGCTGCGCGAAGAGCAGGTCCTGCACGGTCGCGACCGCGACCGGCCCCTGGTCGGTCTCCACGATCCGCACCGGCACGCCGCGGCGCCACACGCGATCCGAGCCGAAGTCCGGCACCTCGAGCTGCACGACCGCGTCGTGACGATCGAGGAAGGAGAGCGCCGGGTCGATCGGCGAGCCGTCCTGCCCGTCCTCGAGCTTCAGGTTCCACTGACCCTTCTTCGCCTGCCAGCGGAACCCGAGGCTCCCCTGCGGCATCCGCGGCGCGTCGGCGGCGCGATCCCAGACGAGGAACTTGAACCCGCCGTGCTCCTCGCCGCGATAGCGGGAGAGCGCGCTCGCGCGGAGCATGCGCCCCGGCGCGGCGACGCCGTCCTTCACGTCGAGCGCCACGAGGAACGGCGCGTCGGTGTAGCGGGTGAGGAAGTCCCGGAAGGCGGGGACCTCGCGCTGGGCGTGGACCTCGGAGAGCAGCACGTGGTTCACCGCGCAGAGCAGCGCGCCGTCCTGCCCGGCGTGCGCCGGGATCCACCAGTCGGACTGGCGGCAGGTGGGGTTGAAGTCCGGCGAGAGGACGACGACCTTCGCGCCGTCGTGGCGCGCCTCGGCGAGGAAGTGCGCGTCGGGCGTGCGCGTCACCGCCACGTTCGAGCCCAGCACCAGCACGTACCGGCTGTTGAACCAGTCCGCGCTCTCGGCGACGTCGGTCTGCTCCCCGAACACCTCCGGCGAGGCGTTCGGGAGGTCGCAGTACCAGTCGTAGAACGAGAGGTTCACGCCGCCGAGGAGCTGGAGGAAGCGCGAGCCGCCGGCGAACGAGAGCATCGACATCGCCGGGATCGGCGAGAAGCCGACGACGCGATCCGGCCCCCAGCGCTTCACGGTGTGGACGATGGAGGCGGCGATGATCTCGAGCGCCTCCTGCCAGCCCGCGCGCCGGACTCCGCCCTTGCCGCGCGCCGCCTGCAGCGCGGCGCGGCGCGCCGGATCCGCCATGAGCGATTCCCATGCCCGCACCGGGTCGGCTTCCTTCGCCCGCGCCGCGCGCCACGCGTCGAGGAGCGCGCCGCGCACGTAGGGGGTCTTCACCCGGAGCGGAGAGTACAGGTACGTCGAGTAGCACGCGCCGCGCTGGCAGCCGCGCGGCTCGTAGGGCGGCACGCCTTCGAGCGCGGGGTAGTCGGTCGCCTGCGTCTCCCAGGCGACGATCCCCTCCTTCACGTGCACGTTCCAGGAACAGCTCCCGGTGCAGTTCACGCCGTGGGTGGACCGCACGCTCCTGTCGTGCTGGTGGCGGTCGCGCCAGAGCCGCTCCCAGCGGCGCGAGGACGGATCGAGGATATCGCGCAGGAAGCTCATCGGGTTCCTCCCTCGGCCCGGCGGGCGCGCGCGAGCGCGGCCGAGACGGGTGGCATGCGGCGGCGGAACAGCACGGCGAGGAGTGCCAGGATCGCGGCGGCGACGAGCCCCGCCTCGAGGAGCAGCCGCCAGCGCGCGTCGCCCGGCGGCGCCGGCGAGCGGGCCTCGAGCAGGAACGCGGCGAGGTCCTGCCGCTCGCCCTGGGTGATGGCGTGGCCGCGGTAGACGGGCTCCATGCTGGGGAACGGGACGTCCTCGAGCACGGTGGCGAGCGTCTCGGCGTCGTAGGTCTCCGCGGCGGCGGAGAGGTCGGGGCCGAAGCTCGCGCTCCAGGCGAGCCCGTGGCCCGCGAGGCCGTGGCAGGCGAGGCAGGGCGCGCCGCCGTTCTGGAGCGGCGTCGAGCCGACGTAGAGCGCCTCGCCTTCCCGCGGATCCGGGGCGCCGGCGGCGCTGGCGGGGGTGAGCGCGGCGGCGACGATGAGCGCGCCGCACACCCTGACGATCTGGCCCATCGCGTGCTCCTCCGGTGTGAGTCCTTCTGCTCTCCATGCTAAGCGCAGGAATTGCCGAATTAACGGAAGCGGAAGGGTGGGAATTCGGGGCCTAAATTGATCTAAGTCAAGATAAATCCCTCAATCTCGGCCTCGCGCACCGTCAGGCAGGTGACTCGGATCCGCGCATCCGCATGCTTTGCGCGCGAACGGCGCGACGTCGTTCGAGAGGCGGGCGTGAGCAGCGCGTCGCGGGCAGACGGGCCGCGCGAGTGCGCGCGACTAGCGAGGCGCGGTGAGCCCGAGACGGGCGAGATCCGCGGGCGTGTTCGCGTTCGCGAAGGCACGGCCGTCGGGATCGACGGCCCGCCATTCCCGCTCCTCGACGATGGCGGCGTTCACCGCGCTCGCGATCGCCCAGAGCGACGGGTCGCCCTCCGCGAGCAGGCGCGAGAGGAGCGGCAGGCACGAGCGCGACCAGAGCGCGTGCAGCGGCTCGAGGCGGCCTTGCCAGCGGACCACCACGGCGTCGACTCCGGCGCGCCGCTCGGCGAGGAGCACGATGCCGGCCTCGGAGACGAACGGCATGTCGCAAGCGGCAGTGAACACCCAGCCCGTCCGCGCGGCGGAGAGCGCGGCGTGCACGCCGCCGGGCGCGCCCCTCCCCAGGACGAGGTCTGGCACCACCGGCGCGCCGAACGCCGCGTACGGCGCTGCATCGTTCGCCACGACGAGCGCCCCGCCGTCGAACAGGGCGCGGAACAGCCTGAGCGAGCGCGCGGCGATGGGCTCGCCGCCGACGAGGAGGAGGCCCTTCGGGCGGCCCGCCATGCGCGTCGCCCGCCCGCCCGCGAGGAGCGCGCCCGTGCAGTCCGAGATGCGTGCCGCCGTCACCGCGGGCGAGCATAACGCGAGGGGGCACCCCCCGCGGCCGGGACGACGGTGCCGGCGCTGGAGTCGAGCGGTCGATTCGGGTACAACCCTACGCCCCTATGACGCCGGAACAGCGCATCGAGGCCTTCCGCGCTTTCGTGGCGAGGAGCCCGGACGACGCGTTCGCGCGCTACTCGCTCGCGATGGCGCTGCGCACCGCTGGCCGCACGGACGAGGCGATCGCCGAGTTCGGCGAGACGGCGCGGCGCAAGCCCGACTACGTCCCGACCTACCTCATGCTCGGCCAGGTGCTCGAGGCGGCCGGTCGCGACGGCGAGGCAGCGCGGGCCTACGAGGACGGGATCGCGGCGGCGACCCGGATGAACGACATGCACGCACGGAGCGAGCTCTCGCAGGCGCTCGAAGCCGTTCGCGCGCGAGGAGCGTGAGACAAGATGAGCAACATCGATCCCAAGGACGCCGAGGTGACCCCCGCGGGCCCGGAGGCGGGCGACGCCCGGCTCTCGCTCGGAGGGCTCATGCGCGGTAAGCGCGTGCTCATGACCGGCGTCGCGAACGATCGCTCCATCGCGTGGGCGATCGCGCAGGCCTTCCAGCGGGAGGGCGCCGAGCTCGCGTTCACGTACCCCGGCGAGGCGATGGAACGACGCGTCCGGCCGCTCGCCGAGGGCATCGGGGCGAAGGCCATCCTCGACTGCGACGTCTCGAAGGACGAGGACATCGATCGCACGGTAGCGGAGCTGAGGCGGATCTGGGACCGCGTCGACGTGCTCGTCCACTCCATCGGGTTCGCGCCGCGCGGCGCCCTCGACGGCCGCTTCACGGACGTGACCACGCGCGAGGCCTGGCGCATCACGATGGACGTCTCGGCCTACTCGCTCATCGGCCTCGCCCGCGCGTTCAAGCCGATGATGCCCGCCGGGTCGAGCATCGTCACGCTCACGTACTACGGCGCGGAGAAGGTCGTCCGGAACTACAACGTGATGGGCGTCGCAAAGGCCGCGCTGGAGGCGTCGATGCGCTACCTCGCCGAGGACCTCGGCCAGGAGGGCATCCGCGTCAACGCGATCAGCGCCGGCCCGATCAAGACGCTCGCGGCCGCGGGCATCAAGGGGATGCGCACGATGCTCGGCGAGAACGCGGTGAAGACGCCGCTGCGCCGCAACGTGGACCAGGACGACTGCGCGAACGCCGCGCTCTACCTGTGCTCGGACCTCGCGCGGAACGTGACGGGAGAGGTGCTGCACGTCGACGCCGGCCAGAACATCCTGGGCGTCGTGGCGATGGAGTAGTGGGCTCGGGTCGAGGCGTCAGGCCACAGACGTCAGGCCTGGGACCATAGCCTGAGGCCCCGAGGCCTGAAGCCCAGGGGATCCGCCCCGAGTCAAAGAAACCTGCCCCGCCGCGGCTTCTCGCCCACGAAC
>DATIDF010000317.1:0-5476 GCA_035456445.1 Anaeromyxobacter sp.
CAGCGGGCGCGGCTCGTCGCGATCCGGCCCGGTCACGAACGACGGCCGCGCGATCACGAAGGGCAGCCCGCTCGCGCGGAGCGCGCGCTCCACCCGTGCGCGCGCGTCGAGGTACGCGTTGCGCGTGCCCTCGCGGACGCCGGCGGCGGAGAGGTACACGAACCGTGGACGCGCGCCGCTCGTCACCGCCGCGTCGAGCAGGAGCCGCGTGAGCCCGAGATCGACCGAGGCGTAGCTCTCGGCGGCGCCGCGCTCCGCGGCCGCTCGCGCGCGCCGCCGGGTCGTGCCGAGCAGCGCGAAGACGATCGCCGGCTGGACGCGGGCGAGGGTGGTCGTCATCGCCGGCGCGTCCCATGACGTCGCGTCGATCTCCGCCCCGAGCGCGCCGAAGCGCGCGCGCCACTCGGCGAGCCTCGGCGAGTCGGGGCGAACGTGCGCGACCGTCGAGATCCCGGACTCGCGGAGCACGCGCACGACCTCGCGGCCGGTGTAGCCGGTCGCGCCGGCGACGAAGGCGGTGGGCATGGAGGCGACCTCCGGCGACATCATGTCTCCCCAGCGTGTGGGACGCCCGGCTCCGTGCGCGGCCTCCCCGTTCGTGCCATCCTGCCCGATGCCGCGCACGGCCGCGCGGAGGAGGGAACATGGTCGCGCTCGTCCTCGTCGCGCTCGTCGTCGCGGTCGCCGTCGTCTGGGTGGTGCTCCACAACGGCCTCGTCACGCGGAGGAACGCGTTCCGGAACGCGTTCGGCCAGATCGACGTGCAGCTGCAACGCCGCTACGACCTCATCCCGAACCTCGTCGAGGCGACGCGCGCGTATCTCGCGCACGAGCGGGCGACGCTCGAGGCGGTGGTCTCGGCTCGCAACCAGGCCGTCGCGGCGGCGCGCGCGGCCGCGGCGCACCCCGGCGACGCCGCCCCGATGGAGCGGCTCGGGCAGGCGGAGGGGATCCTCGCGGGCTCGCTGTCGCGCCTGCTCGCCGTCGCCGAGGCCTATCCGGATCTCAAGGCGAGCGCCTCGGTGGGGCGGCTCGTCGAGGAGCTCACCTCGACCGAGAACCGGGTGGCCTTCGCGCGCCAGGCCTACAACGACGCGGTGATGGCCTACAACAACGCGCGCGAGACGTTCCCCGGGACGCTCGTCGCGGGCGGGTTCCCGGAGGCCCGGCAGCTCGAGATCTCCGCGCCGCAGGCGCGCGAGCCGGTGCGCGTCGCGCTGTAGAGAATGCGGCGCGCGACCCTCGACTTCTTCGCCGCGCAGTCCGCGGCGCGGCGGCGGACGGCGGTCCTCGCGCTCCTGTTCGCGCTCGCGTGGATCGGTACGATCGCGGTCGTGTACGCGATCGTCGCGGCCGTGCTCGGGAGCTACCCCGCGGCCGGGCTCGGGCTCGTCCGCGTGGGGGTCGATCGCACGCGCGATCTCGTCGGCGTCGCGGGGATCGTCTCGCTCGTGACCCTGGGCGGGGCGCTCGTCCACGGCGTCCGGCTCGCGAGCGGCGGCGGGGCGGCGGTGGCCGAGCTCCTCGGCGGCGCGCGCGTCGACGCCGGGACGGTCGATCCCGCGGAGCGCACGCTCCTGAACGTGGTCGAGGAGATGGCGATCGCGGCGGGGATCCCCGTGCCGACGGTGTACGTGCTCGCGCGCGAGGAGGGGATCAACGCCTTCGCGGCCGGGTTCGCGCCCGAGCGCGCCGTCATCGCGGTCACCCGCGGCGCGATCGACGCGCTCACGCGGGACGAGCTGCAGGGCGTCGTCGCCCACGAGCTGTCTCACGTCGTGAACTCGGACACGCGGCTCAACCTCCAGCTCATGGCGCTCGTCGGCGGGCTCACCTGGCTCGCGCTCGCCGGGCGCTTCCTCGTGCGCATGGGGTTCGGGCGCGACGATGGGCGCGTGCGCGTTCGGCGCCGCCCGCTCCTCGGTCTCGGGCTCCTCGGCGCGGCGGTGTGGGCGGCGGGCTCCGTGGGCGCCTTCTTCGGCCGGCTCATCCGGCTCGCCGTGTCGCGGACCCGCGAGCACCTCGCCGACGCAGCCGCGGTGCAGTTCACGCGGAACCCGGACGGCCTCGCCGGCGCGCTCGCGAAGATCGCGCGGCAGGGCTCGGTCCTGCACAGCCCTGCGGCGCCGGAGGCGGCGCACCTCTTCTTCGCCGACGGGCTCGCGGCGCGCCTCCTCGCGACGCACCCGCCCATCGAGGAGCGGATCCGGCGCATCGCGCCGCACCTCGCGCCGCGGCTCCTCGCCGCGCTGCCGGCGATCCCGCCCGCCGGCGAGGAACGCCTCGCGGCCGCGTTCGCCCACCCGCCGGCAGCGGCGACGACCGCGCCGGAGGTCATGCGTGCCCGCGCGCTGATCGACGCGCTTCCCCCCGCGCTCGCCGTCGCGGCCCACGATCCCGCGCCCGCGGCCGCGCTCGCGCGTGCGCTCCTCGCCGATCGCGACGAGACCTCCCGCGAGGTACAGCTCGCCGCGATCGGGGACGCCGCGCAGCGCGAGGAGGTCGCGCGGCTCGGTGCGACGCTCGCCGGCGTGGATCGCGAGGGCCGCATGGCGCTCCTCGATCTCGCCGCGCCCGCGCTCGCGCAGCTCGCCCGTGCGGACGGCGAGGCGCTGCTGCGCGACCTGCGGGCGCTCGCGGCCGCCGATGGGCGAAGGACCGTCTTCGAGTGGGCCGTCGAGCGCATCGTCGCGCGGCGCATCGCTCCAGGCGCGGGGCGGTCCGGCGGGCGGGGGCGGCGCGTGGAGGACGTGCAGGTGGAGTGCCTCGAGGTCCTCTCGCTCCTCGCCTGGCTCGGCGCCGCTGACGCCGCTTCCGCGCAGGCGGCGCTCGACGCCGCCCTCACGGCGCTCGGCGCGGCCGGCCCGTGGCGGATCCTCCCGCGCGGTCGCGTGGGCGCGGTCCGGCTCGAGGCGGCGCTCGCCACGATCGACTCCGCGACGCCGAAGGTGAAGGAGAGGGTGCTCGCGGCCTGCGAAGCCTGCGTCGGCGCGGACGGCACCGTGCTGCCGGAGGAGGGGGAAGTGCTCCGGGCCATCGCGGCGTCGCTGGGGGTGCCCGCGCCTCCCGTGTCCGGCGCCGGAGAGCGCGCGGCGACGGCGGCGGAGGGCTGAGGCGGCGCGAACCGAGCCCCGCGACGACGACCCCGACCTCACCCCGACCCCGGCGGATCGTGAGGCCGCTCATCCCGAGCGTAGCGAGGCCGCGTCAGCGGCGGAGCGGAGTCGAGGGACCGAGTCGACCCTCCAACCCGGCCCCCCGCTGGCGCCCCGACCGATGCGTGCGCACGAATGATCGATGCGAGCCCTCGAGCGGCTTCAGCGCACCGGTCTCCGCCGCCTCGGCAGTCCCGCCTCCGGCTTCCGCTACGCGCGGGCGGACGGGCGGCCCGCCGCCGCGGCGGACGTCGAGCGCATCCGCGCGTTGCGCCTCCCGCCGGCGTGGACCCACGTGCACGTGAGCCCCGCCGCGGGCGCGAAGCTCCAGGCGATCGGGCGCGACAAGGCCGGGCGCTGGCAGTATCGCTACCATCCGGAGTTCGTTCGCCGGCAATCCGCCGCGAAGTACCGCCGGCTGCTGCGCTTCTCGGCGGCGCTGCCCAGGGTGCGGGCGCGGGTCGAGCGCGACTTCCGGCGGCGCGGGCTCGGCCGCGAGCGCGTGCTCGCGGCGATGGTCCGGATCCTGGAGGCCACGGCGATGCGCCCCGGCAGCGAGACCTACGCGCGCGAGAACCGCAGCTTCGGGCTCGCCACGGTGCGCCCCGGCCACGTCCGCGTGCAGGCCGGCCGCATCGTGTTCGACTACCGCGGCAAGTCGGGCAAGCGGCACGTGCGCGAAGTCCGGGATCGGCGGATCGCGAACCTCGTCCGCGAGCTCCTCGCCGTTCCCGGACGCGACGTGTTCAAGTTCGTCGAGGAAGGGGAGGTGATCGACGTCCGGCGTCGCCACCTGAACGCGTACATCCGCGAGGCGGCGGGCGCGCCGTTCACGGCGAAGGACTTCCGCACGTGGGCGGGGACGCTGCTCTGCGCGAGCGAGCTCGCCGTGCGCGAGCGCGAGCTCGTCCCCGGGCGCACGAGCCGCAAGCGGCTCGCGCAGGCGGCGGTGACCGCGGTCGCGGAGCGGCTCGGGAACACGCCGGCGGTCGCGCGCGGCTCGTACATCAGCCCGGCGGTCCTGGACGGCTTCGCGCGCGGTCAGGTGGTCGGCTCGTGCCTCCGACCCGACGACGTCCTCGGCCTCGCGAAGAGGGGCGGGCTCCACCCGGCGGAGCGCGCCCTCGCGAGGTTCCTCCGGGCGGTCGCGCGGAGAGCCCCCGGCGGTCCCCGCCTGCGGGTGCTCCCCGGCGGCGCGCGCCCGGAGCCGGCGCGGCGCCCCTCGAGCGCGCTCGGCAAGCCCGACCGGCGGGCGGCGCGCGGACCGGAGCGCGAGCGCTAGGCGGCTGCGAGGGCCACCCTCGGGGACGAATCCGTTTCGCCTCCCGCTCCGTACCGGAGCCGAGGAGGCGACCTGTGGATGAACCCGATCTACATCCCGCTCCCGGCGCGGAACCTCGACCGGGTGAGATCGCGCTCGCGAGCTCGGAAGCACCCTCCGCGGTCGTTGTGCCGCTCGCGACGACCCTGAATGCTCGCGATCCATGATCGACGCGGTCGAGCTCCTCGCCCTCGCGCTGCTCGTCGCGGTCGGAACGGCCGCCGGGTTGGAGCTCGGCGAGCTTCGCGCCCTCTACGAGGCGTGCTCGGGGCGGGTGATGGCGGTCGCGCTCCACCTGCTGCGCGATCGCGCGGAGGCCGAGGACGTCGTGCAGGAGACGTTCCTCGAGCTGTGGCGCCGCGCGCCGACCTTCGATCCGGCCCGTGGCACCCGCGAGGCCTTCGCCATCCTGATCGCCCGGAGCCGCGCCCTCGACCGGCTCCGCGCCCGCGGCAGCGCGCTGCGCGCCGCCGAGCTCGCAGGGGCCGATCCGGCCGTGCCGGCGCCTTCGCCCGTCGAGCTCTCCGAAGGGCGGCAGCGAAGCGCGCGCGTCCGGAGCGCGCTCGACGCGCTGCCGGCGGCGCAACGCGAGGCGATCGAGCTCGCCTACTTCCGGGGCCTCACCCAGACCGAGATCGCGGCCCGGACCGGCGAGCCCCTCGGCACGGTGAAGACGCGGCTGCGGCTCGCGATGGAGAAGCTCGCCGCGCAGCTCATGGAGGACGCCGCATGACGTGCGCCGAGCTGCGGGAGCTGGCCGCCGCCTACGCGCTCGGCGCGCTCGAGCCCGAGGATCGCGCGGAGGTGGAGCGGCACCTCGCATCGGCAGGACCGCACGAGGGGTGCATCGAGGCGGTGGACCGGGCGCGCGCGACCGCGGCCGAGCTCGCGAGCGTCCTGCCGGAGGTGAAGCCCGATCACGCCGTCTGGAACGCCATCGCGGCGCGGATCGGCGCGGGGCGGGCGCGTTCCCGGGCGCGCGTGGGTCCGGTGGGCTGGG
>DATIDF010000318.1:0-17283 GCA_035456445.1 Anaeromyxobacter sp.
CTCGCCCTGCTCGCCGGTTGCAGCAAGAAGGCCGCGCCGGCGGCTCCCGGTCCGGTCGAGGTGGGCGTCGTGACGCTCGCGCCGACGCGGGTGACGCTCACGAAGGAGCTGCCGGGCCGCACCTCCGCGTACCGAGTCGCGGAGGTGCGCGCGCGCGTGAACGGCATCGTCCAGAAGCGGCTCTTCACGGAGGGCAGCGACGTGAAGGAGGGGCAGCGGCTCTTCGTCATCGACCCCGCGCCGTACCAGGCCGCGCTCGACGCCGCGAAGGCGCAGCTCGCACGCGCCGAGGCGACCATCGCGGCGGCGCGCCTGCAGGCGCAGCGCCACACCGAGCTCGTCGCCGAGAACGCGGTGAGCAAGCAGGATTACGACGACGCCATCGCCAAGCTGAAGGCGTCCGAGGCCGACGTCGCCGCAGGCCGCGCCGCGGTCCAGACCGCCCGGATCAACCTGGGCTACACGATGGTGACCTCGCCGGTGTCGGGGCGGATCGGCCGCTCCGCGGTGACCGAGGGCGCCTACGTCCAGCAGGCGCAGGCGACCCTGCTCGCGACCGTGCAGCAGCTCGACCCCGTCTACGTGGACGTCACGCAGTCGAGCGCCGAGGTCCTGCGGCTGCGCCGCGATCTCGCCGAGGGGAAGCTGCAGCGCGCCGGCCGCGAGCAGGTGAAGGTGAAGCTCGTGCTCGAGGACGGGCGCGAGTACGGGCTCGACGGGGCGCTCCAGTTCGCCGACGTCACCGTCGACCCGAGCACGGGGTCGATCGGCCTCCGCGCGCTCTTCCCGAACCCCCGCGGCGAGCTCTTGCCCGGGATGTTCGTCCGGGCTCGCCTCGAGGAGGGGGTGAACCCGGAGGCGCTGCTCGTCCCGCAGCAGGGCGTCGCGCGCGATCAGAAGGGGCAGCCGACCGCGCTCGTGGTGACCACGGAGAAGAAGGTCGAGCGCCGGCAGCTCGTCACCGAGCGCGCGATCGGTGACGCGTGGCTCGTGACCGACGGGCTGAAGGCGGGCGACCAGGTGATCGTCGAGGGGCTGCAGAAGGTCCGGCCGGGCGCCGAGGTGAAGCCGGTCCCCGCGAACGCACCGAAGCACGCGGCCCGCTAGCCCCCGCGCCCACACCAGGAGCATCCGTTGGCCCAGTTCTTCATCGACCGTCCGATCTTCGCGTGGGTCGTCGCCATCATCGTGATGCTGGCCGGCGCGCTCTCGATCCTCGAGCTGCCGGTCTCGCAGTACCCGGCGATCGCGCCGCCGACCGTCAGCGTCATCGCCGGCTACCCCGGCGCGTCGGCGAAGACGCTCGAGGACACCGTCACGCAGGTCATCGAGCAGCGGATGACCGGGCTCGACGGCCTGCGCTACATGGCGGCGTCGAGCGACTCGGCGGGCAACGCCCAGGTGACGCTCACGTTCGAGGCCGGGACGAACCCCGACATCGCGCAGGTGCAGGTCCAGAACAAGCTGCAGCTCGCGATGCCCCAGCTGCCGCAGGAGGTCCAGCGGCAGGGCGTCCGCGTCGTGAAGTCGGCGGCGAGCTTCCTGCTCATCATCGGCCTCGTGTCCGAGGACGGGTCGATGACCCGCAACGACATCTCGGACTACGCGTACGCGTCCATCCAGGATCACATCAGCCGGGTGCCCGGCGTGGGTGAGGTCCAGACCTTCGGCTCGCAGTACGCGATGAGGATCTGGCTGAACCCCGACCGGCTCGCGAACTACCGGCTGACGCCGCTCGACGTGTCGAGCGCCCTCCAGGCCCAGAACGCGCAGGTCTCGGCGGGCCAGATCGGCGGCCTGCCCGCCGTCGAGGGCCAGCGCCTGACCGCCAGCATCACCGCGCAGACCCGGCTCCAGACCGCCGAGCAGTTCCGCGACGTGCTCCTGCGCGTGAACCCCGACGGCTCGCAGGTGCGGCTCGGCGACGTCGCACGCGTGGAGCTCGCCGGGGAGAGCTCGGAGATCGAGACCTTCATCAACGGGCGCCCGTCGAGCGGCATCGGGGTGCGGCTCGCTTCAGGCGCGAACGCGCTCGAGACCGCGGCCGCCGTGCGGGCCCGGGTCGATGAGCTCTCGAGGTACTTCCCGCCCGGGCTGAAGGCGGTGTACCCGCTCGACACGTCGCCGTTCGTCCGGCTCTCGATCGAGGAGGTGGTGATCACGCTCGCGGAGGCGATCGTGCTCGTCTTCCTCGTGATGTACCTCTTCCTG
This sequence comes from Anaeromyxobacter sp., assembly GCA_035456445.1. Taxonomy (GTDB): domain Bacteria; phylum Myxococcota; class Myxococcia; order Myxococcales; family Anaeromyxobacteraceae; genus Anaeromyxobacter. Next base: position 2,212 of record DATIDF010000318.1, read on the forward strand.
CAGAACTTCCGGGCGACGCTCATCCCGACCATCGCGGTGCCGGTCGTGCTGCTCGGCACGTTCGGCGTCCTCGCCGCCGCCGGGTTCAGCGTGAACACCCTCACGATGTTCGGCCTGGTGCTCGCCATCGGCCTCCTCGTCGACGACGCCATCGTCGTGGTGGAGAACGTCGAGCGCGTGATGAGCGAGGAGGGGCTCCCGCCCAAGTCGGCGACGCGCAAGTCGATGAGCCAGATCACCGGGGCGCTCGTCGGCATCGCGCTCGTGCTCGCCGCGGTGTTCGTCCCGATGGCCTTCTTCGGCGGCTCCGTGGGCGTCATCTACCGCCAGTTCTCCATCACGATCGTCGCCTCGATGGCGCTCTCGGTCCTCGTCGCGCTCTCGCTGACGCCGGCGCTGTGCGCCACGATCCTGAAGCCCGTCGCGAAGGGACACGGGCTCGCGCGCGGCGGCTTCTTCGGCGCGTTCAACCGCCTGTACGACCGGGGTGCCGGCGGCTACCAGGGGCTGGTCGGCTTCCTGCTCCGCCGCCGCGTCCGCGCGATGCTCGCCTACGCGGTGATCGTCGCAGGCCTCGCGGCGCTGTTCGCCCGCATGCCGACCGGCTTCCTCCCTGCGGAGGATCAGGGCGTCGCGTACGGGCAGGTCCTCCTGCCCCCCGGCAGCACGCTCGAGAGCACGCGCGCGGTGCTGGAGAAGCTCTCGACGCACCTCCTCACCGAGGAGAAGGAGGCGGTCGAGTCGGTGATGTCGATCGCCGGGTTCAGCTTCGCCTCACGCGGGCAGAACGTCGGCGTGGTGTTCGTGCGGCTCCGCCCCTGGGACGAGCGCAAGGCGGATCGCCTCAAGGCCCCCGCGGTCACGGCGCGGGTGACGCGCGCCTTCTCCACGCTGAGGGAGGCGAACGTCTTCGTCTTCACGCCCCCGGCGGTCTCGGAGCTCGGGAACGCGAACGGCTTCGAGCTCCAGCTCCAGGACCGGGGAAACCTCGGCCACGACGCCCTGATGGCGGCGCGCAACCAGCTCCTGGGGCTCGCCCAGAAGGACCCGCGGCTCGCGAAGGTGAGGCCCGCCGGCCTGGAGGACACCGCGCAGTACAAGATCGACGTGGACCAGCAGAAGGCCTCCGCGCTCGGGATCTCCCTCTCCGACGTGAACGCGACGATCGCCTCGACGTGGGGCGTCAACTACGTGAACGACTTCATCGACAAGGGGCGCACGAAGCGCGTCTACATGCAGGCCGACGCGCCGTACCGCATGCAGCCGGAGGACCTCGGCCGCTGGTACGTCCGGCAGCGCGGCGGCGAGATGGTCCCGTTCTCCGCCTTCGCCACGGGGAGCTGGAGCATGGGCTCGCCCAAGCTCGAGCGCTTCAACGGCCTCCCCGCCATGGCGATCCAGGGCGAGCCGTCGCCGGGGCGCTCCTCCGGCGAGGCGATGGCGGCGCTCGAGGAGATCGTGGCGAAGCTCCCCGCCGGCGTCGCGGCCGAGTGGTCGGGGCTCTCGTACGAGGAGCGGATCTCGGGCGCGAACGCGCCGGCCCTCTACGCCCTGTCGATCCTGGTCGTCTTCCTCTGCCTCGCCGCCCTGTACGAAAGCTGGTCCATTCCGGCCTCCGTCCTGCTCGCGGTGCCCCTCGGCGTCATCGGCGCGGTCGTCGCGTCCTCCCTGCGCGGGCTTCCGAACGACGTGTACTTCCAGGTCGGCCTGCTGACGACCGTGGGGCTCTCTGCGAAGAACGCGATCCTCATCGTGGAGTTCGCGAAGGACCTGCACGAGCGCGGCATGAGCGCGGCGGCGGCGGCGCTCGAGGCGGCGCGCATGCGGCTCCGCCCGATCATCATGACGTCGCTCGCGTTCACCCTCGGCGTCTTGCCACTCGCGCTCGCGAGCGGCGCTGGCGCGGGGAGCCAGAACGCCATCGGCTTCGCGGTCATCGGCGGCATGCTCTCGGCGACGGCGCTCGCGATCCTGTTCGTGCCGCTGTTCTTCGTCCTCATCGCCCGGCGGCCGCCGAAGCGGGAGGTCGCTCCGAGCGAGGAGGAGGAGCCCGCCGAGAAGGTCGAGGAGCGTGCCGCCCATGCGTAGCCGGCGCCTTGGGGCTGCGGCCGCTCTCCTCCTCGGCGCCTGCTCGCTCGCGCCGCGCTACCAGCGCCCGGCCCCGCCGATCGCCGGGGAGTGGGGTCCCGAGCAGGCCGCACCCCCGGCCGCGTCCACGGCGACCGACCTCGGCTGGCGGGACGTGTTCGGGGACGCGCGCCTGCAGGCGCTCGTCGCGCTCGCCCTCGAGAACAACCGCGATCTCCGCGTGGCCGCGCTGAACGTGGAGCTCACGCGGGCGCAGCACCGCATCCAGCGCGCGGAGCTCCTCCCCGCGGTTGGAGCATCCGCGAGCGCGACGCGCCAGCGCGTCGGCAGCGACCTGAGCCCCACCGGCGAGGCGACGACGACGTCGAGCTACAGGGTTGGGCTGGGCGTCACCGCGTTCGAGCTCGACCTCTTCGGCCGGGTGCGCAGCCTGTCCGCCGCGGCGCTCGAGCAGTACCTCGCGACGGAGGAGGCGCGGCGGAGCGCGCACCTGTCGCTCGTCGCGGAGGTCGCGACGCAGTACCTCGCCGAGCGTGCGCTCCAGGATCAGGTCACGCTCTCGCGCCAGACGCTCGAGACGGTGGAGTCGTCGCTCGCCCTCACGCGTCGCACGTACGAGGCGGGGCGGACCTCGGAGCTCGACGTGCGGATCGCCGAGGCGCAGGTGCAGACCGCGCGCTTCAACCTGTCCCGCGCGCTCCAGCAGCGCGCGCAGGCGGAGAACGCCCTCGTCCTGCTGGTCGGGCAGCCGCTGCCCGCGGACCTGCCGCAGCCGCAGCCGCTCGACGCGCAGACGCTCCTCGCCGAGCTGCCAGCAGGCGTCCCATCCGACGTGCTGCAGCGGCGACCGGACATCCTCGCCGCCGAGCACGCGCTCAAGGCCGCCAACGCCAGCATCGGCGCGGCCCGCGCGGCGTTCTTCCCGTCGATCTCGCTCACCGCCTTCGGCGGGACGTCGAGCGCCGAGCTCTCGGGGCTGTTCGGCGGCGGCTCCCAGACGTGGAGCTTCACCCCGCAGGTGAACCTGCCGCTGTTCACGGGTGGAGCGCTCCGCGCGAGCCTCGACGTCGCCCACCTGCGGAAGTCCATCCAGGTGGCGCAGTACGAGCGTGCGATCCAGGGCGCGTTCCGGGAGGTCGCCGACGCGCTGGTGGCGCGGGCGGCGCTCGACGAGCAGCTCGAGGCGCAGCGCGCCCGCACGGAGGCCGAGCAGCGGCGCTACGAGCTCTCGGACCTGCGCTACCGGAAGGGCGTCGACAGCTACCTCGGCGTGCTCGACGCGCAGCGCGACCTCTTCACGGCCCAGCAGCTGCTCATCCAGTCGCGGCTCGCGAGGCTCTCGAACCTCGTGGACCTCTATCGCGCCCTCGGCGGCGGCTGGCGCGAACGATCCGCGCAGGCGTCGGCCAAGGGCTCCTGAGCGCGCCCTCGAGCTCGCGTCTACCCTGGCCAACGAACCCGGTCGACGAAGCATCCGAGTGCCCTGACGAGCCCCGTCTCGATACCCCACGAACGCTTGCAGGGAAGACCTGGGCCGGCTTAGAAGCGCAACCCCATGAGCCCGAACGGCATTGCCGGAGCGGTCGGCGCTGGCGCCTTCGCGGTGGTCTTCACGTCGATCCGTACCCCTGGCGACGACGGGTACGCGCAGACCTCCGAGGAGATGATGACCCTCGCCCTCGCCCAGCCGGGCTTCCTGGGCGTGGAGAGCGTTCGCGGCGAGGACGGTCTCGGCATCACCGTCTCCTACTGGACCGACGAGGACGCCATCCGGAGGTGGCGGGCGCACGCCGATCACCTCGTCGCGCAGCGGGCCGGCCGTGAGCGCTGGTACCGCGCGTACGTGACTCGAGTGTGTCGCGTGGAACGCGAGTACGGGTTCGAGCGCTGACGCCCGCGACGGCGCGCTCCGGTGCGTCAGTGGACGAGCTTGAAGCCGATGTTCGTCCCCATGCCGACGATGTATCCCAGCTGGATGTTGAAGTAGCCCAGCGTCTCGAGCCAGCGCGCGTTCTCGAGCGGCCCCGCGTCGACCGCGTCGAAGCCGATATCGCGCGCGAGCTCCAGGACCCGCTGCCTCGCGTCCTTGTCGTCGCCGGCGGCGAACGCGGTGAGCTGCTCTCCGCCCACGCGCCCGGAGTCCATGGTGCCCGCGAAGACGGTGTTGAACGCCTTCACCACCTTCGCCCGCGGCGCCTTCTTCTGGAGCTCCTCCGCGCCGCTCGTCGTGCAGCCCAGGGCGAGCCGCGTCTCGCCCGTGAGCGCGTTCGTCGCGTCCACGAGCGGCTTCCCGTCGATGGTGTCGCCCAGCGCCTCCACGGCCGCGTCGATCGCCGCGAACGGCACCGCGAGGAGGACGATCTCCGCCCACGCGCCGGCGTCGCGCACGGCCTTGGGATCGTTCCCGACCGCCCATATTTCGTGCCCGGCGCGCTCGAGGCCGCGCCGGAGGGCGATCCCGACGTTCCCGCTCCCGATGATCCCGATCTTGGCCTTCATGCCACTCCTCCCGACACGGCTACCGCGCGACGCGCTTCCTCCCGCTCCTCGCCGTCATGAAACATGCGCACGCGCGGCGCGGCGCGCAGGCCACGGGGGTCCTGCCGTCCGTCCTCCCGGCGTCCCGCTCCATGACGCGCTGCACGCGTGGCGGGAAGGCCGCGCCCGTGCGCCGGGCTCACGTGCGAGCACGTGATCGCGGCGCCCACACCGCGTCGCCGAAGCGCCGGAGATCGCTAGGAGCGCGTCGACCGTGCGTCCGTGGCACGAACGGTGAACGAGTGGCGACCGCTGTCCCAAACCCTTCATGAGGAGAGATGCACATGCGCAAGCTGCTCCCCGCCCTGTTCGCCCTCGCGCTGCTCGCCGGCCCCGCCGCCGGGAGCGCCCAGGTCTCGCTCGGTCTCCGGCTCGGCTACGGCCCGGCGCTCGGCGATGCCGCCAAGGACTCGAAGATGTCCGACGGCGTGAAGAGCCAGATCCCGATCCAGCTCGACGCGACGTACAAGCTCACGCCCAACTTCTCCCTCGGCGGCTACACGTCTTACGGCTTCGGCCAGACCGGCGAGGTGTTCGACGCGATCTGCGATCAGGCCGACTGCTCCGCCCGGATCGTCCGGCTCGGCGTGCAGGGCATCTACAGCTTCGATCAGATCGGGCAGCTGAAGCCGTTCGCGGGCGTCGGCGCTGGCTACGAGTGGGGCAGCCTCACCGCGGAGGCCGGCGGGCAGGAGGTCACGGTCTCGTTCCGCGGCTTCGAGCTCCTGAACGTCACCGCCGGCGCGGACTACGTGGTCGGCCCGCAGTTCGCGATCGGGCCGTACATCGGGCTCAGCGTCGCGCGTTACTCGGACACGTCGGTGGACGACGGCACCGAGGAGCTCTCGGGCGAGATCGACCAGAAGGCGATGCACGAGTGGCTGCAGTTCGGCATCCGCGGGCGGTTCGACCTGTAGGCCCGATCCCTCTCCCTCCGGCAGCGCCGGGGGGAGAGGGGCTTCACGAGGGGCTGCGGCGCGCCGCGGGCGCCGCTACTTCCTCTGGAGCACCGGAGGTCCCCATGCACCGGAGCAGGCTGTGCGCGCTGGTCATCGACTGCGAGAAGGCCGAGCTGGACGCGGCCTCGCGCTTCTGGTCGGGGGCGCTCGGCCGCCCCGAGCGAGCACGCGAGGGGAACTACGTGACGCTCGAGGACCGCGCGAATCAGCTCCTCGTGCTCCTCCAGCGCGTCAATCACCCGAGCCGTGTCCACCTCGACATCGAGACCGATGACGTCGAAGCGGAGGTCCGCCGCCTCGAGACGCTCGGCGCGAAGCGGGTCGCCCGGGTCGAGACGTGGTGGGTGCTCGAGGCGCCCACCGGCCAGCGCTTCTGCGTCGTGCGCCCGCAGCGAGGGCCGCTCGGGGACGACGCGAACACGTGGCCTTGAGGGCCGTCCAGAACTCCCCTCCCGTCGCCTGGGCCGGGCGGTCCCGTCGGCGAGCAGGGTGACCGCGCTCGCCGCGAGCGCGCCGACGGTCGACTGCAGGAGCCCCAGCACCGCGGAGGCGCTTCCCACCCCGATCGCCGCGCGCCCCTGGCAGGAGCCGGCCCGGGGGACCCGCCGTCGCCGTGGGCTAGTTCGACGCGGTCTTCGGCTGGTCCTTCACGGCCTCGAGCTCGAGGGTGATCGTCACTTCATCTCCCACCGCGGGGCCCGCCTCGACGAGGTTGTTCCAGGTGAGGCCGAACGCCTTGCGGCTGATCTTCGTCGTCGCCGCGAAGCCGCGACGCGCCTCGCCCTGCATCCCCTTCACCTCGGGGGTCGTCGCGACCTCGAGCACCACCGGCCTCGTCACGCCTCGCAGCGTGAGATCGCCCGTCACCTTCAGCTTGCCCTTGCCGGCCTTCGCCACCTTCGTCGACTTGAACGTCATGCTCGGGTAGTTCGCGGCGTCGAAGAAGTCGGGGCTCCTGAGGTGCGCGTCGCGGTCCGCGACCTTGGTGTCGATGCTGTTCACGTCGATGGTGGCCTCGACCGTGGACTTCGTCACGTCCGCCTCGTCGAGCGCGATCTTCCCGGAATAGGTCTTGAACTCGCCGCGCACGGTCGAGATGACGAGGTGCTTCACGCCGAACCCGACCTGCGAGTGGGATGGGTCGACGTTCCAGCTGCTGGTGGCGGCGAGCGCGAACGCGGGGGCGATGGCGAGCAGGGACGCGAGGAGCTTCTTCATCGGGGCTTTCCTTTCGGGTGAAGCTGGGGTGTAGCGCTGTCAGGAGATGGGGGGGATGGAGCTCCGGGTCACGCCGCGGGGGACACGGCGGCGGCCTTCTTCACGGCCTCGAGCTCGATCGCGATCTCGACCTTCTCGCCCACGAGCACGCCGCCGGTCTCGAGCGCGGCGTTCCACACGAGCCCGTAGTCGCGGCGGTCGAGCGACGCCTTCGCGGAGAAGCCGGCGCGCTGGTTGCCCCACGGGTCCTTGCCGACGCCGGCGAACTCGGCCTCGAGCGTCACCTCGCGCACGACGCCGTGCAGCGAGAGGTCGCCGACGACGCGGTAGCCGTCGCCCACCTTCTCGATCCGCTTCGACCGGAACGTCATCTCGGGGTACTTCGCGACATCGAGGAAGTCCGCCGACCGGAGGTGCGTGTCGCGGTCCCCCACCTGCGTGTCGATCGAGGCGGTGTCGATGCGCACGTCGACCGAGGAGCGGGCGAGGTCCTGCTGGTCGAGCTGGATCGCGCCCGACCACCTCGCGAAGCGGCCATGCACCTTGGAGATGATCATGTGGCGCACCCAGAAGTGGATGGCCGAGTGACCGACGTCGATGTCCCAGTGGTTCGTCATTTCCGGTTCCTTTGCGGAGAGAGCGTCTCGCTCGTGGATGGAGGGAATCTGCCGCTGTTCCCCGTTGTGCGCAATGCTCGGCCATGCACATATCCGTTCCACTGGAGGAACGATGGACCTGAACCTGCTCACCGTCTTCGAGGCCGTCGCCCGCACGTCGAGCTTCTCCGCGGCGGCGAAGGAGCTCGGGATCCCGAAGTCGTCGGCGAGTCGCGCCGTCGCGAGGCTGGAGAACGAGCTCGGCGTGCAGCTCCTCTTCCGGACGACGCGCCAGGTCTCGCTCTCGGCGGCGGGCACCGCTCTCTACGACCGCATGACGCCGCTGCTCCGCTCCATCAAGGCGGCGCTCGGCGAGGTCCCCGAGCGCGAGGAGGCGCCGTCCGGAACGCTCAGGGTCACCGCGCCGGTGGACCTCGGCGTGCTGTTCCTCGCGGAGGTGGTGACGCGCTACACGGCCCGCTACCCCGCCGTCTCGGTCGACCTGCACCTCACCGGCCGCGTCGTCGACCTCGTGGCAGAGGGCTTCGACGTCGCGTTCCGCGTCGCGGCGAAGCTCGAGGACTCCTCGCTCATCGTGCGGCGCGTGGCGCCGGTGCTGTTCCACCTGTACGCGTCGCCGGTGTACCTCGCCCGGCGGGGCACGCCTCGCACCGAGGGTGAGCTCGAGGCGCACGAGCGGGTCGTCTTCCGCCCGGGCCCGCAGAAGCTCCGCGTCCCCGGTCCGCGCGAGGCGCCCGCCCCGGGAGCCGCGCGGATCGTCTGCGACGACCTCCTGTTCGTCCGGGACGCCGTGCGGTCCGGCGCAGGGATCGGGCTCCTCCCGACCTTCGTCGCGGAGGCGGACGTCCTGGCGGGGCGGCTCGTGCGGATCGTCCCGCGCTTCGAGCGGCTGGCGGGGAGTCTCCACATCGTGACCCCGGCCTCGAAGCACGTCCCGAGGAAGGTGACCGCGTTCCGCGATCTCGTCCTGGAGCTGCTCAAGACGCGGGCGACCGCGCCCGCGAGCGCGTGACCTCGTTCACCTCATCGAATCGGCCGATTCGCCCTCGTCGACGCGGCCCTCCTTGAGGTTGTCGGTCGCGCCCAGCTCCTCGCCCTCGTGCACGAACTCGGCGCTCTCGGCGCCGAGCGTCCGCGCGGCGAACTCCAGGCCCTCGCGCGTGAGCGGAAGCTCCGCATGCGTGAAGGACAGGTAGGCGTCTCCGTCCCGCACCTCGCTCACGAGCTCCACCGGGACGAGGTAGTCCTCGAGCAAGGACAGCCCCTTCTCGACGAGGATCCCCTCCGCATCGAGGCGGATGATGGTGCCGAGCTCGACGCCGTCGCGCGTGCGCACCTTCATGTTCTCGCTCAGGTCTCCGATGTGGACCATGTCCCCTCCCTCCTGCGCGCTCCCTTAATCCCGGCCACGGGTGGCGCCAAGCCCGCGCGCCGTCGCTGGCCCGCATGCAGGTAGCCCTCGCCCGGCAGGGCGCATGGTCGGCGTGCGAACATGGAGACGACGGCGTGGGAGGTCGTCGAGCTCCCCGAGACGACGACGCGATGCGGCTCACGGCGGCTCGCGCTGCCGTGGCGCGACGCGGTGGGCCACGCTACGAGCGAGCTCGTGCGGTTCGACGGTCGATGCCATTGCGGCAATCTCGAGGTCACGCTCGAGACGTCGCAGCGCCCCGAGGCGCTCTCGCTGCGCGAGTGCGGATGCACGTTCTGCCGCCGACACGGATCGATCGCGGTGACGGATCCCGCGGGTTCGCTGGAGGTCCGCGTACGCGACCCCGGGGAGGTCTCGCGCTATCGCTTCGGCCTGCGCACCGCGGAGTTCCTCGTCTGCCGTACGTGCGGCGTGTATGTCGCGGCGGTGAGCACGATCGAGGGGGCCACCTTTGCGACGCTCAACGCGAACGTGCTCGACGCACGTGCCGCGCTCACGCAGCGTCCCCTGCCGGTCGACTACGAGGGCGAGAGCGCGACGGAACGGCTCGCGCGCCGCCGGCGCGCGTGGACCCCCGCGGCGGTGCGAAACCTGGCTCGCTGATCGGCCCGGGATCGTCTCTCGGGCTCCACCCACGCCGGCGCGAGCAGCGCTGAGCATCACGTGAGCTCCGCGAGCAGCGCCCGCCACGCGGCCCGTTCGCGGTCTGGATCGACGACCCCGCGCGCGCGCTCCACTCCGGCCTCGAGCTCGCCCAGGAACGCGCGGTCCTCCTCGGCGCGGAGGATCTGCTTCGCGAGCGCGGCGGCGTCGCCGACCTCGACGTACCCGGGGTACCCGGCGCCGAGCACGCCCACGGACCCGTCGATGCGCGTGGAGAGCACCGGCACGCGCGACGCGAGGGCCTCGGAGACGACGTTCGCACCTCCCTCGATCCGCGACGTCACGAGGAGGAGCGCGCTGCCCGCGAGCGTCGCGAGAGCCTCGGAGCGCCTGCGCTCGCCGAGCCAGACGTAGCGGGCGTTCTCCGCCATCTCGCGGCGGGCGCGCGCGTCGGCTCCGGGGTCGAGCGCGGCGCCGAGGTGTACGAGCTGCGCGCGTGAGCGGGGCGGGAGGCGCCGGAGCGCGTCCGCGGCGAGGAACGCGTTCTTCACCTCGCGGATGTGCGCGAGCAGGCAGAGCCGGAAGACGCCGTCCGGTGCGGGCGCCGGCCGCGCGGGATGAGCCGACTGGAAGATCACCCGCGCCTTGTGGCGGACCGCGGGCGGGAGCGCCTCGATCCCGAGCGGCTGGAGCACCGTGAGGCGCGTCGCGAGCTCGAGCGAGCGCCGGGTCTCCGGAGACGAGGGCAGATCCTCGTACAGGTCCGTCCCGGCGAGCCCCACGACGAGCGGCGCCTCGGGGTGGCGCTCGCGGTAGCGCAGAACGGACGCGTGGCTCTTCGTGGCGTGGATCGCGACGAGGAGATCGCAGGGCCGGCCCTCCCAGCCCTCGGCGAGCCCGACGCGGTGGCCGAGCGAGCGGAGATGCCCTGCCCAGCGGAGCGCCGTCACGCGGTTGCCCTTGTGCGATCCTCGCGGGGCGGGCGTGATGATGAGGATGCTCAGGCGGCGCACGTGCGGAATCCGGCCCAGAGGTCGCGGCGGTCGGGTGTGTAGAAGTTCCGGAACGTGCTCCCGGCGAGGCGCGGCGGGGTCGCGAAGCTGCCGCCGCGCAGTACCTTGTGCGTGCCGAACCAGGGCTCGGAGTACTCGCGGTACGCGTCCGGCGCGAACCCTGGGTAAGGCGAGAAGTCGCTCGCGGTCCACTCCCAGACGTTGCCGACGAGCTGCCGGCACCCGAACGCACCGTCGCCCGAGGCGAGCGCGCCGACGTCGATGGCGTGGAGGCACCGGGCGCCGAGGTGCGCGCGCTCGGGGCTGGGTGGCGCGTCGCCCCAGGGGAAGCGCCGCTTCCTCGGCGAGAGGCCGCCGCCGGGCCCGGGCTCGCCCGCGGCGGCCGCCTCCCACTCCGCCTCGGTCGGCAGCCTGCGCCCAGCCCAGCGGCACCACGCCTCCGCCTCGAACCAGCTCACATTCACCATGGGTCGATGCGGCTCGAGCGGGACCCACCGATCGAAATCTCGCCGGAGCCAGCGTCCGCCGCGGTGCTCCCAGTAGACCGGCCCTTCCGCGCCGGCCGCCTCGCGCCAGCCCCAGCCGGCGCCGCTCCACCACTCGCGGCAACGGTAGCCGCCGTCCTCCACGAACTCGGCGAAGCGAGCCTGCGTGACGGGCGCCCGGGAGATCCGGAACGGCGCGAGCTCCACCGGGTGGGCCCACTTCTCGTTGTCGAACACGAAGGTCGCGCCGGGCTCCGCGCCGAGCCGGAACGTGCCCCCGGGAACGGCGACCTCTCCAGGCAGGTCGCCGCCGCCCAGGACCGGCGGCGCGGCGTCGGAGAGCTCCGGCGCGGGGTACCCGAGCGTCTGGCGTGTGAACGCCATCGCCTCGAAGTGCATGTCCTCGTGGAAGACGCTCAGCGCGACGAGGTACGGATCCGCGTCGCCGCGCTCGACGAGCGCCCCGACGCGGGCTTCGACCTCGCGCAGGTATGCGGTGGTCTCCGCGAGGTCCGGGAGCGGCAGCTCCCAGCGCGTGTCGTGCGGGATGGCGGCGGAGTCGTAGAGGGCGTCGCCGTCGGCACGGAGCGGCGCCCTCCCGGCCGCGTGGCGCAGCACCCAGCGCTCCTGGAACCAGGCGACGTGGCCGAGCTCCCAGAGAGGCGGGTTCACGATCGAGAGCCGCAGTCCGAGGAGCTGCGCGTCGGACAGCGCCGACGCGAGCTCCAGCGTGCGACGTCTGGCATCGGCGACCGCTTCGGCGAGCGTCTCACGCATGGCCAGGACTTAGCGAAGCGGTGCCGCGCTGGCTCGATCGCGTGGAGGAACGGTCGGTGCTCTCCGCCACGCCACGGCTCCGGCGCCTGCGCGACGACCGGGCGACCCGTTTCGGGATTGGGCGTCGTTGAATATCGGTGTTCTACTCCGCGTCGCTCGACCGGCCCGGCCGGCCGCGCTCCGCGGACCCGCCGGCGCATCATCGACAGAGCGACGCCGCTCCCCCCACAAAAGGACACGTAGATGACGACGAGGTTCGCATTCACGCTCGCACTCGCAGCGCTGTTCGGCTTCGCGGCCCCCGCTCGCGCCCAGGTCCCCGGCGCGGCAGAGCTCGGCAAGGCCAAGACGAAGACGAGCGAGGCCGGCGCGAAGGCCGAGGCGAAGTCGGCCGACGCCGCCGCCAAGGCCGAGACGAAGACGACCGACGCTGCGGGGAAGGCTGAGTCGGCGACGACCGATGCCGCCGCGAAGGCCGAGCAGAAGGGCGACGCCGCCGCGACGAAGGCCGAGGAGAAGGCCTCCGCCGTGAGCCCCGCGGCCGGCGAGCAGGCGGGTCAGGCGAAGGCGCTGGGCCACGAGAAGGCCGCCTCGGGGAAGGCGAAGGCGAAGACCGGCAAGGCGAAGGGCGTGGAGAAGACGACGGCCGGCAAGGCGAAGGGTCAGGCGACTGCGACCGACGCGAAGGCGAAGGCCGACGCCGCGGCGGAGCAGGGCCAGGCGACCGCGACGGAGGCCAGCGCGAAGGGTCAGGCCACCGCGACCGAGGCCAAGCAGAAGGCCGAGGTGAAGGCCACGGGCGCGCAGGAGAAGATGCACCAGGTCGTTCCCCCTCCGGCTCCGGCGCCGGCTGCTCCGGCTCCGGCCGCGAAGTAGTCCGCTTCCATCGTTTCGCAGGACCGACGACCCGGCCTTCGGCCGGGTCGTCGGGTTTAGACCGCCGGCCTGGCGGGCGCCTCAGCGTCGACGCCCGTTGCGCTCGCGCTTGCCGTCAGCGCGATCGCCCACCCGGAAGCCCGAGAGGAGCCGGTCGATCGTCTCGTGCACGGCCGTCCGCGCCGCGCCCTTGTCGGCGGCGTCCGTGATGACGCGCGCCCCCGTGTTGAGCGCGCCGAGCAGGAGCTGCGCTGCGGTCTCGACGGACTGGGCTGCGAGCAACCCGGCATCGCGGGCGGCGGCCAGGTGTTCGGCGAAGACGCCCAGCCCGTAGCGCTTGTCTATCTCGCACCAGGCGCGCCAGCTCAGCACCGGCGGTGCGTCGAGCACGACGATGCGCTGCACCTCGGGCGCGAGGCAGGCGTCGAGATACGCGTCGCACGCCGTTCGCAGCCGCTCCCACGAATCCCGCTCGCTGCGCGCCTTGCGACGGACCTCCTCGGTGAGATCCCGCTCGACGGCCTCGACGACCGCGTGGAAGAGCGCTCGCTTGTCCTCGAAGTGGTGGTAGAGCGCGCCCCGCGTCACCCGGGTGCCCTCGGTGATCTCGTCGATCGACACGTCGGCATATCCCCTCCCGGCGAACAGCGCTCGCGCCGTCTCGACGAGCGCGACGCGCGTCGCCTCCGCGGACTCTTCGCGCCGGCTCTTACGCACCGGTTGGGGCCCGCCCTTGACGTTCATACCTCCAGTATCCTGGATACCTACTGTCGGTATGTCAAGAGAGTGCCTTGGCGCACGGCCGGTTGAGGCGTCGGAGAGGCTCATGCGGAAGTACGTGATCGAGCGGGAGCTGCCGGGCGCCGGGAGGATGTCTGCCGCCGAGCTACGCGCCACCGCACAGAAGTCGAATGGGATCCTGCGGGATCTCGGCCCTGACATCCAGTGGGTCCACAGCTACGTCGTCGACGACAAGATCTATTGCGTCTATTACGCAGCCAATCCCGATCTCATCCGCGAGCACGCCCGCTGCAGCGGCATCCCGGCAGACAGGATCTCGGAGGTCGCCGCGATCATCGATCCCACGACCGGCGAGAGCTAGCGCACGACGCGAGCGATTCACCGTAGGTGCATCAGCAGGCAAGGAGGACGCCATGGCAGTATCGACGCATGAGGCGCAGGGCGTGGGCGAGGGGCGGCAGGCGATGGCGAGCGAGCGCGCCTTGTCCAGGGAATCGCCCGAGCTGATCCGGCGAGGCGAGATGAGCTGGGGAACCGCGCCGGATGCCTTCCCGGCAGGGTGCGAGCTCTGCGTCCTCCACGGCGATCCCGGCGCGAAGGGCGCGATGTTCTCGGTGCGGCTCAGGACCTCGGAGCAGTACGTCTTCGCACCCCATTGCCACCCGCACGACGAGCACGTGACCGTGATCTCCGGCCGCCTGCACCTCGGGAACGGAAGGACGCTCGATCGCGCCAGCGCCAGGCTCCTGGAGCCTGGCGACTACGCCTTCCTTCCGAAGGAGCAGTATCACTACGCGTGGTCTGCCGCGGATGACACCGTGATCCAGGTCGAGGCGATCGGGCCGTTCGCGATCACGTACGCGAACGCCGAGGACGATCCGCGCAACGCGGCCACGGCGCACTGACCGCGAGCCCTCGCGCTTCGAGAGCGCGAGCAGCGCGGCTCGTCCGCGGGAGTAGGAGCGGTGCTGCACCTCCATCGGTGCCGCACCTGCAGGGAGAGTCATGCCCAACGTCGTCGCAACGCGCGACGATCGCCGGCCGCCTGTCGACCGGGCTCGGGCCGATCGAACCTGCGGTAGGCGTCCGGCGCCTCGCTCAGCGGGATGCGCCGCGACACGATGAAGCTCGGCTTCGCCCGGCCGGCGGTGATGAGATCGCGCAGCACGAGGCTGTAGTTCTTCACCGGCGTCTGCCCCATGCCAAGCTGGATCCCCTTCGACCACAGCTTGCCCCACGGCAGCGTGTACGCGCCCTGCTTCGCGGCCTTGTCCTTGCCGCCCGGGTCCTCGGGAAGGAACACGCCGATGATTCCCAGCGCGCCGGTGGGGTTGATGAGCTCCACGAGCTGCTCGGTCAGCGACGTCGGGTGCTCCTTGCTCGGGTCGTCGAAGTCCTTTGCCTGGTAGCCGACCGCGTCGATGCCGCACATGACGCCCGCCATCTTCTCCTCGCCCCTGCGCATCGCGCCGCGCACCAGCGGGTTCGCGAGGCGCAGGTCGCGGATCTGCTCCGCGGGCGGGCCCTTGCGGAAGTCGATCGCGATCGCGCCGATCTGCTGCGCCTTCTCGAGCCGCTCCGGGACCGCGTCGACCACGTACACCTCTGCCGCACCGCGCAGCATCGAGCTGTACGCCGCGAGCAAGCCGACCGGTCCGGCGCCGAAGATCGCGACGGTGGAGCCGGGCTGCACCTTCGCCATTTCCGCCGCGTGGTAGCCGGTCG
>DATIDF010000319.1:0-4653 GCA_035456445.1 Anaeromyxobacter sp.
CGTGGCGCCGCGCCCCAGCGCGCCGCCCGTCGCGCCGCGCCCCGCCGCCGCCGTCGCGCCGGCGCGTGAGGACGACTTCCAGATCGAGCGGTTCTGATCTGACGTGAGACTCAGCAGCGTCACGGACCGCTCCGGGGGACGAGCCTCACCGACGGCGCCTTGACGAGGGCCGCGATGCGGCGGCCGGGCGCGAGGCGCAGCCGCTCGGCGCTCGCCCGCGTGACGAGCGCGACGAGCGGGATCCCGCAGTCGATCCGGACGCGCACCAGGGGGCCCTCGTCCTGGCGCGCCGTGATCGTGCCCGGGAGCAGGTTCTGCGCGGAGGAGGGTGCCCCGGGCGCCTCCTCGAGGACGATCTCCTCGGCCCTGATGCACGCGTAGGCCTCGTCGGCGAGGTCGCCGGGATCGACGCCGACGAGCTCGACCCCGCCGGCGCGCACGGCGGCGAGTCCCTCGATCCGCCGCGCGAGGCGGACGGGGAGGACGTTCTCGGTCCCGACCACCTTCGCGACCTCCACGCTCGCCGGGGCGCTGAAGACGTCGTGCACCGGGCCGATCTGCCGGACCGTCCCATCGACGAGCACCACCATCCGGTCGCCGAGCGCGAGCGCCTCGACGCGGTCGTGCGTGACCACGATCGCGGGCACGCCGGACGCCTCGAGCGTGCGGCGGAGCTCGCCCCGGAGCTCCGCCCGGGCCGGCGCGTCGAGGGCAGAGAGAGGCTCGTCGAGGAGGAGCAAGCGCGGAGAGGGCGCGAGAGCGCGCGCGAGCGCGACGCGCTGACGCTCGCCGCCGGAGAGCTCCCCGGGGCGCCGGTCCAGGAGCTCCGAGATCCGCAGCTGAGCCGCGATCCGGCGCACCCGCTCGCGCCGCTCCGCGCGCGCGACCCCGTGCAGCCCGTACGCGACGTTCGCGGCGGCCGAGAGGTGCGGGAACAGCGCGTAGTCCTGGAACAAGAGCCCGATCCGGCGGAGCTGGGGAGCGACCCGGACGCCGGTCCTCGCGTCGAACCAGGTCTCGCCCTCGAAGCGGACGAACCCGGCGTCCGGCCGATCGAGGCCGGCGAGCGCGCGTAGCACGGTGGTCTTGCCCGCGCCCGAGGGGCCGAACAGGACTGTCACGAGACCGCCGTCGAGCGGCAGCTCGGCGCGCGCGGAGACGAGCGGGCCGCGCGCGAACCGCCGCTCGATCTCGAAGGTCAGCGCTCGTGCCATCGGAAGAAGGGACGCCGCTGCAGGCCGTACACGAGGACGAGCACGGCGAAGGAGAGCGCAAGGAGGAGGGCCGCCGTGCGGTTCGCGGCGTCGTACTCGAGCGCCTCGACGTGATCGAAGATGGCGATGGACAGCGTGCGCGTCCGCCCGGCGATGTTGCCGCCGACCATCAGCACCACCCCGAACTCACCGAGGGTGTGCGCGAACGTGAGGACGGCGCCCGCTAGGATTCCGTGCCAGGAGAGCGGCACGCTGACCCGGAAGAACGTCCCGAGCCGCGAGACGCCCAGGCTGTGCGATGCCTCGACGAGGCGGGGGTCGACCGTCGAGAGCGCCGCGGCGAACGGCTGGACCGCGAACGGCAGGCTGTACAGGATCGAGGCGACGAGGAGCCCCTCGAACGAGAACGGGAAGCGGTGTCCGACGACGGCCTCGTAGGCCTGGCCGAGCGGGCTCCGCGGCCCGAGCCCGAAGAGCAGGTAGAAGCCGAGGACCGTGGGCGGCAGCACGAGCGGCAGCGCGATGACCGCCTCGAGCACGAACGTCCAGCGCCACCGCGAGGCCACGAGCCAGGACGCGATCGGGAGCCCGATCGCGACGAGCGCGATCGTCGTCAGCGTCGCGAGCTCGAGGCTGAGCGTGAGGGCGGCCCGGTCGATCATCTATGGGAGCTCGTATCCGTACCGGGTGAGGATCGCCTTCCCCTTCGGCCCCGTCACGAAGGCCACGAAGGCCCTCGCGAGCGCGGGAGACCGCGCCGCGCGGAGGACGACGGCCGCCTGCTCCAGTCTCGGGTAGGAGGATGCCGGGACCGTGTAGACCCTCCCGTCCCGGAGCGCCGGCGAGAACGTGAGCGAGCGCGGGATGAAGGCCGCCTCGGCGGCGCCGCTCTGCGCGAACTGCGCGGCCTGCGAGACGTTCTGGCCGAGCACGAGCCTCTCCTTCAGGGAGTCGAGGAGGCCCGCGGCCCGGAGCGCGGCCTCGGCGGCCCGGCCGTACGGCGCGACGGCGGGGTTCGCCATCGCGATCCGCTTCACCGCCGGGTCCGTGAGCGCCGCGAGCCCCTTCTTCTCGAGGGCGAGTGCGGAGCCCTTCGGTGTCCAGACGACGAGCGTGCCGATCGCGTAGACGACCTCCCCGTCTCCGCTCGCGAGCCCTGCCTCGACGAGCTTCTGCGCGTACTCGCGATCGGCGGAGAAGAAGACGTCGAAGGGAGCGCCGTTCTGGATCTGCGCGAGGAAGTTGCCCGACGCGCCGGTCGTGACGGCGACCTCGATGCCGGGCCGCTCCGCCTCGAACCCCTCCTTCAGCGCCTGCATCGCGATCTTGAGGTTCGCGGCGGCGGCGACGGAGAGCGTCCTCTCCGGCGCCCCCGCCGACGCGGGCGTCGCCGCGACGAGGACCGCGAGACTGGCGAGGGCGAGCGGTCTCGTCATGGAGGCTCCGCGAGGACGCAGGGAGCGAAAGGTAACAATTCGCCACATATACCGCGCCAGAGTAGCGTTCGGCAACTTGCGTCAACCCGGTGGCGGGCTGTTATCATCCGCGCGCACATGCCCGCCGGGACCCTGCTCAGGACGGAGGAGGTCGCCGCGCTCCTCCGCGTTCACCCGAAGCACGTGTACCGGCTGCTCAAGAAGGGCCTGCCGGGGCGGCGGGTGGGGGGAGAGTGGCGCTTCTCGCGGGAGGACGTCCTCGCGTGGTCGGGAGGCCGGGAGCCGCTGGCGGCGCCTCCCGAGCGGTCCGGGGCGGGGATCGCCGAGGGCGCGCCACCGTCCGTCGTCGCGGCGAACGGCGACGTGGTCGTGATGAGGCTCCTCGCGCTCGCGACCGCGGAGGGACCTCCGCTCATCGGATTCGTCCAGGCCGACGTGTCCCTCGGGGCGGAGCTCCTGCAGGCGGGCGCGGTGCTCGCGACCGGCGCGCACGCCGGAGGGTTCCCGTCTCACCTCGGCGGGGACCGCGTGGCGCGGCTCCACCTCGTCAGCCGCGAGGTGGGTCTCCTCGGGCGCGCCGGCACGCCGCCTCCCAGGGTGAAGGATCTCGCGAGGCTGAGGCTCGCGTCGCGGCCGCCCACCGCGGGCGTCCGGGAGTACCTCGACGACGCGCTCCGGAAGGAGAGGCTGGATCCGGAGCGGGTCCACCGGCGGGCGCTCGTGCTGGCCTCGCACCTCGAGGTGGTCTTGGCCGTCGCCGCGGGACGCGCGGACGCCGGCCTCGCCTCGCGGGCATGGGGCGAGCGGGCGGGGATGTCCTTCCAGCTGCTCGCGACCGAGGCCTACGGGCTCATCGTGAAGGCGAAGGACCTCGGCGATCCCCGCGTCGTCCGGCTCTGCGAGGTGGCGCAGGGGAAGGCCTTCCGGGCGGAGGTCGGGGCGATCCCGGGGTATGACGTCGCGGGCGCGGGCGACATCCGCTACGACGCCTGATGGTGGGCGGCTGGCTCCGCCGGTCGCCGGCGGCAGCGTGCTACCCTCGGCGCCGTCGATGCCGGATGACGCTCCCCCGCTCTCGCGCGCGAAGGCGCTCGCGCTCCGCCTCCTCGCGAGCCGCGCCCGGACCGAGGCGCAGCTGCGCGCGCGGCTCGGGAAGGCGGAGCTCGCCGCCGAGGCGGACGCGGTGATGACCTGGCTGCGCGGTCTCGGCTATCTCGACGACGCCGCCTACGCGCGCGCCCGGGCGCGCGCGCTCGTCGCGCCGGGGCGCCTCGGCCCGCGGCTCGCCGAGCGGAGGCTGCGCGCCGCCGGGATCGCCGGCCCCGCCGCCCGCGCGGCGATCGCGACGGCGATCGCGGACGGCGCGGGGGAAGGGGAGGGCGGCGAGGTCGCGCTGTGCCGCGCGCTCGCGGAGCGTCGCGCCCGCGGGGTCGCGCTGGACGCTCTCGACGACCGGGCGCGCCGCCGGCTCGCGCGCTTTCTGCTCGGCCGCGGGTTCGCGGGCCCGATCGTCGCCCGGGTGCTCGGGATCTGGGAGGACGGCTGACGGCGTCACCCGCTTGCATGGAGCCTGCTACGGCGCGCGCTGCCTGCCTGCGCCGGGCGGCCTCGTCGTTGCGCTCCTCGACGTGCCTTTGGGCCCGCCTGCGGTGCTCACTCCTCGGGGCGCCCGGCTCGGCGACGGCATCGAGCACCTCGCGACGGCTCCACGCAAGCGACGGACGCCGTGAGCTCCCCGACGACGATGTCGGGGAGCTCGAGACCGGCGGGTCAACCTTGCGAAGACGGAAACAAGCGGGTCAGGGAAGGGCCTGGGGCTCGCCGTAGATGAAGTCGTCCATCATGACGACGTCATGTTTCCCATCATCATCCGGCCCCGGCGCGACGTCGCCGCTCGTGATCCGCACCCGGGCGATGCGCGCCTCGTCGAAGGCGATGCCGAAGAAGGACTGGCTCCCATCGCCCGGCGAGGCGGGGACGAAGCTGCTGAACAGCAGCTCGCC
>DATIDF010000320.1:0-3067 GCA_035456445.1 Anaeromyxobacter sp.
CGCACCGTCCGGCGCGAGGCGCCGCCTCGGCGCGAGCCTGCCCGTGAGACGCGCGTCGCGACCGCGACGCCGCCGCCCGCGCAGGCCCCCGAGCCGCCGGCCCCGCGCAAGCGGTCGGTCCTCGACTTCGAGTCGAACGACGCGGCCCTCGACGACGCGCTCGGCGGCGGATCGTCGTCCTCGAGCCGATCGGTCTACGTCCCGCCGCGGCCGGGCGGTGAGCTGCCCGCGAAGCTGAGCTCGGCGCAGATCAACGAGTCCGTCGCGCAGCGCATCGACGGGCTGCAGCGCTGCGTGTCCGAGCAGAAGGCGCGCGACGCCGACGCTTCCGGCACGCTCAAGATGCGCTGGATCATCACAGGCGACGGCTCGGTGCGAGACGTGAAGTGCCTCACCCCCGAGTTCGCGAGCGGGCAGTTCGCCCAGTGCCTCTCGGGCGTCGTGAAGACGATCAAGTTCCCGCGCTCCAGCACCACCGGTCAGGAAGTCACGTTCCCGTTCAAGTTCTAGAGGCGACCTCCGGGCGAGCGGACGGGCTGCCGCACGTCCCTCCGGGCCGGCTTGACCGGCGGGCGCGCGGCTGACACTGTCCCGCCGTCCCGCAGATCGACGAGGAGAGGTGGCGTTGCACACGAAGGCCGCGCCGGCGCCCGCCGGCGGTTACCGCCCCCTCGAGCGGATGGGGATCGCCGAGCTGGAGTCGCTGCGGGTGATCCTCCGCGGCGGCTCGGTCATCGACTGGCGCCGGCTCAACTTTCGCGATCGCTCGGAGGTCGAGTCGTACCTCCGCCTGAACCAATTCGATCACGACGACGCCCGGGACGAGCGGCGGCTGCGCGCCATCCTCGCCCAGGCGGTCGAGTACCTCCGCACCGTCTTCGGCTACCGCGTCGCCGAGCCCGTCGCCCGGCCCGACGACCTCTGCGATCTGTTCCTCCTCGCCTCGGGGACGGTCGAGCCCCGGCGCTACCGGCGGATCGCCTGCGTCGTGCTCAAGGTGATGCACGTGATCCACCACCTCGAGGCGCGCGAGCTGCTCTTTCGCACGCCGCTCCGCGAGTCCGATCTCGCGCAGCGCGCGCATCGGCGGATCATGTCCGAGGCGGAGCGGATGCGCGCGGCGGGGCTGCCGGTGCTGGAGTTCGCCGGCAACTCCAAGTCGCGCGACTCGCTCGTCACGAAGCTCCTCGCGAAGAAGGAGTCGGTCGCCGCGCAGGTGTTCGACCGGGTCCGCTACCGCGTGGTGACCGAGCGCACCGACCAGATCGCCCCGGTGGTCTGGCACCTCACCCAGGCGCTGTTCCCGTTCAACTACGCGGTCCCCGGCCAGACGCAGAACAGCCTCGTCCGGTTCCAGGACCTGCTCGCCGCGCACCCCCGGGGCGCCGCGATCGCCTCCGAGCTGCAGCTCCCCGCCGATCTCGAGCGGCGGGACCCGGCCGCGCCGCGGAACGAGTTCAGCGGGCGCGACTTCCGCGTCCTCAACTTCGTCGTCGATCTGCCGGTGCGCATCGACGATCTCCTGCCGCCGCTCGATCCGATGGCGGACGAGCTCGGCCGCATCGTGTTCTCGCTCGTCGAGTTCCAGGTCGTGGACGCCGCGACGGCCGCGCGCAACGAGGAGGGGGACTCCTCGCACGAGCGGTACAAGCGGCGCCAGCACCACCGCGTGCTCCGCCGGCTGTCGCGCGGGCTCGTGGTTCCGAAGAAGAAGGGGAAGCGAGGTGGGGGATGAGGGAGACGACGAAGGAGAGCCCGCTCGATCGCGGCGAGGTGGAGCTGCCCGGCCGTTGCCAGGTGTGCGGCGCGGAGGGGAAGACGATCGCGGTGCCGGCGGCGCCGCCGCCGAACGAGTTCTGCGCGCGGTGCGCGATCGAATACGGCGAGACGGCCGCGGCGGACGAGGACGAGGCGGGCTAGCCCCGGTCCCTACTTGCGGCCGCGCTTGCGCGCCTTCTTGCGCGCCTGACGCTCCGCCTTGCGCTTCTTGTTGCGGGCGTCGCGGTCCTTCTTCGACTCGAGCCCGATCGGCTCGGGCGCGTAGCCCATGAGCCGCGCGCGCGCCATCGCGCCCGCCGCCATCGGCGGGGTGTAGCCCTTCGGCAGCCCCATCTGCTGCGCCATCGCCGCGTCCGGGACGAGGCCGCCCGAGAGGGCGCGCTCCACCGCCTGCGCGTCGGCGCCGAGCACGTCCTCCATGCCCTTGCCCTGGAGCTTGCGCAGGCTCATGAGCTGCTTCACGCCGGGAAGGCGCGAGAGGAGCCCGGGAGCGGAGCCGATCTGCTTCATCACCCCGCGCATCGCGTTGTACTGCTTGAGGAGGTCGCGGACCTCCTTCTCGCCACGGCCGGAGCCCCGGGCGATCCGCTTCAGTCGCGCGTCGGTGATGATGTCCGGCCGCAGCCGCTCGGTCTGCGTCATCGAGTCGACCATCGCCACGATCTTCGTGAGCGCCTGGTCGTCGAACTGGAAGCCCTCCGGCAGCTCGCCGAAGAGCGGGAACTTCTCCATCAGGTCGCCGAGCGGGCCCATCTTCCGGACGAGCCGGATCTGGTTCACGAAGTCCTCGAGCGTGAAGTCACCCGAGAGGATCTTCTGGGCCTCCGCCTCCGCGGTCTCCTCGTCGACGTGCTGCTCGAAGTCCTTGACCAGCCCGACGATGTCGCCGAACCCGAGGATGCGCGAAGCGAGCCCCTCGGGGCGGAACTCCTCGAGGCGATCGAGCGACTCGCCCATGCCGAGGAACTTGATGGGCTTGCCGGTGACCTCCTTGATCGAGAGCGCCGCGCCGCCGCGGGCGTCGCCGTCGAGCTTGGTGAGGATCACGCCGTCGATGGCCAGGCGGTCGTTGAACGCCCGGGCGGTGTTGACCGCGTCCTGGCCGATCATGGCGTCGACGACCAGGAAGATGTTGGCGGCGTGCGTGCGCTCCTTGATCTGCTCCAGCTCCTGCATCAGCGGCTCGTCGATGGCGAGGCGCCCGGCGGTGTCGAAGATCACCACGTCGCGGTTCTTGACGTAGGCCTCCTTCATCGCCGCGTCGCAGATGTCGGGCGGCGAGGCGCCC
>DATIDF010000321.1:0-5954 GCA_035456445.1 Anaeromyxobacter sp.
AGGAGGGCCATTCGCGCCTGCCGGTGTACCGGGAGAGCCTCGATCACGTCATCGGCACGCTGCACGCGCGCGACCTCGTGCCGCTCCTCGAGCACCCCGAGCTCATCGTCCTGCGCGACATCATCCGGCCGCCGCACTTCGTCCCGTGGTCGAAGCCGGTCGATCAGCTCCTGCGCGAGATGCAGCGCCGCAAGCTCCACATGGCCCTCGTCGTCGACGAGTACGGCGGCGTGATGGGCGTGTGCACGCTCGAGGACGTCCTCGAGCAGATCGTCGGCGCGATCGGTGACGAGTTCGAGCAGGAGGAGGGGCGGTCGATCGAGGCGCACGGGGACGGCACGTTCACCGTCCAGGGCGCGACGCCGATCGCGGAGTTCAACGCCGTCGCCTCCGCGGCGGTGCCGGACGACCAGGGCTTCGAGACCGTCGCGGGCTTCCTCAACTCCCTCGCCGGCGCCATCCCGGCGAAGGGCGACCGGTTCTTCTGGCGCGGGTGGGTGTTCACGGTCGCCGACGGTGATCCGCGCAAGGTGACGAAGGTGCGCGCCGCTCGCGTGAAGCGGGCGTGAGCGCGTGCCTGCTCGGTCGCCGTCTGGACGGAGGGACGTGGCGGGCGGGGGCCCGGATGCCGCCCCCCCGAAGCGGCGGGCCCCGCCCGCGCGTGGCCGTGCGGCCGCGCCGTCCGTACCTGTGACTCATGAAGGAACGGAACGGCGTGCGGGTCGGGCAGCGCGTGCGAGATCTCGACGGGCATGCGCTCGGCCGGGTCAAGGAGCTCTACGACTGGGGCTTCGGCGTGGAGAAGGGGTTCCCGATCCTCTTCCGAAAGGATCACGTGTTCCGCTACGACGAGGTCCGCGGCACGCGCGACGGCGAGCTCGTGGTCGCTCGCACCGGGAAGGATCTGATCGATCTCTCGCGTGGCGCGCTGCCGGAATCCTGGCGCATCCCGGCTCCCGACGGCTTCCCGAGGGCTGCGACACCCGCGGAGGCGCGCGCCGTCTTCGCCGAGGTCGCGTCGGCGCGATTGCCGCCGGCGGGGCACGTCGATACGGCGCCACCGCATGGCCCGGCTCCCGGCGGGTCGCTCATCTGGGAGCGCCCCGGCGAAGAGGTCGGCGGGGACGAGGAACGGCGCTACGCCGAGCGCCGCGGTCAGGGCGCCGAGGCACGCCCTTCTCCGCACTGAGCCGCGGCGAGCGGTGAGTGAAACGCCGCTGCGGAGCTGCGGCGTCGCCGCCGTGGTCCGCCCCGGGCGACCGCGCTATGTTGCGCGGCCATGACCGACGCCGCCCCGAACCTCGTCCCGGCCCAGCCCTCCGCGGGCTTCCGCTGGCTCGTGCTCGTCGCGTGCAGCATCGCGATGTTCGGGAACTACTACGTCTTCGACGCGCTCTACCCGGTCACGCCGTTCCTGCAGGAGCAGCTCGGCTTCACCGACCAGCAGATCGGGCTCCTCGACACGGCCTACAACGTCGCGGCGCTGCTCACGCTCATCGCGGGCGGCGTCCTGATCGACCGGCTCGGCACGGCGCGCTCTGCGGTGCTCTTCGGCGCGGTGGGAGCGGCGGGGTCGGCGCTCATCGCGTTCCTGCCGGCGGCGATGCCCGGCTCGCCGGCCATCGCGATGGCGGTCGGCCGCTTCGTGCTCGGCGTCGGCTCCGAGCTCTTCATCGTCGCGGCGACCACGGTCGTCGGACGCTGGTTCAAGGGGAAGGAGATCTCGTTCGCGCTCGCGGTGCAGCTCTTCATCGCGCGGCTCGGCTCGTGGGTGGCGGACAAGTCGCCGGATCTCGCGAAGGGGCTCTTCCACGACTGGCAGCCGCCGCTCCTCCTCGCCGCGGGCCTGGGCTTCCTGTGGCTCGTCTTCGCCGTCGTCTACGCCGCGCTCGAGACCTACGCCGCCCGCCGCCACGGCGCCGCGCGCGCGCTCCAGACGGACAAGCTCGTCGTCAAGGACCTCGTCCGCTTCGGCCGCGCGTACTGGTGGGTGGTCGGGCTCTGCGTCGCCTTCTACGCGACCATCTTCCCGTTCCGCACCTTCGCGAACCTGTTCTTCATCCAGGCGCACGGGGTCGAGCCGGCGGAGGCCGGGAACCTCAAGTCGGTGCTGCCGCTCGTCTCGATGTTCGGCATGCCGCTCTTCGGCCTCCTCGCCGATCGGATCGGGAAGCGCGCGCTCCTCATGACGATCGGCTCGGCGCTCCTCGTGCCGCCGTTCCTGATCATGGCGTACACGGACCTGCCGCTCTCGCTCTCGATGGCGATGCTCGGCCTCTCGTTCGCGCTCGTCCCGGCGGTGCTCTGGCCGGCGGTCACCTACCTCGTGCCGGACGCGCGGCTCGGCTCGGCCTACGCGCTCATGACCTTCTGCCAGCAGGTCGGCTGGGCGGGGATGAGCTGGGGGATCGGCGCCGCCAACGACGCGGCGGGCGCCTCCGCGCAGCACCCCGCGGGCTGGCTCCCGGCGATGTGGATGCTCGCCGCGCTCGCCACCGCCGGCTTCGTCTTCTCGTTCCTCCTCTGGCGCGAGGAGCGCGGCCCGAGCGCGCACGGCCTCGAGGCGAGCACAGGTCGCCACGCGGCGTGAACGCCCCGGATCACCGGGACGCGGAAGCCGTCAACTAATTTGCCACCCGGATCCCGATCTCGTAAGCTGCGATATCTCCGCAAGATCCTGGGATCAGGGCGGGATCTTCGACGGCGATGGGGCAGGGCGGGCGAATGGACGGGGTGGAAGGGGCGAGGACCATCGTCGAGCCGGAGGAGTTCCTGCGCAGCGCGCTCGAGAAGATCGTGTTCTTCGAGTGCCGCGTCTCCCAGCTCGAGGCAGAGCTCGCGGCGGCGCGCACGACCGCGGAGCGCGCGCGCGGCGACGCGGCCGTCGCCCGGCGGCGCGAGGTCGAGCTCGAGCAGGCCATCGCGGCCGAGCGCGGCCATTGCGCCGACGCGGAGGCGCGCACGGGCGAGCTGGAGGAGCGCGTGCGGCTGCTCCAGGAGGAGCGCGAGCGGCTCCTGGGCGGGCTCGTGGAGCGCGCGCGCCTGACCGGCGCAACCGGCGCGGACGGCACGCCCGGCCCGGAGGAGGGCGGCGCGGATCTCGCCGGGTTCATCGCCGAGCTGCGCGCCGAGATCGAGTCGCTCCGCGCCTGGAAGGCCGCGGCCGAGGCCGCGGGGCTGGGGGGTCACGCCCGTGCGGCCGCCGCCAGCGAGGTCTCCGCCGCCCCTGCGCAGGACTCCTCGCGCGAGCGCAGGGCCGCGCCGCGGCCGGTCCTCGAGGGCCGGACGGCACCGGAGTCGGTCTCGATGGTCGCCGACCGCTTCGCGTCGGGCGGCCGCGTGGGCCTCACGACGCGCGACAGCGATCAAATGAAGGCGCTCCTCGCGACGCGCGCCGATCGCGCGCTGTACGAGCGCTCCATGGACGATCTCTCGGCCGCGGAGGCCGGCCGGCGTCTCCGCGCGGTCCGCGCGCTCGAGGCGCTCGGCTCCAAGGCGGCCGCGCCGCTCCTCGCCGCCGCGCTCGGCCGCGAGCCCGAGGCCGAGGTGAAGGCCGCGCTGCTCGGCGCGCTCGCCCGCTTCAAGGAGCCGTTCGCCGCAGACCTCGCCGTGCGCGCCCTCGAGGACGTGCGGCCGGTGGTGCGGGTGGCGGCGCTCGAGGCGCTCGCCGCGGTCGCGGCCGGATCCGCCCAGGAGAGGCTCTCCGCCGCGCTCCGCGACCCGAGCCCGATCGTCCGGCGCCGCGCGGCGCTCTTGCTCGGGTTCTCGTCGGGTGAAGGCGCGGAGGAGGCGCTCGCGACCGCGCTCGCCGATCCGGACCGCGGCGTCGCCCGCGCCGCGGCGGCGGCGCTGTCCGGCCGTCCCACCGCCCGCGCGCAGGGCTCGCTCGCCCGCGGCCTCGAGCACCCCGACGCATCCGTTCGCCGCGCCGCCGCGACCGCCCTCGGCAGGCTCGCAGGCGAGACGGTCGACGCCGACGCCCCCGCCTCTGCGCGCCGTGCCGCCTCCCGGCGGATCGCGGAGAAGCTCGCGGCGATGGGAGGGGAGGAGATCCGGAGCGCGGTCCTCGCGGCGGCGCCGAACGCGCGGACGATCGTGCACCGTACCGAGACCGTGAGTAAGCCGACGAGCGCGAGTGGGACCTCGAGCGAATCTCAAGTGGCCGGTCATCCCGAGCGTAGCGTTTCCGCGGTAGCGGAAACGCGGAGTCGAGGGACCGCGACCGGATCCTCGCAGTCCGTTCGCCCTGAGCGTAGCTCGGCCGCACCAGCGGCCGAGCGGAGTCGAAGGGCGAGCGGTATCGCGACCGCGACCCCGACCCTGACCGGATCCCTTAAGTCCGTTCGCCCTGAGCGTAGCTCCGACGCGCCAGCGGCGGAGCGGAGTCGAAGGGCGAGCGGTGCTGCGACGGCCGTCGCGGTCCTCGACGCAGCCCCATCCCCCGCTGCGGACCTCGCACCGGGTATCATCTCGGAGGTCCGCGCCGCGCTTCGCGGCTGCACCGCCGCCGACCTCGCCGCCGCGCTCGGCGCCGACTCGGCCCGCATCGACGCTTCGCTCGCCGCGCTCGGCGCGCGCGGCACCCTCGTCCAGCGCGGCGCGCGCTGGTTCATGAGCTAGGGGAACGAATGGAGAACGTCCGCTACACCGCGAAGCGCCTCGCCGAGATCGTCGGCGCCACGGCGAAGCAGGTCGAGGCCGCCCTCGGGAAGAGGGACGGGTTCGTCCCGGACGATCTGCCCGTGCTGCGCGAGAAGCTGCGCCGCGCGCCCGAGCCGTTCGCGCCGCGCGTGCAGCTCTTCCTCAACTTCAAGGGCGGCACCGGCAAGACGAGCCTCTCGTCGTCGTACGCGTACCGCCTCGCCGAGCGCGGCTACCGCGTGCTCATGATCGATCTCGACAGCCAGGGCCACGCGACGAAGTGCCTCGGCAAGGAGGGCGGAAGCTTCACGCAGACCCTCCACGACGTGATCATCCGGAGGCGGCCCATCGACGAGGTCACCGTCAAGACCGGCATGCCGAACCTCTCGCTCGTGCCGGCGAACCTCTCCATGAGCACGATCGACCTCGCGCTCATGCCGCTCGCCGGCCGCGAGTTCCGGCTGCGGAACGCGCTCCAGGGCGTCGCGGGCAAGTACGACTTCGTCGTGCTCGACGCACCCCCCTCGTTCGGGCTCCTCAACCTGAACGCGCTCATGGCCGCGAGCGACCTCATCATTCCGGTGCTCGCGGACTTCCTCTCCTACGACGGGCTCAGGCTCCTGTTCGAGACGATCCAGGGCCTCGAGCAGGACCTGTCGCATCAGCTCGAGCACATCTTCATCGTCGTGAACGCGTTCAACCAGACGTTCAAGATCTCCCGCGAGGCGCTCGGCGCGCTGCGCCAGCACTACGCGGACTACCTGCTCGACTCCGTGGTCCGGCAGTGCACCAAGTTCGCCCAGGCCTCGTCCGAGGGCTGCCCGATCTTCGGGTACGATCCCGACTCCAAGGGCGCGACCGACATCGAGGCGGTCCAGAACGAGATCCTCGGGCGCATCCGCGCGGCGGCCTCCGCCGAGGCGGGCGCGGCGGGAGCGTAAGACATGCGCAAGGCCTTCGACGCGAACGTCCCCAAGCTGCGCCCGCGCCTCAAGACCGGTGCCCCCGGCGCCGCCCCCGAGCGCAACGGCGTCGCCGCCGCCGCAGACGAGGCCGCAGAGGTGAGCGCGGGCATGCAGGCGGCGGTCGAGGAGGAGGCGCTCCCGGCTTCCGAGGCGACCGAGGCAGTGGAGGCGGAGCAGCCGGTGCAGGAGGAGCTCCCGGACGCGATCCCGACCCGCCCCGCGGTTCCGGCCCCGACCCGGACCTTCAGCCCGACCCCGACCCCGACCGCGATGGATCCAGTTGCCGCTCATCCCGAGCGTAGCGTCTCCGCGGCAGCGGAGACGCCGAGTCGAGGGACGACCTCGACC